>NZ_JAYLLH010000030.1:0-49449 GCF_035818635.1 Mesobacterium hydrothermale | reverse complement strand
GCATCAGCATGACTCGCACGGCCAGCACCAAATGGGAATCCCAATTCGGACTCGTTTGTCGCGATCAATCCACTAGACGGGGCGCATCCCCTTGTGCGGGGGCGGTTTCCGGCTCACCTTGCGGCCATGGAATGGCGTGACACCGGTATCCTTCTGTCGACCCGCAAACACGGCGAATCCGCCGCGATCATCGAGGTATTCAGCCCGGAACATGGCCGTCACGCCGGGGTGGTGCGTGGGGGCACCAGCCGCAAGATCGCACCGATTTTGCAGCCGGGCGCACAGCTGGACCTGACATGGCGGGCGCGGCTTGAGGATCACATCGGCACCTTCACCGTCGAATTGCAGCGTGCCCGTGCCGGGGCGATCCTGTCCGACAGGCTGGCCTTGGCGGGGCTGAGTGCGGTGGTGGCCCTTCTGGCGTTCTGCTTGCCCGAGCGCGAATCGCATCCCGCACTTTACCGGCGCAGCGAAACGCTGCTGGACCTGCTGCCGCAGACCGACCTGTGGCCGCTGGCCTATTTGCGCTGGGAACAGGCATTGCTCGAGGAGATGGGCTTTGGCCTGGACCTGACGGAATGTGCGGTCACGGGTGCGACCGAGGGGTTGGCGTTCGTGTCGCCCCGCACCGGGCGGGCGGTGACCCGCGCAGGGGCGGGTCCGTGGGCAGATCAGTTGCTACCGCTGCCGCCCTGCCTGCTGGGCCAGGGGGATGCGCCAGATGCCGAGATCCTGACTGCGCTGGGGACGACCGGCCATTTTCTTCAACACCAGCTTGCACCGCAGTTGCGCGGGCAACCGCTGCCTGCCGCGCGTGGCCGGTTCCTGGATGCGATTGCCCGGCGGATCGCGGCACGCTAGGCCGCTGATGATGCGGGCCATCTTCCCTGTCCCGTCAATCCGCGCTAGAGGTGGCGCATGCGCTGGACCATACCAAATATCCTGACAGTCATACGGCTGCTTGCCGCGCCTGGCGTCGCGGTGATGTTCCTGTATTTCAGCCGTCCGCTTGCGGATTGGTGCGCGTTGCTGTTGTTCGTGACCGCCGCCGTGACCGACTGGTTCGATGGCTATCTTGCGCGGGCTTGGAAACAACAGACCAAACTGGGCACCATGCTGGACCCGATCGCCGACAAGGCGATGGTGGTGATCGCGCTGATGGTGATCGTTGGCTATTCGTCGATGTCGCCCTGGTTGGTGTTGCCCGCGACCTTCATTCTGTTCCGGGAGGTGTTCGTGTCTGGCCTGCGCGAATTCCTTGGCGACACCGCAGGTACGCTGAAGGTGACAAAGCTGGCGAAGTGGAAAACCACCGCGCAGATGATCGCCATTGCCGTGCTGTTCGCGCAGGGTATTTTCGAACACTTCCTGGGCATGTCGACCTTCGGGATGAGCCCGGAGATCATCCAGGCCATCATCTCGGGGCAGGAGGAAGACCTGCACGGGTTGTGGTGGAAAGAGGCCGGGATGGTCTGGACCGGAATCGGCGGGCTGGTGCTTTTGTGGATTGCCGCCGTGCTGACGCTGATCACCGGGTGGGATTATTTCCGCAAGGCGACGCCCTATCTGAAAGGATGACCATGGATGTTCTGTATTTTGCCTGGGTGCGCGAACGCATCGGGCTGCCGCGTGAAACCGTGGAGACCGGCGCAACCACTGTGTCGGAGCTGGTCGCGGAACTGCGCGCGCGCGAGGACCGCTATGCCGCCGCCTTTGCCGATCTGTCGGCGTTGCGCGTAGCGGTGGACCAGGAACTGACCGATTTCGATGCCCCCCTTGCCGGAGCGCGTGAAGTGGCGTTCTTTCCGCCGATGACCGGGGGCTGAGCCATGCGCATCGCGGTTCAGGAGGCGGATTTCGACATCGGCGCAGAGGTGGCCGCGTTTGCGCACGGGCGCCGTGACATGGGCGCAATCGTGACCTTCACCGGCGTGGTGCGGGACCTGGCCACCGGCGACCTGACGGCGATGGAGATCGAGCATTACCCCGGGATGACCGAAAAAGCGATTGCCGGTATCGCGGCCAAAGCCGCCGAACGCTGGTCTTTGGGTGATGTTCTGGTGATCCACCGGCACGGCCGGTTGGCGCCAGGGGATCGCATCATGATGGTGGCCACGGCCGCACCGCATCGCAAGGACGCATTCGAGGCAGCGGAATACCTGATGGACTACCTCAAGTCCCGTGCGCCGTTCTGGAAAAAGGAACTGAGCGCCGCCGGGGCTGACTGGGTCGTGGCCAAAGACGAAGACGAGGACGCGCTGGACCGCTGGTAAGCGGAGCGCAGCCTCGGCTGCGCGCAGGGTTTGCCCGGGCCTGTGGCCCGGGCGGGTTCGGGGGCGCTGCCCCCCTGGGCGGCTGCGCCGCCATCCCCCCGAGGTATTTGTGAAGCCAAAGACATATGGGGCTGGCCCCGGGTCAGCAGGCAGGGCTCGGGCCTGCGGGTCAGGCCAGGTGATCCACAATCATCAGATGCTGCGCCAACACGTCGATTTCGCCCATCCATTGAGCGATGAGTTTCGGATCGCTGGGCGCGGCGGAGACGCCGACCGGTATGGCCCGGGTCATCGCGGCCTCGACCGCCAGGGACACCGGCACCGACACGAGGCGCGCCATCGCGGTGCCGCGGGCATCGCCCCAGGCGTCCATGACATAGGTTTTGTGCCAGACGGGTACGCCATCGCGCCTCGCTTCGAGCGACACACAGAGGACCACGCGGTCGGGGTCGTCTTCGCCATAGGCGTTGTCGGCCCAGAGCCGTTCTGACAGCGCCTTGAGGTCGGCATCAGACAGGGTTTCGACCTGGTCGAAGATCCCGGTCCAGGCATCTGCCCAGCCGTTCAGCCGCAGGGTGCCGCGCACGAAGGTTTCGATCTTCCACGTCGGATCGAAGTGATATTCCTCGATGAAGGGCAGGCTGTCGCGGTTGGGATAGACCTCGAAGGTTTCCGGGGCGGGCAGCGGCGCGCTGTAGTGGCTGATTGCGTCCCAGGGGCGTTTCACGTCCAGTTCGGTGAAATGGCGAATGGATTTCGACGGTGAGCGCAGCGCCTTGAGCACGCCCAGCGGCGACCAGCTGAACTTGTAGCGGAAGGCGTTGGGATGTTTCGGGATGCCGCCACAATAGGACAGGAAGGACAGGGCGTTGTCGGCGTCGCAGGCGTTGGACGCGCGATAATCGGCCACAAGGTGATGCGCCATCAGGTGGTCGATGCCCGGGTCCAGCCCGACCTCGTTGATCAGGCAGACGCCCGCCAGTTGGGCCTTGGCGTGCAGGCGGCGCATTTCCGGCGAAATGTAGGAGGAGGACACGAAATGCGCGGCCTTGGAGATCGCCAGTTCCGCCAGCGGGACGTGCCAGTCGCCCGGCAGCATCGACACGATCACGTCGCCGGACTGGACCTCGGCGCTGAGCGCGTCGAAGTCGAATTCCTGGATGCGCTGGGTCAGGTCGCCGACCGCGTCCTGGGCTTTTTCGATGGTCCGGTTCCAGACCGTGATCTCGTGACCGGCCTGGATCAGGCGGCGAAGTCCGGGAACGGCCGACAGGCCGGTGCCACACCAGTGGATCGTCATGAGCGCACCTTTGAGCTGTGAATGAGGAAATCGGAATGGGCCCGCGCCCAGACGTCCGCGTCAAGATCTGTCAGCGTCAGGAGCGAGGGGAGAAGCTGGGCCGCGAAATCTTCCGAGGATTCGCGGGGCAGCAAGGACGGCAGGTTGTCGATGGCAGTCACGTCGAGCACCGGGTCGTCGTGCACGCGCAGAGCGGGTTCGGCCCAGTCGGTGGTGCGGTCATAAACCTTGATCGGGGAAAAATCGCTGTCGGGGTCGCAGGCGATATCGCCGATCACCGACAGGGCGCGGGGATCAGTTTTCGCGCTGGCGGGCACGAAGACCGGCGTGCCGGGGCGCGCCAGGATGCAGTTGAAGAAGATGTCGTGTTGCAGCACTTCGGGGAAGGGGCCACCACGGGCGGTTTCGGCCATGTCCCAGCGGGTGGGGTCAATGCCCATCGCGGTGCACAGGTCCGCGGCGCCGGTGCCCACGCGGCCGAGCGCGCCGATGATCAGCGCGGTGGGGCGTTTGCCGGTGGCGTCGAGATCGGCGGTCAGCGCGGCGCGCAGGGCGTCGGAATCCTTGTAGGTGCTGACCGGTCCGCAGATGCCGCCCGCTTGCTGTGCGGCCCAGCATTTCAGCGCGACCGCCGCACCGGCGTATCCCGCCCAATAGCCGAAGGCCGCGACCCTGCGGCCGGCTTCGTCGACCAGGTATTCCAGATCATAGAGCGTGCCGCCGCCCGCCACGAACCGCGCCAAAAGGCGCTGGCCTGCGGGTTGGCCCTTGTAGGCATGGCCGAACATGATGTGGCGGTGCGGCAGCGGGGTGCCGTCCTCGGGCAGTTCCTTCAGGCCAAAGATGATCGCGTCGGCAGGGGCCTTGGGCCAGCTGTTCTGCGGTGCGATTTCGGCGCCCGCTTCGGCATAGCCGTCGATCGGGATGGCGCGCACGTCGCTGTGTTCGACCGTGACACAGATACCGGCCTTGATCAGCGCGGCGACGCCGTCGGGCGTAACGCCCACGCGTTCTTCGTTCGGGCGCTGTTCGGCGCGCACCCACAGATGCACCATGGCGGGACTCCTTTTTGGGCGCCACGCTAGTGCAGTTTCAAACCGGCTTAAAGGTGCGTTTGTGCGTGACGGCGTTCGATCGTGTCGAGGTGCGGCAGCGCGTTGAACTGGGTCAGAGCAAGCCCGGCGGGCAGCCGCGTCCAGCGGTGGACCGAGGTGTTCTGGATCGCGAGGCAGGCGTGGGTCATGGCCTGCAGGTCCAACCCCATTGTCACCCGCATCGCCATGCCGATCAGACCGCCCGAGGTCACCACCAGCGCCGGTCCGTGACCATCGGCGATTTCGGTCAGAGCCGCGCGCACGCGGGTCTCGAACGTGGCAAAAGTTTCGGGGATATCGGTCAGCCGGTCTTCCTGCCAGGTGCGGAACATCAGCGGCAGATGCGTCAGGAATTCCTCACGGTCCTTGGGGATCGGCACGCCGTGCTGGGCCTGCATCGCTTGGGCCATGGTGAAATAGGCCAGCTCGTTCAGGCGAGGATCCTGCACCGGCTCTGCCCCGATGCCCATCGACTGCGCGGTTTCCACGTGGCGGCGCAGGGTACCGGAATAGACCCGCGCAAAGCGTTCGCCCGAGGTCCGAAAATAGTCCCCCAGCCAGGCCGCCTGCTGATGTCCAAGTTCGCTCAGCCGGTCATAGTCGTCCTCGGTTCGGGCGTTGGAATTTGCCTGGCCGTGACGGATGAGCGTGATCTGCGACATGGGGGGCTCCTTTTTTCGGATGCATAGGCAGGCGGTCCTGAAAAGGCCAGTGAAGAAAAAAATTTGATCCCGGTGATCCAACCCGGGGCGCCGCCCGTAGAACACATATGTTCGAAGTATGCGCCCCTGACCCGTCCTGTGACGTTGCGCCCGTTGCCACCGTGCGGTCGATGCGCGATGCCAGGGGCATGACTGGGGCTGGAAAGACAGTGGATCGTTCGAACGAAGACAAAGCTGGCGTGCAGATGGTGGCATTGATCCGCCGGATTCGCGACGAGCGTGACGAGGACGCCTTCGTCGCGCTGTTCAACCATTATGCGCCGCGGGTGAAGGCGTTCCTGATGCGATCAGGGGCGGATTCGGCGCTTGCCGAGGAATGCGCGCAAGAGGTGATGGCGACGGTATGGCACAAGGCGCACCTGTTCGACCCGTCCCGCGCCAGCGTGGCGACCTGGGTGTTCACCATCGCCCGCAACCGCAAGATCGACGCCCTGCGCAAGCAGCGGCGACCAGAACCAGAAGACCTGCCCTGGGGTCCGGAGGCCGAGCCTGATCAGGCCGACGTCCTGGAGTTCCAGCAGGAAAGCAAGAAACTGGGGCAGGCGATTGCGAGCCTGCCCGACAAGCAGAGGGAGCTGATCGAAAAAGCCTATTTCGGGGATCTGTCGCATAGCGAAATCGCCGAACAGACCGGCCTGCCCCTCGGCACGATCAAATCCCGCATCCGGCTCGCGTTGGACCGCCTGCGCCACGCGATGAAGTGAGTGAAGACCATGACGATTAAACACCACCTGACCGACGCGCTGCTGATGGGGTATTCCTCGGGCAGCCTTCCCGAGGCGTTCAACCTGATCGTCGCGGCACATCTTTCCCTGTGCGACGAATGTCGCGCCCACCTGGCAAGCTTTGATGCCGTGGGTGGCGAGGTTCTGGAAGGCACGAGCGCCACACCGGTGTCTGACAGCTGCCTTGATGGCGCGATGGCACTGATCCGAGGCGCGACCCCTGTCGAACCCGCCCCCGTGCGCCCCCGTGACAAGACGCTGCCTGCGCCGGTGCTGGATTATGTCGGCGGGTCGCTCGACAACGTGAAATGGCGTTCTGCCGGGATGGGCGTGAAACAGGCGATTTTGCCAACCTCGCCCGAGGCCAGCGCGCGGCTTCTATATATCCCTGCCGGTGTGGCGGTGCCGGACCACGGCCACAATGGCCTGGAACTGACCTTGGTACTGCAAGGGGCCTTTGCAGATGAAGAGGGCTATTTTGCGCGCGGCGATATCGAAGTGGCCGACGAGGAGGTCGAGCACCTGCCGGTTGCCGATATTTCCGAGGATTGCATCTGCCTTGCGGTCACCGACGCGCCGCTGCGGTTCAAGGGCTTGCTGCCCCGGCTTGCGCAGCCGTTCCTGAAAATCTGAGTGTGTGTAAGTGGTGTCGGAAGGGCGGATCAAACCGCCCTTCTTTTTATGTCACGACGACACTTGTTCACGCAGGATTGATGCGGTCAGCGACACCATCAGGTAAATGCCCGCAAAGATCATGAACGCCAGGATCGTATTTTCGAACTTGCGCGGATAGCTGGGGTCTTCGGACGCAACGGGGACGACAGACGTTGTCAGGTAACGCGCTTGGCTGTCGGCATCGCGCCGTGCGGTTTCCAGCCGTTCCAGCGCCGCCTTCAACATCAGGTCCCGGGTGGCTAGGTCGGCTTGTGCCAACTGAATTTGCACCGCAAGTTCGGCCAGCGAATCCGATCCGGAGGACGCATTCGTCATCTGTCCGTTCAGATCGGCCAGCAGGTTTTCCAATCGGCGAATGTCGCCACGCACGCCGTCGACCTTGGCTTCGTTCGGGCGACGGTTGTCCAGCAGCGCGGCCAGTTCCAGCCGCTTTTCCTGCAACTGCACTTCGATGTTGTTGATCTGTCCGCGCAGGGTTGTGATCCGACCCTCGGGGTCCACGATTGCGCCTTCCTGCTGCAGGCGCACCAGTTTTTCCTGTGCATCGAAGCGGGCGTTCTGCGCCGCGATCAGGCCTTCTTCGGCGTCCGACACCGCGTTCGACCGTTTGCGAAGCGACAGGTTGTCGACCCGATCCTCGGCATAGCCGATCAGGGCGCGGGAAAATTCCGCTGCGGTTTCCGGGTCGGCGGCGATAACCTCCATCTTGATCACCCCTTCTGTCGGGTCATAGGCGATCTCGACGTTGCGCTTGTAGACCTTGTAGGCCTCTTCGTTCGACGGAGAGTCTGACAGCCGCTGGATGGGGTCGATACCGGGCTGGCTGAAATGCGCCTTGAATCCTTCGTCTTCGTCCAGTCGCAGCATGGCGTCCTTGGATTGCAGGTAGGATTGCACTGCGATGGCATCTTGGTTGGTGGCGAACTGGGTGCCCGACAGCAGGCTGGGCATGGCACCGCCGCCATCGTTCTTCAGGATCAGGAATTCTGAATCGGTGGCATACATCGGCGTCGCCACGACATAAAAATAGTAGCCGGCCAGGATCGTCGGCAAAAACACGAAGAACGCCAGCCGCGTCATCAGCAGCGCCATCTTCTTGCGGCGGCGCTTCGCGATATCCTTTTGGATGCGGGTGATCTCTGCCGCGCGGCGTTCTGCGGGGTTTTCGTCCGGTTCAAGTGACAGCTGGGTCGACGGAAGCTGCGCCGTCTGGATCGTCTGCGGCAGTTGGACCCGGCCCGGCTGTGGTGGCTGCGGCGGTTGCTGTGCAGCACTCTCCTGCGTCGCCTGGGGCACCACCAGTTCCAGCGTCGCGGTGCGCTGGAACGGGTCGATCCCCTTGGCGCGCAACAGCCGGACGGCGTCGAAATCCGATGTTGGTGCCAGCCCGTGTTTCTGGGCCACGCGCCGCGCCATGCGCAGCTGGCGACCAGTCAGCCCTTCACGCCGGATCGAATCGATATCGGTTTCGGTCTCGACCTCCCGGGCCGATGTCACTTCGCCGGACTGGGCGGTTGCCTCGGTATCCGCGCGGTCGCTGGTTTCCAACCGCAACGGCGCGCGCGGGATGTCTTCGGTGGCGTCCGCATCGGGTATATCTGCCGCCGCGGAAGAGCTGGTGGCGGTTCGGCGGATGCGAAACTTCTTAGCTTTGGGTTTCGTAGTCATAGAGCTGTTTCGCTTCTTCCAGTGTTTCGAACATATGCAGCCGTCCATCCATCAAAACCGCCGCCTTGCGGGCGAATTTCTGCAGGATTTCCGGCTGGTGCGACACGATGATGATCGTCGTGCTGCGCAGTCTTTCGGCCAGGATATCCCCGGCCTTGCGGTTGAATTCCACGTCGGTCGAATTCGGCATGCCTTCGTCGATCAGATACATATCGAAATCCAGCGCCAGCATCAGCGAGAACGAGAACCGCGCCCGCATCCCCGAGGAATAGGTCCCGACCGGCTGGTCGAAATATTCGCCCAGTCCGCACAGCCAGCGGCAGAACGCTTCGACGTAGTCCGGGTCCAGACCGTAAAGCCGCGCGATGAAACGGGCGTTTTCGCGGGCCGAGATCTTGGTGACGATGCCCCCCATGAAGCCCAGCGGAAACGATACCCGGCACCCGCGCCGGATTTCGCCCTCGTCGGGCTTTTCCAGCCCGGCCATCATGCGGATCATCGTGGTCTTGCCGGTGCCGTTGGGGGCGAGGATACCCAAGGATTCCCCCAGGTCGACGCGGAACGACGCACGGTCAAGGATCACCTTGCGCTGGGTTCCTGTCCAGAAGGACTTGCTGACATTGTCGAACTCTAGCATCCGCTGGCCCTGAAACTGCTCCGGTCCTCAATCACGCGAGGCCGCGTTGGCTTGGTTTATGCGGCAATTTTGTCCTCATTATGGCTGCAGCGGGAAACAAAAAACAGTGATTGTTCGGCTTTGTCGTTCAATCGCGCCGCAATGGCGGGCGCAATCCCTCTTGCCGGGCGCAAGGATTTGCGAAACCTTGGCCGCCAAGGGAGGATTTTCATGATACAAAACCGTTTCGACGGCCAATGCGCTGTTGTCACCGGCGGCGGCTCTGGGATCGGCGAGGCGATTGCCCGCCGGCTTGCCTCGGAAGGGGCGCACGTCACGATCTGGGACATCAGCCCGGCGGCGCTGGACCGGGTCACGCAGCAGGCGGGGATCAGCGGCCGGCAGATCGACGTCACCGACCCCAAGGCCGTTTCCGCCGCGATGCAGGCCGACGCCGACGCGATGGGCGGGCTGGATATCGTGGTGTGTTCGGCAGGGATCACCGGGCCGAACCTGACCACCTGGGACTACCCGGTAGAGGATTGGCACCGGGTCATGGACCTGAACCTGAACGGCGTTTTCTATTGCAACCGGGCCGCCGCGCCGATCCTGAAGGATCGCGGCTATGGCCGGATCATCAATATCGCGTCGATCGCCGGGAAAGAGGGCAACCCCAACGCCCCGGCCTATTCCACGTCCAAGGCGGCGGTCATCGGGCTGACGAAATCTCTGGGCAAGGAACTGGCCGGCACGCGGGTCACGGTGAATGCCGTCGCCCCCGCCGTGGTCGAAACCGCGATTCTCGACCAGATGACGCCAGAATTCATCGCCTACATGAAATCAAAAATCCCGATGGGCCGGTTCGGCACCACCGACGAAATCGCCTCGATGGTGTGCTGGATGGCGTCGAAAGAGGCCAGTTTCACCACCGGCGCGGTGTTTGACCAGTCCGGCGGCCGGGCGACTTACTGAAAAGGACAGACCATTAGACTTGAAGGAAAAACCGCCATCGTCACCGGCGGGGGGTCAGGCTTCGGCGCGGGCATCGTGCGCAAGTTCGCCGCCGAAGGCGCGCGCGTCATGGTGGCCGACATCAACGCAGATGCCGCCGCCGCCATCGCGGCAGAGGTGGGCGGCCTTGCCCAGACCGTCAACGTCGCCGATGGCGACAGCGTCAACGCCATGGCCTTTGCCGCGCTCGACCAGATGGGCCATGTCGACATCCTGGTCAACAACGCCGGCATCACCCATCTGCCCGCGCTGATGGAAACGGTGACCGAGGACGATTTCGACCGGGTCTTCGCGGTCAACTGCAAGTCGGTCTTCCTGACCGCGCGGGCACTGGTACCGCATTTCAAATCGCGCAAGACCGGTGCGATCCTGAACATTGCCTCTACCGCCGGGGTATCGCCGCGACCCAGGCTGAACTGGTACAATGCGTCCAAGGGCTGGATGATCACCGCCACCCGCGCCATGGCCGTCGAACTCGCGCCCGAAGGCGTGCGGGTCAACGCGCTGAACCCGGTGGCGGGGGAAACGCCGCTTCTGGCCAGCTTCATGGGCGAGGATACGCCGGAAATGCGGGCGAAATTCCTGTCCACCATTCCCATCGGGCGGTTTTCCACACCCGAGGATTTGGGCAACGCCGCCTGTTTCCTGTGTTCGGACGAGGCCAGCATGATCACCGGCGTCGCGATGGAAGTGGACGGCGGTCGCTGTATCTGATTGCATGTGCCCTCCGCGGCCACCGCCCGGGGGGCACATTGGAAATCTGTAATCTCTGGCAAAGGCTGGGGACAAGGACGCGGCGCATATCCCTGGTCATCGCTTCCGAAAAGGAGACCGGATATGAAACCGTACACCGTCCTGAAATCCGTGGCCGTTGCCATGTTGCTGTCAACATCGGCGATCACCGCATACGCGGCGACCACCGACCCCGCACCGGTGACCGCGCCGAGTTACAAGACACAGTCTGCCATGCTGAAAACCGCGGACGAGGCGCTGAACGCCGTGGTCAATGCCCGCGCCGCAAGGTTGGCCCTGTTTGACAACAACATTGACGAGGCCAAGGCCCGTCTGACCAAGGCAACGGAAGAGTTTAACGTCGCCGAGAAAGGTTTGAACGACCTGACCATCGGCGATACCGAGATGCCCGACAACGCTGCGCGCTATTTGCCGTTCGACATGTCGATGGTGCTGAGCGACAATTTCGTGCCCAGCGAAGATGCCACGCAGGCGCTGAACCAGGCCGGCGACCAGATCAAGCAAGGCAATACCGACCAGGCGCTGGAAACCCTGAGGCTGGCATCGGTCGACGTGAACGTTTCGGCGGCGCTGCTGCCGGTGGCCGACACCTCTGACCAGCTTGAAAAGGCCCAGACCCTGATGGACCAAGGCAAGTATTTCGAGGCTAACCTGCAACTGAAAAAGATCGAGGATTCGGTGATCATCCGAAGTTTCTCGATCGATGCGATCCCCCAGCAAGGGGATGCCAAGGGCTGATTTCCCCCCAGTCCAGGGCACGTGGACCCCGGTGCAGCTCCGTCGCCGGGGTCTATTTGCGTCCGCCGGTCTGCGCACCCTTGCGCAGCGGCGCGGGCACAGGGATTGTACACTCAGCACAGCCGAATGAAGGACCCAAGACACCATGCGCCCCGGCCCCTTGAACCTGATCACCGACATCGCGGGCTTTCGCGTCGGCAACGCCGCTGACCCGGTTCTGAAATCGGGGGTCACCGTGCTGACGTCCGATATGCCGTTTTCCGCCAGCTACAGCGTTATGGGGGGCGCGCCGGGCACGCGGGAAACCGATCTTCTGGAACCCGACAAAAGCGTTGAGGGTGTCGATGCGCTGGTCTTGTCCGGCGGCAGCGCCTTTGGTCTTGCCGCGGCGCAGGGCGTGATGGAGGCGCTGGCGGAGGCCGGCCGCGGCTTCGCCGTGCATTCCGTGCGCGTTCCCATCACCCCGGCGGCGATCATCTTCGATCTGCTGAATGGCGGCGACAAGACGTGGTCGGTCAACCCCTATCCCGCGCTTGGCCGCATCGCGTATGAAGACGCGGGCACGGTATTCGGCATCGGCAGCCATGGCGCAGGCACAGGCGCGCAGACGGCGATGCACAAGGGCGGGCTTGGGTCCGCGTCGCTGGTGCTGGCCGATGGCCTGACCGTCGCCGCGCTTGTCGTGGCCAACCCGATGGGCAGCGTTGCCACGCCGTCGGGCCGGCATTTCTGGGCAGCCCCGTTCGAGGTGGGCCATGAATTCGGCGGTCTGGGCACCGATCCCGCGCCCGGGCTGCAACCGCTGCCTGCCAGCCGCAAGGCCCACGCCATGGCGCAGCAGGGCAACACCACGATCGCCATCGTCGCGACCGACGCGCAACTGACCAAGGCGCAGTGCAAGCGGCTGGCCACCGCCGCGCAGGATGGCATCGCGCGCGCCATCGTGCCCGCCCATTCGCCCCATGACGGCGATCTGGTCTTTGCTGCCGCCAGCGGGGCAAAACCGCTGGACCTGCCCGCCGTTCAACTGTCCTACCTGGGCCACGCGGCGTCGGTCTGCCTGTCCCGCGCGATTGCCCGCGCGGTGTGGGAGGCAACGCCGGCCCCCGGCGATACGCTGCCGACCTTCCGGTCAGAGCTGCCGGGTTGACCCGCGCGCCGCGCCGGGGTTCCATGCGCGCCATACCTGCCGGAGCCGCCCCATGCCGCAATTCGCCCTTCCGCACCTGAAACTGCACTATGAAATCGCGGGCAGCGGGCCGCCGATGCTGTTGATCCCCGGCATGCTCAGCGACAATGCCAGCTGGTCGGTTCTGGTCCCGCTTATGTCCGACCGGTTCACCCTGATCATGCCCGACCCGCCCGGCGCGGGACGGACGCAGCCCTGGGATGCGCCGATCACGCTGGCGGGGTTTGCGCGGGACCTTCTGGCGCTGTCTCGCGATCTTGGCCACGACCGGCTGCATGTGGTGGGCCATTCCATGGGCGGGCTTGTGGCGATGGTGCTGGCGGGGCTTGCGCCCGATCACCTGGCCAGCATTACGGTGCTCGGGTCCACTCCGCTGCCGTCCGCGCGCATCCCGACCGTGTTCCACACCCTGTGCCTGATCCGCGAAACCGGGCCCGAGGACCTGTGGCTGCGGGCATTGTTCCCGTGGCTGTTCGGCGATCAGTTCTTCTGGGACAGGCAGGGCGTCGAAGACGCACTCGCCGCCAGCCTGAGCTATCCGTACCTGCAAAGCCTTGAGGCGATGAAACACCAGACCCGGTCGCTGGCGCGGCTGGATATCCGCAGCTTGCCCGAACGGATTCCCGTACCAGGTCTGGCGCTTTTGGCCGAGGCCGACGCACTGATTCCGCCGGAACCCAACCGCGATGCGCTGCAAGCCATGGGTCTGCGGGTCGAGGTGCTGCCGGACTGCGGCCATTCCCTGCACTGGGACGCGCCGCAACTGGTGGCCGACCGCATCCTTCTGCACGCCGGGGCGCTGGCATGACGGACCGGTATGGCAACGCCATCACCTGCACCTGTGCCGACACCGCGCAGGGCATCGACGATTTCATCCACGGCTTCCTGTCCTACACCACCAAGGCCGTGAACATTCTGCACGCGGCAGAGGCCGACCCCGGGTGTTGTCTGGCCCAGACCTATGCCGGGATGATCTGGATGTTCCTGGAGGCGCCCGAAGCACCGGGCCGTGCCGAGGCGTTCATCACGCGGGCAGAGGCACTGGCCGGGCAGGTCACCGACCGCGAAGCCGCGCTGGTCCGCCTGACCCGGCTTTGGGCGCAGGGTGACATCCCGGCGCTGCTGGACCAGGGCGAGTCGCTGGCGCGCCGGCACCCCCGCGACCTGGCGTTGATCAAGCTGCTGCAATACCACCATTTCAACCGCGGCGACGCGCCGGCGATGTTGCGCACCGGGTTGATCGCCCTGCCGGAAAGCGCGGCAGAGCCCTACGTCCACGGCATGATCGCCTTTGGCTATGAACAATGCCACCTGCTGGACCAGGCCGAAGCCAGCGCCCGCCGCGCGATGAAGATCGAGCCAGCCGACCCCTGGGCGCATCACGCGCTGGCGCATGTCATGCTGACGCAGGGCCGGGTGGACGAAGGCATTGCCTTTCTTGAACAGGTCGCGCCGACGTGGGTCGACCTCAACAGTTTCATGCACAGCCATAACTGGTGGCACCTTGCGCTGTTCTACCTGTCGCGCGGGCGCCATGACGACGTGCGCGCCGCTTATGACACCCATGTCTGGGGGCTGGCCAAGGACTATTCGCAGGATCAGGTCGGCGCCGCCTCGCTGCTGGCGCGGATGGAGCTGGCCGGGGTCGATGTGGGCGACCGCTGGGGCGATCTGGCCGATCACGTTGCCGCGCGCGGGGCGGACACGGTGCAGCCTTTCCTGACGATGCAATACCTTTACGCGCTGGCCCGCGCCGGCCGGGCCGAGGCGGACGCCCTGATGCAGGCGGTCGAGGCGCGTGCCCACGGCACTGCCTTCGATGCCGAGGTCTGGGCGCATGTCGCGCTGCCCGCTTGCCGGGGCTTGCTGGCCCATGCCCGCTGCGATTTCGAGACATGCGTTGCGCAACTTGGCCAGGCCCTGCCACGCATGGCCGAAACCGGGGGCAGCCATGCGCAGCGGGACCTGTTCGAACAGATCCACCTTGATGCGTTGATGCAAACCGGGCGGCTGGCGCAGGCGCAGCAGGTGCTGGAACTTCGCCGCAGTTTTGACCCCGACGGTGTCGCGGTGAACGGCGCCTTGGCCGGCGTCTATCGCAAGGTCGGGCTGGACGCGCTGGCGGCAGAGGCCGAAGCGCGCCGCAAGTTCGGTTAGCGCAGGATCGGCGGCGCGTCAGGATCGGTGCCCGGCGCAGGGCGTTCCACCCGTTCGGGCTCTGCCGGTTCGGGAATGTCGAACCGCAGCGCAACGCGGGCCAGCTGTGCCGCCACCGGGTCGCTGTCATCAAGGAATATCACGTCCAGCGCCCCGGCCTCGATCCCGGAAAACACCAGCGCCTCATTCACCGCATGGGCCAGCGCGCGTTCCGCCCCCGGCAGCGCGCCGGTCAGGCCCAGCAGATGCCCGCGCGTGCCGTCGTCATAGGTGACCGCCGCAAGGTAGGCCTTGCGCGCCATGCCCTGCGCGGTGGCCAGTTTCGCATCCAGCGCCGTCAGCAGCACGTCGGGCAGCCCGGCGGGCGGATGCAGTTCGGACGGCCGCGCCTCGGCCTCTGCCGGGCCGTGCCCCAGCGTTTCAACCAGCCAGTCGACGGCCCCCGGCGGGATCAGGATCGACGATGGCGCGACCTCCAGGTTCACGCCCAGCCCGATGCCTTGCCCGGCCAGCATGTTGGCCAGCGCCCGCCCCGACATCGCGGCATAGGGCGCGGGCTTGCCGACGAACTGGCCCAGCCGGTCTTCGCTGTCGAAGACAAGGATGAACCTTGCATCCGACAGGTCGAACAGTTCGGGCGTGACGGTGTCGCCCTCGGCCTCGCGTTCCAGCAGCAGGAACAGTTCGGAATCCGCCAACCGTTCATAGAACCGCAGGCGGGCCGCGTCGTCTTCGGGGGCGGCGTCCATCGCTGCATGGGCGCGGTCGAGCGGCGTGAGGTCAGTCATTCAGGGTCTCCTTCACCCGCTGCCGCAGGACTGGCAACAGGTCGGTTTCGAACCAGGGATTGCGTTTGAGCCAAGCGGTATTGCGCCAGGACGGATGGGGCAAGGGCAGCGCTTGGGGCAGAAAGCCGCGCCAGCCCGCCACGGTTTCGGTAACAGAGCCGCGCGCCTGCAGGTGATACCGGTGGGCATACCCGCCTACGACAACAGTGAACCGCAGGTCAGGCAGCGCCTTCATCACCCGGTCGTGCCAGGTGGCCCGGCACAACGGTGGCGGCGGCAGGTCGCTGCCCCTGGTGTCATAGCCCGGAAAGCAAAAGGCCATGGGCACGATGGCAACGCGGGACCGGTCATAGAACTGGTCCGTTGTCAGCCCCAGCCAGTCGCGCAGCCGGTCGCCCGAAGGGTCGTTGAACGGCTTTCCGGTAGTGTGCACGCGCATCCCCGGCGCCTGCCCGGCGATCAACAGCCGCGCGCCGGGCTGAAACCAGACCACCGGGCGCGGCGTATGGGCCGTGGCCGAAGCGGCAAACCGGTCGGCACACAGGCGGCAGGCACGGATCTGGTCGGGCAGGGTGGTCATGAAAGCAGCGGTAGCGCATGGGCGCGCGCGCTGCAAACCCCGTCATTTCGACGATTATCGAAATAAAGATTGACCGAGCTAAAGTTTTCGATATTTCTAGAACCATGAAAATGAAGCCCACTCTTGATGCCCTGCCGCTGGAAGTCGCGGCGTCCAAATTCGCCGCCCTCGGGTCGGAACAGCGCCTTGGCGTTCTGCGCAGCCTTGTCCGCGCCGGGCCAGAGGGGCTGACAATCGGCGACCTGGGCCTGCGCAGCGGCGTCACGGGATCGACCCTGACCCATCACCTGAAGATTCTGACGCAGGCGGGCTTGATCACGCAAACGCGGCAGGGGCGCAGCATCATTTGCGCCTGTGCCGACTATGACCAGATGCGCACGCTGTCGGAATTCCTGCTGAGCCAGTGCTGCGCCGATTGTTCCACGGAAGGACATGACCATGGCTGACACCAGCACCCAACCGGCCCGTCAGTGGCCGAAACCCGACAAGGCGTGGCTGGCCATCGTCGCGGTTCTTGCCGTGATCGCGCTGCTTGACTTGCCGCAGACGATACCGACGGTGGAATTCGCGCTGGCCGCTCTGTGGCGCACGTTCCCCTATGTGGTCTTTGCCGTTCTGGCCGTTGCCTACATGAAGGCGACGGGGGCGGAAACGCTGCTGTCGCGCGCCTTCGAGGGGCGGGAAACCCGGATGATCGTGCTGGCGGCACTTCTGGGCGGGTTGTCGCCGTTCTGTTCATGCCAGGTGATTCCGTTTATCGCCGCGCTTCTGGCGGTGGGTGCCCCGCTGTCCGCGGTGATGGCGTTCTGGCTCGCCTCTCCGCTGATGGACCCGGCGATGTTCCTTGTCACCTCGGGCGAACTGGGGCTGGATTTTGCCATCGCCAAGACCTTGGCGGCCGTGGGCCTTGGCCTTTTCGGCGGGATCGGCACGATGATCTTTACCCGCAGCGTGGTCTTCCGCGATCCGCTGCGCGAAAAGCCCAAGGTCGGCGGGTGCTGCGGCGTCAAGAAACCGTTCCAGGGCAAGCCGCAGTGGAAGTTCTGGGGCGAGGCCGACCGGCGCGAGGTGTTCCGCGACAACATCCTTGAAAACGGGCTGTTCCTGCTGAAGTGGCTTCTGCTGGCCTATGTGCTGGAATCGGTGATGATCCACTATGTTCCGGCCAGCATGATCGCGGGCGTTCTGGGCGGCGAAGGCGTCTGGCCCGTGGTTCTTGGCGGCGTCATCGGTGCTCCGGCCTACCTGAACGGCTATGCCGCCGTGCCGTTGGTCAGCGGGCTGCTGCAACAGGGCATGGCGCAGGGCGCGGCGATGAGCTTTGTCATCGCGGGCGGGGTCAGCTGCATCCCCGCCGCGGTCGCGGTCTGGGCGCTGGTCAAGCCGCGGGTGTTTGCCGCCTACCTGGGCTTCGCGGTCACGGGGGCCATCCTTGCGGGGCTGGTCTGGGGCGCAATCGCCTGATCCAATTCCGCTGCGGGCCGGATTCCGGCCCGCAGCGCGTTGCCCATCCCGGCCCGCTCGGCTATAGCCGCTTGAAAGTGGGACATTAGGGAAGGCCGGGGACAAGATGTATCGCGTCTGGAATTTTCTGACGAACTATTCGTTGCTGCTGATCATCGGGGCGATCAGCGCGCTGATCTGGGCCAATACCAACCCTGACAGCTACCACCACTTCATCCACCTGGTGGTCTGGGACAATGCCCCGATTGGTCACCTGCACGATGGCCACCGCACGCTGACGCTGCACTATCTGGTCAACGACGTGCTGATGGCGTTGTTCTTTGCCATCGCGGCCAAGGAAGTCTGGGAAGCGGTGATCCTGAAAACCGGATCGCTGCGCGGCAAGAAAGCGGCGACGCCGCTTCTGGCCACCGCGGGCGGGATGCTGGGGCCGATCTCGGTTTATCTGGGCCTTGCAATGTTGATGGGGTCCGACACCTACAACGCCGTCGCCAACGGCTGGGCGATCCCCACCGCGACCGACATCGCGTTTTCCTATCTTGTCGGCCGCATGGTGTTTGGCGCAGGCCACCCGGCGGTGCGGTTCCTGTTGCTTCTGGCGATTGCCGATGACGCCGGCGGGCTGATCATCCTGGCGGTTTTCTACCCCAGTGGCGAACTGGCGCCGGAATGGCTCCTGGTTTCCGTGGCCGCCGCTGCGACGGTGTACCTGCTGTTTAACTGGCTGCCGCGCCGATTGGACAAAGGCAACCAGCTGCGGCCGAATTCGACCTGGGTGCGCAAGTACCTGTCGTTCTGGCCCTATGCCGCTGCGGGTGTCGTCAGCTGGTATGCGTTCATGAAATCGGGGATTCACCCCGCGTTGGGTCTGCTGCCCGTCGTGACCGCGATCCCCCATGCCGACCGGTCCTTCGGCATCTTCTCTCAGGCCGAAGAACACCTGACAGACCTGCTGAACGCCATTGAACATGCGCTCAAGCACCCGGTGGAAATCATCCTGTTCTTCTTTGGCCTGATGAATGCCGGGGTCGAGTTCTCGGCCATGGGCGATGCCACCTGGCTGGTGCTGGCGGGGCTGCTGATCGGCAAACCGGTGGGCATCTTCCTCTTCGGCTGGATCGCCGCTGTGGTCCTGCGGCTGGGCATCCCCGAAGGCATGCGCCTGATCGACCTTGCCACCATCGGCTGCGTTGCCGCCATCGGCTTTACCGTGTCGCTGTTCGTGGCCTCGGTCGCGTTCGATGCGGGGCCGGTGCAGGACGCGGCCAAGATGGGCGCGTTGTTCAGCTTTGCCGCTGCCGCGATTGCCATTGTCGTGGGCAAGCTGCTGCGGACTGAGAAACAGGAAATCTGACCCGCGCGTCAGACGTGAAAAAGCCCCGCCCGGATGCGTTCCGGGCGGGGCTTTGTTTTGACCGGGTTCAGCCGTGCAGCGCGGCGACGGTTTTCAGGACGGAAAAGCCGTACAGCGCCTCGAACCCCTTTTCGCGGCCGTGACCGGATTTGCCGACCCCGCCAAAGGGCAGTTCCACACCGCCCCCGGCGCCATAATTGTTGATGAACACCTGCCCGGCGCGCAACGCCCGCGCCATCCGCATCTGCCGCGCACCGTCGCGGGTCCAGACGCTGGCGACAAGGCCATAGTCGGTGCCGTTGGCGATGCGGATCGCGTCGGCCTCGGTGTCGAACGGGATGATCACCTGCACCGGACCAAAGATTTCGTCCTGCGCCAGCGGGTGATCCTCGGGCACCGGGCCATAAAGTGTCGGCTGCACATAATTGCCGTTCTCGGGCAGGTTATCGGCCAGCCGCGCCTGCGCCAGAACCGGCAGATCGCCCCCTTGCAGCAGGAACCCCGACACCCGCGCCTTTTGCACCGCCGAAATCAGCGGACCCACGTCCAGATCGTCGATCGCGGGGCCAACGACCTTGGCCGTATAGGCGGCGGCCATGCGGGCGCAGACCTCGTCCAGCAAGGCGCGCTGGACAAGGATGCGCGACGAGGCCGAACAGGTCTGGCCGGCGTTCTGCAGTCCCGCGTTCACAAGGAACGGCAGCGCGGCGTCCAGATCGGCGTCGTCGAACACCACCTGAGGGGATTTCCCGCCCAGTTCCAGCGTCACCGGCACCACGTTCTGCGCCGCCGCCACCTGAACGGCAGTGCCGGTCAGGACCGAGCCGGTAAAGCTCAGGTGGTGAATGCCGGGATGCGACGACAGCGCCGCCCCGGCCTCGGATCCCAGCCCCGGCACCACGTTCAGCACGCCGGCGGGCAGACCCGCCTCCATCGCCAGGTGGGCGAACATCAGCGCGGTCAGGCAGGCGTCTTCGGCCGGTTTGAGCACACAGGCATTGCCCATGGCCAGCGCCGCGCCGACGGAGCGCCCGATGATCTGCATCGGATAGTTCCACGGCACGATATGCCCTGTCACCCCGTGCGACTCGCGCAGGGTATAGACGGTGTAGCCGTCCAGGTAGGGGATCGTGGCGCCGTGTACCTTGTCTGCCGCGCCGCCGTAAAATTCGCAATAGCGCGCCAGGGCCAGCGCATCGGCGCGGGCCTGTTTCACCGGCTTGCCGACGTCCAGCGCCTCAAGCTCGGTCAGAAGATCGGTGTTGTCCAGCACAAGCTGGCCGATACGGGCCAGAATGCGACCCCGTTCGGCGGCGGGCGTGCGGTCCCAACCGGCGGCGCGCGCGGCCTCTGCCGCCTGCACGGCGGCGTCGATATCGGCGGCGGTACCACGGGCAATGCGCCCGATCTCCTCCCCGGTCGAGGGGTTCGACAGCGGCAGCGTTTCAGCGGTTGCCCGCCATGTGCCCCCGATCAGGACGTGGGACGGGTCAAAGGGCAGGGGTGGCAGCATGGGGTCCTCCGGCAATGTCTGGCAACTTTGGGGCGGCAGCGATCAGCTGCCGGGTGTAGGGATGTTCGGGCGCGGTCAAGACCCGTTCTGTCGGGCCGTGTTCGACGATCCTGCCGGCCTGCATCACCATCACCATGTCGGTGATCGTGCGCACCACCGACAGGTCGTGGCTGATGAACAGATAGGCCAGGTTGCGGTGGCGCGACAGCTCTGCGATCAGGTCCAGGATCTGGGCGCGAACCCGCACATCCAGCGCCGAGACCGCTTCGTCAAAGATGATCAGCTCGGGAGCGTTGATCAGCGCACGGGCAATGGCGATGCGCTGACGCTGGCCACCGGAAAAGGCGTGGATGTGGCGATCGGCATCCTCGGGTTGCAGGCCGACGGCGACCAGCGCGTCTTCGACCGCCTTGCGCCGCGCGGCGCCCGTCGGCGGATCGGGGCGCAGGTGAAACGGTTCGGACACCAGCCGGGCGACGCGGTGGCGCGGGTTGAAACTGCCATAGGGATCCTGGAACACCACCTGCAGGCCCGATCGCAGCGCACCGGGAAGCGCGGGCCAGACCGGATGACCAAAGGCGCGGATTTCGCCCTCCTGCAGCGGCTCCAGCCCCAGGATGGCGCGGGTCAGGGTTGACTTCCCGCAGCCGGATTCCCCCACCAGACCGACCCGTTCACCCTGGTGAATGGTGAAACTGACGTCGTCCACCGCGCGCACGGACTGGCGCGGCTGGAACAGGCGGCGGGGTTTCAGGTAGTCCCGCGTAGCGCGTGTGACCTGCAGGATCGGGTCCGGCCCGTCCTTCGGTGCAGGCAGGGCCACCTTGTGACCCGACGCTTCGAACAAGGCGCGGGTGTAGGGGTGGGTCATCCGGGCAAACAGCTGGCGGGTTTCGCCCTGCTCGACGATCTCGCCCGATTTCATCACCGCGATCCGGTCGGCCATGTCGCTGACCACGGCAAGGTCATGTGTGATCATCATCAGTGCCATGCCATCCTGCCGCACCAGCCCGGTCAGCAGATCGAGGATCTGCGCCTGGGTCGTCACATCAAGCGCGGTGGTCGGTTCATCCGCGATCAGAAGTTTCGGCCGCAGCGCAATGGCCATGGCGATCACCACGCGCTGGCGCTGCCCGCCGGACAGTTCGTGGGGGAAGCGCGACAGCGGGAAACGGTCGGGTGGCAAGCCGACCCGGGTCAGGACATCGCGGGCGCGTGTCTCGGCCTCGGCGGACGGCATGGCGCGGTGGATCAGGATGGTTTCCATCACCTGCGCGCCGATGGTCTGCACCGGGTTCAGCGCGGTCATGGGTTCCTGGAACACCATGCCGATGTCCTTGCCGCGGATGGCACAGAGCTGGGGTTCGGTCAGGGTGCACAGATCGGTGCCGTCAAGCGCGATCCGGCCGGTATGGGTGGCGCCATGGGGCAGAAGGCCGATGGTGGCGAAGGCGGTCATCGATTTGCCGGAGCCGGATTCCCCGGTCAGCGCCAGGATTTCACCCGTCGCGATGGCGAGGTTCAGGTCGCGCAGGATGGGTTTGCCGTGGATCGACAGGGTGAGCGCGTCGATGGCGAGGAGCGGTTTCGGATCGCCTGGGGCGATCCGACCGGGCGGGGGCGCTGCCCCCGCGCCCCCGGAGTATTTCGGGAAAGATGAAAGGGGGGGCTGGCTCATGTCCTGATCACCCTGAGCCTTGGATCGAGGTGGTCGCGCAAGCCATCGCCCAGCAGGTTGAGGCCGAGCACGGTGAGGATGATGGCGAGGCCGGGCATCAGAGCGACATGGGGGGCAAGGGCGACCATGGTCTGGGCGTCGGCCAGCATGCGGCCCCAGCTGGGCAGCGGAGGTTGCGCGCCGAGGCCGACATAGCTGAGGCCCGCCTCGGCCAGGATGCCGAGCGAGAACTGGATGGTTCCCTGCACGATCAACAGGTTGGCGACGTTGGGCAGGATGTGTTCGGCGCTGATCCTTGGGGCGGACTTGCCGGCGACGCGGGCGGCCATGATGAAGTCGCGCTGCCACAGGCTAAGGGCTGCGCCGCGGGTCAGGCGGGCGAAGACCGGGATGTTGAAGATGCCGATGGCGATGATGGCATTGACCGCGCCGGGGCCGAAGGCTGCGGTGATCAGGATCGCGATGACGAGCGAGGGAAAGGCGAAGACCAGGTCGTTTGCGCGCATGATGAGTTCGTCGAGCCAGGTTCCTTTCAGCGCGGCGGCGGCCAGGCCCAGCGGCACGCCGAGGACCATGCCGATGCCAACCGCGACCAGCGCCACGGCGATGGAGATGCGCGCGCCGACCATGAGCATCGACAGGATATCGCGGCCGAAATGGTCGGTGCCCAGCCAATGCGCCGTGGACGGGGGCTGCAGTCGTTCCGAAATCGCCATTGTATCAACAGGATAGGGTGTCCAGGCAAAGGACAGCAGCGCGGCGGTGACGAAGACGGCCGACAGCAGCGCGCCGAGGGCGAGGGTGCGGGTCATGTCCGGGACCTCAGCCTTGGGTCGACCACAGCGTAGGCGAGATCGACGAGGAAATTCACCATGATGACGGCGAAGACCAGCAGCATGACGACGGATTCCACCACGATCAGGTCGCGTTGCGAGATCGACTGGAACACCAGCCGGCCAAGGCCGGGCAGGTAGAACACCTGTTCGATGATGATTGCACCCGCCAGCAGGAAGGAGAATTGCAGGCCGATGATGGTCAGCACGGGAATCAAGGCGTTGCGCACCCCGTGACGCCAGAGGGTCTGCCGCTGGGACAGGCCCTTGGCGCGGGCGGTGCGCATGAAATCCTCGGACAGGATGTCGATCAGGGCCGACCGCATGACGCGGGTCAGGATCGCGGCCTGAGGCAGGGCAAGGGCGATGGCGGGCAGGGTCAGCGCCTTGATCGCGGGGAAAATCCCGGCGTCCCAACCGGGAAAACCGCCCGCGCCGAACCAGCGCAGGTTCACGGCAAAGACCAGCACCAGCATCATCGCGAACCAGAAATTCGGGATCGCGACGCCCAGCTGCGTGGCGCCCATGACCGCAAGGTCGCCGGTCTTGCCGCGGCGGCTGGCGGCGAAGATGCCGGCGGGAAAAGCGATGAGGGTAGAAAGACTTAGCGCGTAGATCGCCAGGGGCAGCGAGACCCAGAGGCGGTCGGCGATCATTCCCGCCACGGCGCTGCGATAGGTGTAGGAGATGCCGAAATCGCCGGTCATCATGCCGCCCAGCCAGCTGAGGTAGCGTTGCCATTTCGGCAGGTCCAACCCCAGTTCGGCGCGCAGGGCGGCGACGGTGTCGGGCTGCGCGTTGATGCCCAGCATGTAGCTGGCCGGGTCGCCCGGCGCGACCTCGACCACCAGGAAGATCACCAGCGAGGCCACCAGCAGGCTGACCAGCACCGAGACCAGACGTTTGAGCAAATAGCGCGCCATTGCGGCACGTTATGCCGGGCAATCGGGGGAGGGAAGGGGGCGTTTGTACGGAAATGCCCAACGGGTCGTACGGGGCGTCCGTACGAAACCGGGGTTTTCGGCCCGTTTGCGAGGGTGAGCCGGGGGCCGGGGCGCAGCCTGTACGGTCTTGCGCTTTTTCCGTACCAAACGGGCGGTTTTCCGTGCCGGGACCGAGACCGGCACCTGACGCCCCCCCGCTCTGGCGTGCCGACCGGGGGGGACGCGCCCAGTCGGGTCAGCCGACCGGCAGGGTCGAGGTCATCGAGGGGCGTTCGGAGAAGCCCTTGAACCAGGCGGCCAGCGCGTCGTTGCCGCTGCGCCAGTCGCGGTCGGGCATCCGGAAGTCGGCATAGCCCAGTGCGCAGCCGACGGCGATGTGACCGGCGTCGAGGCGGCCGTGCAGGTGGCTCATCCAGCGGGCGTTCAGTGCGGCGCAGGCACGGGTGAATTTCGTCCATTGCCCGTCGGTCCAGTCCGTCGAGCGCATGCCCTCGGGGCGGAAGCGGGCTTCGTAGACGATCTGCAGGCAGGCTTCCATCATGCCGTCGCCCGTGGCTTCGAGCGTGAGCGTTTCCCACAGGTGGCTGTCGGGATAGAGCCCGGCGCCCTTGCGCGCATCGAGGTAGCGGCAGATCACCCGGCTGTCGTATAGCGTGCAGCCCTCGTCGCGGACCAGCGCCGGGATCTTGCCCAGCGGGTTGGCGCTGTGCAGGTCTGCATCGCCGCCGACGGGCGAGGCAGTGACGTTGACCTTTTCGACATCTCCGTCCTGCCCGGTTTCCTGCAACAGAACGAGGACCTTGCGCACGAAGGGCGAGGGCCCGGCCATCAGTAGTTTCATGTCTCTCTCCCGGTTTTGGTTCGCATGACGTTGGCGCAACGCGGGGGGTGGTGCAAGGGGGGCTGCTGTCGGGACCGGTGGGGGTTCCACCCCCACACCCCCGAGGTATTTGAAAAACCAAAGACAAGCAGGTGTTGTTCAGAGTTCCGGCGGCGTGCGCATGATGCGGGCGAGCTGGCCGGTTTCAAGGCCGAAGCCTGCAGCCTGCGTGCCGGTTGCGGCGCCAAGGCGGGCGGCGTCGGGTTTGTTCTGGGCCAGTTTCCACGTCGCGGCGATGTCGGCGATGTGCAGGCGGCAGGGCACGATCATGCGCATCAGCCGGTCCATCACCGCGTCTGGCATCTTGTCGGTCTTCCAGACCGGTTTCGGCAAGAGCCGCGATTCAAACGCTTCGGACTGGCGGTCGAGCAGGGGCAGGAGCGCGTTCTGCGGCAGCAACTCCAGCCGCCCGGTCAGGTGCACGGCGACGTAGTTCCACGTTGGCACCTGGTGGTCGATGCCGTACCAGTCGGGCGAGATGTAACCGTCGGGGCCGTTGACCGCGATCATCGCCGGTTGCGGGGCGTTCAGGGCGCGGGCGATGGGGTTCGACCGGACAAGATGCAGGTCGGCATGGCTGCCATCCCCGGCCAGAAGGAAAGGCACATGGCTGACCATCGGAACCAGGTCGCCGTTCAGCACCAGCGTGCCGAAGGCGCGGTCGCGGGCAAAGGCGATGTCCGTGGCGGTGTCCTGGGAATGGTAGATCGGATTCGGGTGCATCGGTCCGGCCTTTCGCTGGTGTCGAAAGGCTGCGGGAGCAGCGCGGGAATGTCCAGTGCTCAGCCGGCCTTGGGGTGGGCCTGTTCGTAGACCTTCATCAGGTGCACCTCGTCGACCGAGGTATAGGCCTGCGTGGTGGACAGCGACGCATGGCCCAGCAATTCCTGGATTGCGCGCAGGTCGCCGCCGGCGGCCAGAAGGTGGGTGGCAAAGCTGTGGCGCATGGCATGGGGCGTGGCAGAGGCCGGCAGCCCCAGCTGCATCCGCGCCTGTTCGGTCACCTTCTGCACCAGGCGCGGGTTCAGCGGCCCGCCGCGCGCGCCGCGAAAGACCGGTGCGTCGGGTTCCATCGGATAGGGGCACAGGCGCAGGTAATCCTGCACCGCGGCGCGGGCCACCGGCAGGACCGGCACGATGCGTTCCTTGTTGCCCTTGCCCAGGATGCGCAGGCTGTCGCCCAGCGGCAGGTCGCGCCCGGTCAGGCCCAGTGCCTCTGAGATCCGCAGACCGCAGCCGTAAAGCAGGGTGATCACGGCGGCATCGCGGGTGCCGATCCAGCCGTCGCGCGATTGCAACGCCACGGTGTCGATCATGGCGCGGGCGGCATCTTCGGTCAGTGGGCGGGGGAGCTTTTTCTGGAACTTGGGGGCGCGGGTGGACAGGACGGCGGTGGGCTCATACCCGTGACGTTCCGCCAGCCAGCGGTAGAAGGATTTTACCGCCGAGAGCTTGCGGGCCACCGAGCGCGGCGCCACGTCCTGCGCCCGCAGATGTGCCATCCACGCCCGCATGTCCGGCACGCCGATGCGCGCCAGCGCGGCAAGACCCTGCGACTCCGCGAAATGCCCGGTCATGAAGGCGATGAAGTCGGTGACGTCGGCGCGGTAGGCCGTCAGCGTGTTGTCGGCGGCGCCGTTCAGCGCGCGGGCATGATCCAGCCAACCGGACAGCGCATCGCGCGCGGCGGGCGAGATCGCCAGTGTCACGACAGCCAGCGCCGCATTGCGCGTTCGAAAACGCCCGCGAAGAACGCCAGCAGGTCGGTGCCCTGCTGCGGGGTGAACTGATGCGGGTCCTCTGCCCCCATGACCAGCAGGCCGGGCAGGCGGCCCTTGCCGAAATCGAGCTTGAGGCAGGCCTCGGACCGGATCCAGGGGGCCTTGTCGCCATACATGTCGGGATCGCCGGCCTGCAGCTGACGCAGGGTGACCTGTCGGGTCTGGATACTGCGGCCCGCGGCCAGGTAGCCGTCGACATATCCGGGGCGCGCGATCTTCAGCACGCCGCCCAGGCGTTTCTCGGTCGCCTCAGACCCGCCCTGCGCCGTCTCCAGCGTCAGGCGGATGCGGTCGACGCGCAGGATTTCCGCCACTTCGCCGCCGAGGTCGCGCAAGAAGATCTCGAATTCCGTGGGGTCGAGCATGCGCAGGATGGCGCGGTGCACCTGGTTGGTGCCGGCCAGGTTTTCATAGGCCGCCGCGATCACGCTGCGGTGGGTGTCTTCCAGCCGGTCCAGCCGGCGTTCCAGCCGGTCCATCGCGATGCCGCGCAGATCGACGATGTTGTTGCCCATCGTGCGTTCGTTGGCGGCGATCAGCGCGCGCATGACTTCCTTGTCGTCCAGAATCACGTCCGGGCGCGAGATGATGGCCTCACGCGTGGCGTCGTCCATGTTGGCGTTGTTCATTCCTGCCCTCTGCCTCGGGTATCTGTGTAGTTACCTTAGCATCGTACCGCGGCCAAGGCTGTCTTTTTGTTGTTGCCAGATCGTTTCGCGGATGGCGCAAGACCTGTCAATGAAAACCGGCCCGGCCGGGTACGCCCAGTGCGGGACTGTGGCGCCAGGAAGCCACGCAAGGCGGGAATCCCGTTGACTTGCGGGCCAAAAGGGCGCATTGGCGCCGCTGTAGTCGCCGGGTTCCTTCCGGTTCGGGCCATTTCCCCCGTTCCTGCGAAACGTCTTTGCCGTCCACGCCAATGCGTGTCGCAAGGGGCTGTTGCGATTATCACCGCTGCGCAATCCGGCGCTTCGGTCAGTCGCAACCCGACGTTACGTGCCGCACCAACGGGCGGACAGACCCGGCCCGCGCCAACGGTGGCAGGGCCCGAAAGGACCAATACCTGATGACATTCGAACCGCTGGGGCTCCGCCCCGCATTGCTGGCGCGCCTGCAAGAGCAGGCTCTGACCAAACCCACACCGATTCAGCAGCAGGCGATCCCGCTGGCGCTGGCAGGCCGCGACGTGATGGGCCTGGCCCAGACCGGCACCGGCAAGACGCTGGCCTTTGGCCTGCCGCTGCTGGACAAGCTGACCACGTCGAAAAACAAGTGCCAGCCCAAGCAGGTACAGTCGCTGATCCTGGCGCCGACCCGTGAACTGGCCAAGCAGATCCACGATTCGCTGAAACTGTTCCTGCAAGGCTCGCACCTGCGCACCGTGCTGGTGATCGGCGGCGCGTCGATCAACGCCCAGTCGCAGCGCCTGATGCGCGGCGCGCATCTGCTGGTGGCAACGCCGGGCCGGCTGATGGACCTGCTGGAACGGGGCGCGGTGTCGCTCGACGACACCCGCTACCTGGTGCTGGACGAGGCCGACCAGATGCTGGACCTGGGCTTCATCCACACCCTGCGCAAGATCGCGAAGCTGCTGCCGAAGAACCGCCAGACGTTGTTGTTCTCGGCCACCATGCCGAAGCAGATGGAAGAAATCGCCGCCGCCTTCCTGACCGATCCGGTCCGGGTCGAGGTGACGCCCCCGGGCAAGACCGCCGACAAGATCGACCAGGCGGTGGTCTTCGTCGAACAGGCCGGGCGCCCCAAGGCTCTCTCGGATCTGCTGGATCAGCACCGCGACGAACTGGCGCTGGTCTTTGCCCGCACCAAGCATGGCGCCGAACGGTTGAGCCGCAAGCTCGAATCCGAAGGCTTTGCCGTTGGCGCGATCCACGGCAACAAGTCGCAAGGCCAGCGCAACCGCGCGCTCGAAGCGTTCCGCACCGGCGAATTGCGCGTGCTGGTGGCCACCGACGTGGCCGCGCGCGGGATCGACATTCCCGACGTGCGCCACGTCTACAACTTCGACCTGCCCAACGTCGCCGACAACTACGTTCACCGCATCGGCCGCACCGCCCGCGCCGGGCGCGATGGCCGCGCCATCAGCTTCTGCGGCCGCGAAGAGATCAAGCACCTGCGCGGCATCGAACGCCTGATCGGCAAGCCGATCCCGGTGATTGGCGACACGCCGGCAGAGCCCCACGGCCCCAAGTCCGGAACCCGTGCGGATGGAAAACCCAAGCCCAAGGGGGGTGCGCGCCGCCGCCCGCAGAGCCGCAGCCGCAACCGTCAGAAAGCGGCCTAAACAACAAAACGGCGGGGCCACCCCCGCCGTTTCCAGTTCAAGGCCATGGCTGCAAGGCCACGCTCTGTTCATCATCTTGCCGAAAATATCCCGGGGAGCGCGAGGGGCTGGCCCCTCGCTCCCGCCCTGGCCGCAGATGCACTCAGACGATCTTGATCCCGGCCTTTTCCGCGTCCTTCAGGAAACCGGCCAGACCCTTGTCGGTCAGCACGTGGTTGGCCATCGCCTTGATCACGGCGGCCGGCGCGGTGATCACGTCGGCACCGATCTTGCCGCAATCGCTGATATGGTTGACCGACCGGATCGACGCGGCCAGGATCTGGGTCTCATAGCAGTAATTGTCATAGATCGTGCGGATGTCCTCGATCAGGTCCAGACCGTCGAGGTTGATGTCATCCAGACGCCCGATGAACGGGCTGATGAAGGTCGCCCCGGCCTTGGCCGCGAGAATCGCCTGGTTGGCGCTGAAGCACAGGGTGACGTTGACCATGTGGCCGTCGTCGGTCAGCACCTTGCAGGCCTTCAGACCGTCCCAGGTCAGCGGCACCTTGACCGCGATGTTCGGCGCAATCTCCAGCAGTTTGCGCCCCTCGGTGATCATCGCCGCGGCGTCGGTGGCGACAACCTCGGCGGACACCGGGCCGTCGACCAGGTCGCAGATTTCCTTGATGACCTCAAGGATATCCCGGCCCGATTTGGCGATCAGCGACGGGTTCGTGGTGACCCCGTCGACCATGCCCAGGTCGTGCAAATCGCGGATGTCCTGAATTTCTGCGGTATCGACAAAGAATTTCATGGCGCGCGCCTCCTCTCTTGGCTTGGCCTTTCGTGCCCCGGGCTTTACCCCATGAGGACGGCAACCGAAACCCCCAAGAGCGTATGGACAACAGCCCCTCCCATTTTGCCGAGAACGATCTGATCGGCGTTCTGACCACCCAGCCGCTGGACCGGGTGCTGGATTATCGCGCGCCCGAGGGCGGCTGTTTCCTGGGCGCCTTCGTCGAGGTGCCGCTGGGCCCGCGCAAGGTTCTGGGCGTGGTCTGGGGGCCAGGCAGGGGCGATTTCGACGCCGCGAAAATCCGCCAGGTCCTGCGGGTGCTGGAGGCCGCGCCGATGCGCGACGAGATGCGGACCTTCCTCGAACGCGCCGGGGCCTACACGCTGACACCGATGTCGGCGATGCTGCGTCTGGCGACCCGTGCGCCGGGCCTGGGTGATCCGCCGTCGATGCGCAAGGTCTATCGCCTGGGGACGGGCCGCCCCGATCGCGAAACCGACGCCCGCCGCCGGGTGATCGCCGTGCTGCAACAGCTGGGCGGTCTGTCCCTGACCCAGCGCGAACTGGCGGAGGAGGCCGGGGTGACCCCCTCGGTCATCAAGGGGCTGGTGAAACAAGGTGTCTTGCAGGAGGAAGACACCGCCCGCGACACGCCCTTTCCCGGGCTCGATCCCGGATATGGCGGCAAGGACCTGACCGAAGATCAGCACGATGCCGCCGCCCGCCTGCGCGCCGGGATCGCCGCCGGCGGCTATGGCACCACGCTGCTGAAGGGCGTGACCGGCTCCGGCAAGACCGAGGTCTACCTCGAAGCGGTGGCCGAATGCCTGGGCCGTGGCCGCCAGGCGCTGGTGCTGCTGCCCGAAATCGCGCTGACCGCCGAATTCCTGACCCGGGTTCAGGCCCGGTTCGGCGCGCGCCCGGCGGAATGGCATTCCGGCGTGACGATGACCGAACGCCGCCGGGTCTGGCGCATGGTGGGCCAGGGCGGCGCGCAGATGGTGATCGGCGCCCGCTCGGCCCTGTTCCTGCCGTTCCGCGATCTTGGCCTGATCGTCGTCGATGAAGAACACGACACCTCCTACAAGCAGGAAGAGGGCGTTCTGTACAATGCCCGTGACATGGCGGTGCTGCGGGCGTCGATCCTGGGTGCGCGGGTGGTGCTGGCCTCGGCCACGCCGTCGCTGGAAAGCTGGGCCAATGCCGAAGCCGGCAAATACGACCGGGTCGACCTGACCGCGCGTTTCGGTCCCGCCGTCCTGCCCGAGATGCGCACCATCGACATGCGGGCGGAAAAGCTGCCCGCCGCGCGCTGGATTTCCCCCACGCTGCAGGCGGCGGTCACCGCGCGCCTGGAAAAGGGCGAACAATCGCTGCTGTTCCTCAACCGGCGGGGCTATGCCCCGGTCACGGTCTGCCGGGCCTGCGGTCACCAGATCGGCTGCGATCACTGCGACGCGCGGATGGTCGAACACCGCTTCCTGAAACGGCTGGTCTGCCACCAGTGCGGCGAAACCAGACCGATGCCAACCGCCTGCCCGCACTGCCAGGCCGAGGACAGGCTCGCCCCGGTGGGCCCCGGCGTCGAACGGTTGGCCGAGGAAACCCAGGCGCTCTTCCCCGAGGCCCGGGTGGCCACGCTCAGTTCCGATCTGTTCGGCTCGGCCCGTGCCCTCAGGGAGCAGATCGAGGCGATCGCCGCCGGCGGCGCCGACATCATCATCGGCACGCAGCTGGTGGCCAAGGGACACAACTTCCCGCTGCTGACGCTGGTGGGCGTGATCGACGCCGACCTTGGCCTGCAAGGCTCAGACCTGCGCGCCGCCGAGCGCACGTTCCAGTTGATGCGGCAGGTGGCGGGCCGCGCCGGCCGCTCGGAACGCAAGGGCCTTGCCCTGCTCCAGACGTGCCAGCCCGACCACCCGGTGATCCGCGCGATCCTGTCTGGCGACGAGGAAGGCTTCTGGCAGGCCGAGGCCGCGGAACGTCAGGCCGCAGGCGTGCCACCCTATGGCCGCATGGCCGGCATCATCCTCAGCTCGACCGAAGTGCAAGACGTCTTCGACCTTGGCAACGCGCTGGCGCGCCATGACGGCCCGCTGCGCCGCATCGGCGCGCAGGTCTTCGGCCCGGCCCCGGCGCCCATCGCCCGGGTCCGCGGCCGTCACCGCGTCCGCCTGCTGGTCAAGGCCGACAAGGGCGCGCCGCTGCAACAGGCGCTGGCCGACTGGATCCGCCCTTTCCCGCTCAAGGGCCAGCTGCGCCTTGCCATAGATATCGACCCGCAAAGCTTCTACTGACCCTGTCTTGTCTTTGGTTTTGCAAATACCTCGGAGGTCTGGAGGCAGAGCCTCCAGGGCGTTCGAAGAACGCTGCCGGCGGGCAAGGCCCGCCGGGGTCGGATCGGGCGCAGCCCGGTCCGAAACCCCACTTGCAAACAACACCGCGGCATTCTTTCCGCCGGAACCTTGTTTGTCCGCGCCCGGCCATCTACATGCCCCGTCATGAAACGCTGGATCCCTTTCGTGAAATCGTCACCCGTCGTGTCAGTGGTCCGCCTGCAGGGCGCCATTGGAATGAACGGGCGTGGCAGCCTGAATGACACCAGTCTGGCCCCGGTGCTGGAAAAGGCCTTTCGCAAGGGCAAACCCGACGCCGTCGCGCTGGAAATCAACTCGCCCGGCGGCTCTCCGGTGCAGTCGTCGCTGATCGGCGCGCGCATCCGCCGCCTGGCCGAAGAATGCGAGGTCCCGGTTTTCGCCTTTGTCGAGGACGTGGCCGCTTCGGGCGGCTATTGGCTGGCCTCGGCCGCGGACGAAGTCTTTGCCGATGAAAGTTCCATCCTCGGCTCGATCGGGGTGATCTCCGCGGGCTTCGGGCTCAACGTGCTGCTGTCGCGGCAGGGGATCGAACGGCGGGTGCACACGGCGGGCACGTCGAAATCCATGCTCGACCCGTTCCTGCCGGAAAAGCCGGAAGATGTCGAACGGCTGAACCGCCTGCTGGAAGAGCTGCACGACAACTTCATCGGTCACGTCAAATCGCGCCGGGGTGCGAAACTGGCCGACACTCCCGATCTTTTCACCGGCGAAATCTGGATCGGCCGGTCGGCGGTGCAGGTCGGGCTGGCGGATGGAATCGGGCACCTTGTGCCGGTGATGAAGGACCGTTTCGGCGACAAGGTACGGTTCCGCCGCTATGGCGCCCGTAAACCGCTGTTGATGCGCTTCGGCGCCCAGGCCGCGCAAGAGGCGCTGGCCGGGATCGAGGAACGCGCGCAATTCGCACGGTTCGGGCTCTGACGTGCTGGTCAAGATCATCACGTTCTTTCTGCTGGGCATGGCGGTGCTGGCCATGTTCGGCAAGGTGAAGCTGCCGGGCCAGAAACGGCTGGCCTCGCAGAAATGTCCGAAATGCGGACGCTACAGGATCGGCAAGGGGCCGTGCCCCTGCGGCAACAGGAAGGGCTGAGATGGTCTGGGTTTTCGCATTGCTGGGTCTGGTGATCCTGCTTCTGGCCGGGGATGCCCTGGTCAAGGGGGCGGTCAACCTGTCCCTGCGGATCGGGATCCCGGCGCTGATCGTCAGCCTGACCATCGTGGCCTTCGGCACCTCGGCACCAGAACTGCTGATTTCCATCAAGGCGGCGCTGGACGGCGCGCCGGGGATTGCGCTGGGCAACGTGGTGGGATCGAACACCGCCAACGTGCTGCTGGTGCTGGGCGTGCCGGGGATGATCGCGCTGATGCACACCAGCGGATGCGACACCCGCAAAAGCTATGTCCAGATGATCGGCGCGTCGCTGCTGTTCATCGCGCTGGCGTTTCGCGGCGTGTTCGACTGGATCGCAGGGCTTGTGTTGCTGCTGGTGCTTGCAGCAATCCTGCTGACCCAGATCGTCGACGCGCTGGCGCATCGCCGGCAAGGGATCGCTGCCGCCGAGGATGAGGAAGAGCCCGAAGGTGCCGATCCCGACATGCCGTGGTGGAAGATCTGCCTGTACCTTGCCCTTGGCCTGGTCGGGCTGCCGCTTGGCGCTGACCTTCTGGTCGACAGCTCGGTTCAGATCGCGCGCATGTTCGGGGTCAGTGAAACCGTGATCGGGCTGACGCTGGTCGCACTGGGCACATCGTTGCCGGAACTGGCGACCACGGTGATGGCGGCGCTGCGGCGTCAGGCGGACGTGGCACTGGGCAATGTGATCGGGTCGAACATGTTCAACCTGCTGGCCATCATCGGTGTGGCGTCGCTGATCACGCCAATCGAGGTCGATCCCGAATTCCTGACCTTCGATCTGTGGGTCATGCTGGCCGCGTCGGCGATCCTTGTTCCCTTTGTTTTCCTCAAGCGTGATCTTGGACGTGGCTGGGGGGTGGCGCTGACCGCGCTTTACCTTACCTATATCGCGGCCGTTCTGATCTGAGGAGTTTTCGATGCCCCAAGCACTTGTCACCGGAGCCGCCCGGCGGCTGGGTCGTGCCATGGCGATATACCTTGCCGGTCGCGGCTTTGACGTGGCCGTGCACTATGCTGGCTCTGAGGCCGAGGCTGCCGAGGTCGTGGCCGAGATCGAGGCGCTGGGCCGCCGCGCTGTGGCGCTGCAGGCCGACCTGACAGACGAGGCCGGGATGCAGGGGCTGGTGCCGCGTACGGTTGCCGCGCTGGGCGGGCCGTTGACCTGCCTTGTCAACAACGCGTCGGTCTTCGAATATGACAACATCGCCACGGCGACGCGCGACAGTTGGGACAGGCACCTGGAATCCAACCTGCGCGCGTCTTTCGTGCTGACACAGCATTTCGCGGCGCAGGTGCCGGAGCCCGCGACCGACGAGATCGGAGAGCCGGTGGCGCAGGGGCTGGTCATCAACATGATCGACCAGCGGGTGCGCAAGCTGACGCCCGAGTTCATGACCTATACCATCGCCAAGATGGGGCTGTGGGCCTTGACCCAGACCGCGGCGCAGGGGCTGGCGCCCGCGGTGCGGGTCAATGCGATCGGCCCCGGCCCGACGCTGCAAGGCGCGCGGCAAAGCGCGCAGCACTTCCAAAACCAGCGCAGCACTACCGTTCTGAAACGCGGCGCAAACCCGTCGGACATCACGGCCGCGCTGGGGTTCTTCCTTGATTCGCCGGGGGTGACGGGGCAACTGATCTGCGCTGATGGCGGACAACACCTGGGATGGCGTACGCCGGACGTGCAGGGGGTTGAATAGGGGTTTCCCGCAAAAGTTTTGCACGGCGTTAATTTACGTTACGAAAGCGTTACAAAACCTTCAATGTTTTCAATGTTTTGCGGCGCACGCAAAAATTAACGCTTATGTTTCAATGGTTTGAAAATCAGCCTAAAAATTGTGCAAAGCAAGGAAATGGGCCAAATACAAGGAAAAATCCGGCTGGGTCAAAACTTACCCATAAACTTATCCACAGGAATGGTGGATGCAATCCACCTTGCCTTGGACGTGCCGGCGTTGCAGCCAGATGCAAAGAATCACATGTTTGGATGATGATCCAAGGGCAGCCTGCATGACACACGAATCGATCCCCGCGGTGACCGGCCATGCCTGTATCCAGGGCTACTTGAAAACGCTGGACAGCAGTCCCGGCGTTTATCGGATGCTGGATGCCCAAGCACGGGTTCTGTACGTCGGAAAGGCGCGCAACTTACGGGCGCGGGTGTCGAACTATGCCCGGCCCTCGGGGCATTCGCCGCGCATCGCGCGGATGATCCGCGAAACCGCCAGCATGATGTTCCTGACCACGCGGACGGAAACCGAAGCGCTGCTGCTGGAACAGAACCTGATCAAGCAGCTGAAGCCGCGCTACAACGTGCTGTTGCGCGACGACAAGTCGTTTCCGAACATCCATGTGACCGATCACGCCTTTCCGATGATCCGGAAACATCGCGGGGCCAAGAAGGAAAAGGGCAGCTATTACGGCCCCTTCGCCAGCGCGGGGGCGGTGAACCGAACGCTGAGCCAGTTGCAGAAGGTGTTCCTGCTGCGGAACTGTTCCGACACCATGTTCGAAGGGCGCACGCGGCCCTGCCTGCAATACCAGATCAAGCGCTGTTCCGGGCCCTGCGTCGGCAAGATCAGTGCCAAGGACTATGCCGCGGCGGTGCGCGATGCCGAACAGTTCCTGTCCGGTCGCACGACGCAGGTGCAGGAAACGCTGGCCAAGCAGATGCAGGCCGCAAGCGACGCGATGGAATTCGAACGGGCCGCCGCGTTGCGCGACCGGATCCGGTCGCTGACGCAGGTGCAGACCGCGCAGGGCATCAACCCGCGTGGCGTGGCCGAGGCCGACGTGATCGCGCTGCATCTGGAAAACGGACAGGCCTGTGTGCAGGTGTTCTTCATCCGGGCAAACCAGAACTGGGGCAACCGGGATTTCTATCCCCGGGTCGGCGAATATGTCGAAGAGGCCGAAGTGCTGGAGGCGTTCATCGGCCAGTTCTACGACCAGAAGGACCCGCCGCGCCTGCTGCTGCTGTCGCATGGAATCGAGAACGCCGACCTGATGGAAGAGGCGCTGTCGGGCAAGCTGGGCCGCAAGGTCGAGATCGCCGTACCGCAGCGGGGCGAAAAGGCCGAACTGGTGGAAAGCGCCGCGCGCAACGCCCGCGAAAGCCTGGCCCGGAAGATGGCGGAAACCGCGACACAGGCGAAATTGTTGCGCGGGGTGGCAGAGGCGTTCGGGCTGGACGGCCCGCCGCAGCGGATCGAGGTCTATGACAACAGCCACATTCAGGGCACCAACGCGGTGGGCGCGATGATCGTGGCAGGGCCAGAGGGCTTTCTGAAAAGCCAGTACCGCAAGTTCAACATCAAGGGCGACGACCTGACGCCCGGCGATGATTTCGGCATGATGAAAGAGGTTCTGACGCGGCGGTTTACCCGGCTGTTGAAGGAAGACCCCGACCGCGAAAAGGGCATGTGGCCCGACCTGCTGCTGATCGACGGCGGGGCCGGGCAGGTGTCGGCTGTGGCCGCGATCATGGCCGAGCAGGGGGTCGAGGATATCGCGATGGTGGGCGTTGCCAAGGGCGTGGACCGCGACCACGGCAAGGAGGAGTTCCACCGCGTCGGTGAACGGCCCTTTGCCCTTCGGATGAACGACCCGGTGCTGTATTTCATCCAGCGTTTGCGCGACGAGGCGCACCGCTTTGCCATTGGCACCCACCGGGCGAAACGGGCGAAGGCGGTGGGCGCAACCCCGCTGGACGAGGTGCCGGGGGTAGGCGCGTCGCGCAAGCGGGCATTGCTGGCACATTTCGGGTCGGCCAAGGCCGTCAGCCGGGCGAACCTTGCGGATTTGAAGGCGGTCGATGGGGTCAGCGAGGCTCTGGCCGAACGGATCTATGCGTTCTTCCACGAAGGGGCGTGACGCCGCGCCTAGCGGATCACCAGCGGCGCAAGGATCGCGCGGATCGGATCGGGAATCGGGGCAGGGCGGTGGTCAGGGCCGACATGGACCTGCGAAAAGAAGCCTTCGGTGCTGGCGATGTCGTCGTCATTGCGGAACAGCCCGACCTCGTACCGGAAGGAACTGGTGCCAAGGTGGCCGATGCGCAGGCCGGCGTGAACCACGTCGGGAAAGCCCAGTTCGGAAAAATACCGGCAGCCGGTTTCGACCACCAGAAAGCGCGTGGCCTCTGGTCCGCGGATCTCGATCCCGTTTTCAAGTTGCCACAGGCTGACCGCTGTATCGAACAGCGACAGGTAAGTCGCATTGTTCATGTGGCCGTATTCGTCGTTGTCCATCCAGCGCGTCTGCATCTGGCGGAACGCGCGATAGGCGCTGCGGGGCTGCGGCGGGGTACGCGCCATCAGCCGTTTCTGAGCAGCCGGAACGCGGCAGAGGCCCCCCACCCTGCAACAACCGCAATCAGCAGGGACAGGATGCCGTAGTAGACCGGCTGTTGCTTGGAAAGGTTGTAAAGCCAGCGTTCAAGCCCGACCTTTCGCACGTCGATCGTGGTTTCGAATTTCGACACCACATCGCCACCCCGGGTCAGGAAGATGCGCGTGGCATAAGTCCCTTCGGTCAAGTTGGCGGGCATCTTGATCGACGTGGAAAACAGGGTCTGTTCATCCAGTTGGACCGCATTTTCCGCCAGCGTATACAGGCCGTTCTCGGTGCGCAGTCGGATCAGCGCGTCGATGAAAGCCTGGGCGTCGGCGGATTCGCTGGTGGCCCCCACCGACCGGATCGCCCGCGGGATCGAGATCTTGTGGCGCAGGTCTTCTGTCTCGGTCAGGACGCTGGGCCAAGGACCGCTGGTGGCCACGGCATAAAACGATGGCGCGGCGGCGATGTTGACGTTGTCGGTGTTGATCCAGATGCCGAAGCGGCGTTCCTTGCGATAGACCTGTGCCGGTTCAGACGGGCCGGCAACGGAGACCACCACCTCGATCGGGCCGTCGGTGGGAATTGGTACTTCGCGCTTGATCGCGCCAAAGATCAGAATATCGGAGCCATCGAAATCGGCGGTGATGCGCACGCTGTCCTTGCTGAGGCCAAGCACGACCTCCTCGGCCAGGGCGGGGCCGGTCAGCAAGGTCAGCAGGGTGACGATCAGCCAGCGCATCAGTCCGCCTTGATGAAAGCGATGGAGTAGTGCTCTGCCGGTTCCAGCAGCAGGTCGAGCGCGATCTTGCCGCAGACCGCCAGAACCAGAACCGCCAGCAGGATGCGCAGTTGCTCGGCCTTGAGATAGACCGCGATCCGGGTGCCCAGTTGCGCGCCGATGACCCCGCCCAGGATCAGCAGCAGCGCCAGCATGATATCGACGGTGTGCGACGACGAGGCGTGCAGCAGCGTGGTGAAGGCGGCGACGAATATGATCTGGAAGAGCGAGGTCCCGATCACCACCTTGGTGGGCATGCCCAGCAGATAGATCATCGCGGGCACCATGATGAACCCGCCCCCCACGCCCATCACGGCCGACAGCACGCCGACGGCGACGCCGACGAAGATTGGCGGGATGACGGAAATATAAAGGCCGGACGTGCGGAACCGCACCTTCAAGGGCCAGCCATGCACGGCGAAGTGTTTCTTGCGGGCGGGCGGGCCGCCGCGTTTCACCTTGCGCAGGGCGCGCAGGCTTTCGACAAACATCAGCGCGCCGATGATGCCCAGGAAGATGACATAGCAAAGCTGCACCAGAAGATCGACCTGGCCCAGGCTTTTCAGGTAGTTGAACAGCCCCACGCCCATCGCCGCGCCGGCAAGACCCCCGATCAGCAAAACGCTTCCCATCCGCAGATCGACCGTCTTGCGCCGGAGATGCGCCAGCACACCCGAGATCGACGAGGCGACGATCTGGTTCGCGCCGGTGGCGACCGCAACGGCCGGGGGGATGCCGATGAAGAACAGCAGCGGGGTCAGCAGAAAGCCCCCGCCGACGCCGAACATGCCGGACAGCAGACCGACAAGCCCACCCAGCCCCAGAAGCATGAAGGCGTTCACCGATACCTCGGCAATGGGCAAGTAGATTTGCATATGTCGATAAGACTCAAAGCCGGGCGGTCTTGCAAGCGCAGAACACGCCGTTTCCGCGTTCTGCGACACTGGTGTTGCGCGCGGGCGCGGGGGCTGCCGCGGGAAAGCGCTTGAGGGCGCCGCGCCGCTGTCCTAACACGGCCAGCAAAGGAGACCGCGCCATGAGCCTGAACAGTTTCGGACATCTCTTCCGCGTCACCACCTGGGGTGAAAGCCACGGGCCCGCACTGGGCGCGACGGTGGATGGCTGCCCGCCGGGCGTGCCGATTGACCCGGCGATGATCCAGCACTGGCTGGACCGTCGCAAGCCGGGACAGAACAAGTTCACCACCCAGCGCCGCGAGCCGGATGAGGTCAAGATCCTGTCGGGTGTCTTCGAAGGCCAGACCACCGGCACGCCGGTGCAGCTGATGATCGAGAACACCGACCAGCGGTCGAAGGATTACGGCGATATCGCCGAGAAATTCCGCCCCGGTCACGCCGACATCACCTATTGGCAGAAATACGGGATCCGCGACTATCGCGGCGGCGGCCGGTCGTCTGCCCGCGAAACCGCGGCGCGGGTCGCGGCGGGCGGTCTCGCGCGCGAGGCGATCAAGGCGCTGGCACCGGATGTGCAGATCACCGGCTACATGGTGCAGATGGGGCCGCACAGGATCGACCGTGACCGGTTCGACTGGGACCAGATCGAACAGAACCCGTTCTGGACCCCGGACGCGCAGGCGGCCGAACAGTGGGCCGATTACCTGGGTGAATTGCGCAAGTCCGGCAATTCCGTCGGTGCGGTGATCGAGGTGGTGGCGCGCGGCGTGCCCGCCGGTCTGGGCGCGCCGATCTATGGCAAGCTGGACACCGATCTGGCGGCAGCGATGATGTCGATCAACGCCGTCAAGGGTGTTGAGATCGGCGAAGGCATGGCGGCTGCGGAACTGACCGGCGAAGCCAATGCCGACGAGATCTTCATGGGCAACGATGGCAAGCCGGTCTATTCGTCGAACCACGCGGGCGGCATCCTGGGCGGGATTTCCACCGGGCAGGATGTGGTCGTGCGCTTCGCGGTCAAGCCGACGTCGTCCATCCTGAAGCCGCGCCAGACCATCACCAAGTCGGGCGAGGCGGCGGAAATCATCACCAAGGGCCGTCACGACCCCTGTGTCGGCATCCGCGCGGTTCCGGTGGGCGAGGCGATGATGGCCTGCGTGATCCTGGACCACCTGCTGCTGCATCGCGGCCAGATCGGGGTGAACCGGGGGCAGATCGGCTGACCCGATGTCGGCGATCCTGAACATCACCTTCCCGATCTTCGCGCTGGTGGCGCTGGGCTATTTCAGTGTCTGGAAGGGGCTGTTCAAATCCGCCGACATGCGCGTCTTCGGCCAGTTCGTGATGATGTTCTCATTGCCCGCGCTGCTGTTCAACGCGGTGTCGCGCACACCGATCCAAGAGGTTCTGAACCTGGGCTACATGGCGGTGTACCTGGCCGCGGCCGGGGCAACCGCGCTGGTGGTCTATGCCGTGCTGGCGCTAACCGGGACAGACGCCCCGCGCCGGGCGGCGGCGGTGCTGGGGGCGGTGGCGCCCAATTCCGGGTTTGTCGGCTATCCCACCATGTTGCTGGCCTTCCCGGACGAGGCGACGCGGGTTCTGGCCATGAACATGCTGGTGGAAAATTTCGCCATCCTGCCCGCCTGTTTCGTGCTGATGGAACTGGCGAAGCCGGGGCGGCACGGGTCTGCCATCGGCACGGCGGGGCAGGTGATCTGGTCGGTGTTGCGGCGTCCGATGGTGATTGCGATCATCCTTGGCGCGCTGTTCGCGGCGCTGAACCTGCCGATGCCCGCGACGCTGGACAAGGTGTTTTCCATGCTTGCCGTGTCGGCGAGTTCGCTGGCGCTGTTCTTTATCGGCGGGGCGCTGGTCGGGCTGCCGTTCCGGGGCAACCGGGGGCTGGCGGCGTTCATCGCGCTGGGCAAGCTGGTGGTCTTTCCCGCCGTGGCCTTTGCCCTGCTGCTGCTGGCGCCAACCATTGGGCTGCCGCTGCTGGACCGCGACATGCAGGTGATCCTGGTCCTGTCGGCGGCGATGCCGATGATCAGCATCTACGCCATCCTGTGCCAGGAGGCTGGGACCGAGGGGCTGGCCTCGCTTGCGCTGCTGGGGACGACGTCGGCGTCCTTCCTTACGCTGAGCGTGCTGCTGGTGTGGTTGCTGTAGGGCCCGCGCCGTGTGCCGGCACTATGCCTTCGCGGGCACCTGTTTTGACACTTGCACGGCAAGGATCCCGGCGGTGATGACAGCGACGCCGACAAGGTCCATCAGCCCAAGGCTTTCGTTCAGGATCACAGCGGCGACCGCGACGCCGAAGAACGGGTTGAGAAAGTGGAAGGTGGCCGCCTTGACCGTGCCGATGCGGTTGACCAGCAGGAACCATACCAACGTTGCTGCCAGACCGGGCACCAACGTGGTGTAAAGGAACGCCACCACCAGTTGCCACGACCAGTCGACCGACAGCGTTTCCAGTGCCAGCGCAGGACCGACCAGAACGGCGCTGCCGACCAGCATCTGCAACCCGACCACCATCATGAAATTCCCGCTGGACGATGCGCCTTTCAGCGCCAGCGTCGCCACGGCAAGCGATATCGCCCCGATCACGCACAGCGCGACGCCCAGCAGGTCGACCCCGCCCTGCATCCGCGCGCCCATGATCAGCACGACGCCAAGAACCCCGGCCACCAGCCCGGCAATGCCCAGCGGGCGTACTTTGTCACCAAAGACCAGCCAGCCCGCCAGCGCCACGATCAGCGGCATGGTCGAGGCGATGATCGCGGCCAGCGACGCCTCGACCCATTGCATCGCGATGAAGTTCAGGCCGAGGTACAGCGCGTTCTGGCAGATGCCGAAGATGATCGTCGCGCGCCACTGGGTGCGGGTCAGGTGCCAGCTTTGGCCCATGATCCGGGCCAGCGCCACGGCAATCAGCCCCGAGATCAGGAAGCGGAAGGACAGCGCCATCATCGGCGGCGCGGCTGCCACGATGATCCGGGCCGAGGTAAAGGCCGAAGACCACATGAAGGCGAAAGCCAGCCCCATCAGGATTGCGCGCAGGTCCATGTCGTGCCCCAGGTTCCGTATTTGCCCTGCGTCATATGCGGGCCGTTGCAAAAGCGGTATACCGTTCGCATGGCAGGCGCAACGGCACCGCGCGATGCACAACAGGACAGAGGGAACAGAATGATTAGAAAAACAATCCTTGCTTTGGGGGTTTCCATGCTCGCCGTTCCGGCGGTGGCGGAAATCCATGCCAACGACGTGCAATCCATGATGCGGGTGTTCCAGTCCGAAGGGTACCTGGTATCGCAGACCTTTGATTCCACCGGTGACCCGATGCTGGAGGGCAAGATCGATGGCACGCCGTACCGGGTTCTTTTCTATGGTTGCGGCGACAATCACGATGCCTGCACGACAATCCAGTTCAAGGCCGGTTACGACCTGACGTCCGGCATGTCGCTGGATCGGGTCAATGCGTGGAACCGCGACAAGCGGTTCGGCAAGGTCTATCTGGATGACGAGATGGATCCGTTCATCGAATACAACGTCAACCTGTTCGGCGGCGTGACTGACACCAATTTTGCCGACACCATCGACTGGTGGCGCGTGGTGATGGGCGAGTTTGAGAAATACATCGGCTGGTAGGCCCTGCCACATATGAAAAAAGCCCCGCCAATGAAGGCGGGGCAGTTCCGTGCGCTGTGGAAGGCCACAGGCACAGGCGGTACCTCTTGAGATACTTTGGAAACTCAGGTTTCGCGCATTTCTGCGCGGATCTGTTGGCGCAGCACGTCGATCGGGACGATCTTGCCTTCGCGCTTGAAGTGCCAGTAGGTCCAGCCGTTGCAACTGGGTGCGCCTTCCAGATGGGCACCGACCTGGTGGATCGAGCCTTTGACGTCATTGCCGACCAGCGTGCCATCGGCGCGAACCTTGGCGGTCTTGCCGGTGGCCGAGGTCAGCATTTCGCCCGGGCGCAGCATGCCGCGTTCGACCACCTGGCCAAAGGGCACACGCGGTTCGGCGCGCTTTGACTGGCTGACCTCCAACGCGGATTTGTCGAACTTGCGAATGTTGTCGATGCGCTTCTGTGCGACCGTACGATAGGCCGCTTCGCGTTCGATACCGATCCAGTCGCGGCCCAGCATCTTGGCGACGGCACCGGTGGTGCCGGTGCCAAAGAACGGATCCAGCACCACGTCGCCGGGATTGGTCGCGCCGACCAGCACGCGGTGCAGCAGCGCTTCGGGCTTTTGGGTCGGGTGGGCCTTTTCGCCGTTGGCGTCCTTCAGTCGTTCGCCGCCATTGCAGATCGGCAGAACCCAGTCGCTACGCATCTGGATGCCTTCGTTCAGCGATTTCAGCGCCTCGTAGTTGAAGGTGTATTTCGCGCCTTCCGATTTTGACGCCCAGATCATGGTTTCATGCGCATTGGTGAACCGCTTGCCGCGGAAATTCGGCATCGGGTTCGACTTGCGCCAGACCACGTCATTCAGGATCCAATAGCCGGCGTCCTGCAACGCGGTGCCGACACGAAAGATGTTGTGATACGAACCGATCACCCAGATCGCGCCGTTGGGTTTCAGCAGGCGGCGGGCGGCGGCCAGCCAATCCCGGGTGAACGCGTCATAGGCGGCAAAGGACGAAAACTGATCCCAATGGTCATCCACCGCGTCGACGCGGGAATTGTCGGGGCGGTGAAGATCGCCCTTGAGTTGCAGGTTATAGGGCGGATCCGCAAAGATCAGGTCAACAGATTCTGCGGGGAGACTGTTCATCATGTCGATACAGTCGCCATCAAGGATCGTGTTGAGAGGAAGCGTCTTCACGCCCTTCAATGAAGTCATCTTAGTCATTTTCTGCCTCTGTCCCCGGCACGTTTTCGCGCTCTGTGGTTAGGCAGAAAGATGAGTCAAACCTGATTCGTCGTCAAATTCTTTTTTGAATCAAGGGGTTGTAGATTTCTCTTGATACAAGATATTGTGTACCGGTTTGAAGGATCGTCTATGGTGTGGGGTGATCCCAAGGTCTTGAAGTGCAGCTTTGTGACACTTTGACGGGTATCCGGCGTTTGTTTCCCAGCCGTAGCCGGGGAACTGTTGCGCCAAGTCCCACATGATGCGGTCGCGGGTGATTTTTGCCACGATCGACGCGGCGGCGATCGACAGGCTCAGAGCATCGCCCTTGATCACGGCGGTGGCAGGGATGGTCAACCCGCGCGGCAGCAGGTTGCCGTCGATCAGCGCGTGGTCGGGGCGGCGGGGCAGGCCGTCAAGCGCCCGGACCATGGCCAGGTGACTGGCGCGCAGGATGTTCAGCGCGTCGATCTCTTCGACCGAGGCATGGGCGATGGACACCTCTGCCGTGGCCATGATGCGGTCGAACAGCGCTTCGCGTTTGCGGGCGGTCAGTTTCTTGGAATCGTTCAGCCCCTCGGGCAAATTGGTGGGGTCGAGGATCACGGCAGCGGCGGTGACGGGGCCGGCCAGCGGGCCACGTCCGACTTCGTCGACCCCGGCGACCCGCACGGCGCCTTGCGCCTGCGCGGCCTGTTCAAAGGAAAAATCGGGTCCGGTCATATGCCGGTTGAACCGCGCGGCGCGGGCAGGCGCAAGCAAAAAGGGCGCGTGGACCCGAACCTTGTCCACGCGCCCTGCCGGATGCGGCTGAGACTGGGGGTGCGCCGCATCCCTGCCTGGTTGCGATCAGCGGCGCGGCAGGTTGCGGCTGACGCAGTTGCTGTTCACCACATAACGATTGTGGCCGACCTCTCGCATGCAGCTTTGCGGAACCTGAACCATGCGATCGTTGCGGCGGTTATGATCCCAACGCTTGCCGCCCTTGCCGTCCCAGCGATTGTGCGCCTGTGGGCGCGGCTTGGGTTTGGGGTGATACGCATGGGCTTGCGGCTTGGGCTTGGGCTTCGGCTTATAATGGTTCTGCGCCGGGGCATGGACGCGCTGCCGGTCACGGTCGTTGTGGCTTTCGATGGCCTTGCCGATGATGAACAGCGTTGCCGCCGTTCCCAGGAAACGCGCAAGGTCCCTGTCGTCGGCGCGGGCCGGTGCGGCCGAAAAGGCGGTGACGGTCAGCGCTGCGCCAAGGATGGCTCCGATGAATTTACGCGACATGGGAAAACTCCTTTATCCTATCTGTTCGCGGGACTTGATCCGGCGCGCCCCCCTTGGTGGCAGCACCCGTAAGACCAACCTGGGCCACCCCCCGAAAGACAGGCAATAACGTCCCCCGGTTATCCGATAACAACGGGCCAACCCCTTTGTGTTATTGAATTTCGCCGCTTGCCGGCGCAGGCTGCCATGCATGAGACATCTGTTGATCATCCTGGCCCTTCTGGGCCCCGTGGCCGCTGAGGCAGGCTGTTTTGCCGACTACAAGGCAAAGCAGGACAGCCCGTTGCGCCTGCATTATGGTGTGGCCCAGATCACTGGCGCCTGCACCCCGTCCGCCGCGCAGGCACAGCTTGCGCCGCGGCTTGCCGCGCAGGGCTGGACTCTGCTGAACGTGCTTTCGGTGTTCGACGAAAGCGGACTTGATGAAAGGAAGGCGAGTGCCGGAGCCTATTACCTCCGCTTCTGATGCGCGCCGGTCGGGCACACGGATCGTGAGCTTTGGGATTGCCGCGATCGTCGGCCTGCTGTTCATCGCCGGCGCGCTGCTGCTGTTGACCTTGCCGGATGCCAACGCATTCAACGCGCGGGTGGAGCGGATCTTTGTTGAAAACGACGGGCTGACCGGGCCTGCGGAAATCAAGTTGCTGGAAATCCTTGCCCAGTCAGGCACCGCCTTTGCCGATACGCTGGCCAGCTATCGCGTGGTGATCTTTGTCCTGCTTGTCTTTGCCAGCGCAATGCTGATCGCGGCCTTGGTGTTCCTGGTGTTTCTTGTGATCCTGAACAGGCGGATGGCGCAGATCGAACGGTCTGGTATCCAGGTCAATTCGCTGATCATCAGCCGCGAGGAAAAGACCGTTTACCTGAACACCATGGGGTTCAAGCTGACCGACGCGGCGATCGAAACCCTGTCGGTGCTGGCCGAGGCGCGGATGGATGACGACATCCTGACCGGGGCAGAGATCGAGGCGATGATTTCCGGCCGCGATGCATCCGACTGCGAAGAGGCGGCGGGCGCGACCCGGATCAAACGGTTGCGCGATGCGTTGGGCAATCAGTTGGTCAGCGAGCTGTTGGTCAAGAATATTGCGCGGCGCGGCTATATGCTGTCGATCGAGAAGTCGGTGATTCAGGTCTTGTAAGTCCTGCGGCTACTGGAAAAAAGTTGACCCCGATCTTTCGATCGGGGTCCTGCAGCGGCACGTTGATGTCCCGTGAGTGTGACTTGGTTCATCCGCTGTCCGCTTGCATCCCATGTAGCGATGCGACCGCTATCGCAGAAATCACATACTCGTTTCACGGGTAAAGAGCGGGGTATTTTCCCAGTAGGGTAAACCCGACCTGTGGGCCAGCCCGGCAACGAAAAAACCCGGCCCTTTCGGGGCCGGGTTTCGCAACAGCGCGGGACGCGGGGATCACTCCTCGGCGTCGTCGCCCTTTTTCTTGCGCGGCTTTTCTTCCGGCGCGATTTCTTCGCCGGTTTCCTGATCCACGACCTTCATCGACAGGCGGACCTTGCCACGATCATCGAAGCCCAGAAGCTTGACCTTCACATCCTGGCCTTCGGTCAGCACCTCGTTCGGGTGATTCAGCCGACGGGGAACGATCTGGCTGACGTGAACAAGGCCGTCACGCTTGCCGAAGAAGTTCACGAAGGCACCGAAGTCGACGATCTTCACGACCTTGCCGTCATATACCTTGCCTTCTTCCGGCTCTGCCACGATCGACCAGATCATGTCATAGGCCTTCTGGATGGCTTCACCGTTCGGCGACGCGATCTTGATGATGCCGTCATCGTTGATGTCGACCTTGGCGCCCGACACTTCGACGATCTCGCGGATGACCTTGCCGCCCGACCCGATCACTTCACGGATCTTGTCGGTCGGAATCTGCATGGTCTCGATGCGCGGGGCGTGAACACTGAACTCGCCAGCGCCGGACAGTGCCTTGTTCATCTCGCCCAGGATGTGCATCCGGCCTTCCTTGGCTTGCGCAAGGGCCTTCTTCATGATCTCGGGCGTGATACCCGCGACCTTGATGTCCATCTGCAACGAGGTGATGCCCGCTTCGGTCCCGGCAACCTTGAAGTCCATGTCGCCGAGGTGGTCTTCGTCACCCAGGATGTCGGTCAGAACGGCGTAAGAGCCGTCTTCTTCCAGCACCAGGCCCATGGCGACACCGGCGACGGCGGCCTTGAGCGGCACACCGGCATCCATCATCGACAGCGACCCACCGCAAACCGACGCCATCGAGGACGAGCCGTTGGATTCGGTGATCTCGGACACGACGCGGATGGTGTAGGGGAAATCGGTGGCGGCGGGCAGCACGGCCTGCAGCGCGCGCCAGGCCAGCTTGCCATGGCCGATTTCGCGGCGACCCGGGGACCCCACGCGGCCGACTTCACCTACCGAATACGGCGGGAAGTTATAGTGCAGCAGGAAGTTCGAGCGGAAGTTGCCGTGCAGCGCGTCGATGATCTGTTCGTCATCGCCGGTGCCCAGCGTGGTCACCACCAGACCCTGGGTTTCACCACGGGTGAACAGGGCAGACCCGTGGGTCCGCGGCAGGATGCCGGTTTCCGCCACGATCGGGCGCACCTGATCAAGCGCACGGCCGTCGATCCGCTTGCCTTCCTTCACCACGCTGCCGCGCAGGACGGAGGATTCCAGCTTCTTCAGGGCCGAGCCAAGGTTCGCGTCTTCCAGCTCTTCCTCGGACAGGCCAGCCTTGATCGCCTCTTTCGCGGCGGCCACGGCAGCCACGCGTTCCTGCTTGTCGAGGATCGCGTAAGCGGCGCGCATCTGCTCTTCGCCGGCGGCCTTCACCTTTTCATACAGCGCGGAATAATCCGGCGGGGTGAAGTCGAACGGCTCTTTCGCGGCGTCTTCGGCCAGCGAGATGATCAGGTCGATGACCGGCTGGATCTGTTCGTGGGCAAAAGTCACGGCGCCCAGCATTTCGTCCTCGGTCAGCTCGTATGCTTCCGATTCCACCATCATCACGGCGTCCTTGGTGCCGGCGACGACCAGGTCCAGGCGCTGTTCGGGGTTGTTGCGCAGCTGGTCCATATCCTCAACCTCGGGGTTCAGGATGTAGTCGCCGTCAACAAAGCCCACGCGGCAGCCTGCAATCGGGCCCATGAATGGTGCGCCCGAAATGGTCAGCGCGGCGGACGCGGCGATCATCGCGACGATGTCGGGGTCGTTGACCAGATCGTGCGACAGCACGGTGCACATCACCAGCACTTCGTTCTTGAAGCCGGGGACGAACAGCGGACGGATCGGACGGTCGATCAGGCGCGCGGTCAGCGTTTCCTTTTCGGTCGGACGCGCCTCGCGCTTGAAGAAGCCACCCGGGACTTTGCCGGCGGCATAGTATTTTTCCTGATAGTGCACGGTCAGCGGAAAGAAGTCCTGACCGGGCTTGGGTTCCTTGGCAAAGGTCACGTTCGCCATGACCGAGGTTTCGCCAAGGGTGGCGATGACAGAGCCATCAGCCTGACGGGCAACCTTGCCCGTTTCCAGTGTGAGCGTCTCTTCGCCCCACTGCATCGATTTCGTCGTAACGTTGAACATCGTCGTTTCCTGTAAGGGGCGCTCCCGGGCGTATCCCGGGTCCCCGTTTGAATGGCGGCCCCATTGCCGCCGACCCCTCAATCCATCGCATGCGCCGGGGTCAGTGCGTCACGTCTCAGATGTGGGGGTGCGATACAGGTTTTTCCATCATTTGGAAAGCGATGAGTTTCTCGTGCCGCCAACGCGTCCTGCCGGGCCGGGAACGGGCAGAAACCGGGCTTGCATCGGAAAAGCGCGTCAGCACACCCGGAGAATTATGACCTCTGGCGGATTTGGGCGGCAAAGATCGTTCAGTCCGTGCTAGTGGATTGAATCCAACATTTGGAACCCTCGATTTCTTGCGGCGATGATGTCGTTGGGGTCTGCCCGCCAAAC
>NZ_JAYLLH010000029.1:0-50364 GCF_035818635.1 Mesobacterium hydrothermale | reverse complement strand
GTCCGGCTGATCGACGAGCACGAAAAACGGTACGGCCCGCTCGGCGACTGATCCGCGCGGAGCCCCTGAATGGCCATTGGCAAAAGCCTGAGCGACAGCGGCACCGGGACCCCGACCACGACGGGAGACAGCGCCGCACCCATCGGGCTGGACAAAAGCCTGTGGTCATCCTTTGTCAATGCGCGGGGCGAAACGGCGCTGCTGACCGCCTGGCTGGCGTTGCTGGTGAACCGCGTACCGGCGGCCACGCTGGGGGTTCTGATGCACCCCGATCCGACGGTTGCCGCCTTTGTCCCTGTTGCCATCGTCCCCGATCCACGCCGCGACCTGACGCCCCTGGGCGAAATCGTCGGAAAGGTTCTGGCTTCTGGCCGTCCGGCATCGCGCCGCAGCGGCGACGGCGCTGTCAGCCACGCGGCCTTTCCGGTGCGCCGGGGCGATGGGCCGGTGGGCTATGTCGCGGTGCTGGAACTGCGGGGGTGCGAAGACACCGATGTTCAGGCCGCGCTGCGCGACATGCACTGGGCCGCAGGCTGGCTGGCCGCGCAGTTGTGGCGCGACGCGGCCGAGGACACCCATGGTCAACTGGAGCGCGCAACGGTCGCGTTGGATATCCTTGCCGTTGCTTCCGAACACCGCACACCTGCTGCCGCCGCCATGGCCATCGTGAACGAGGCGCAGACCGTTCTGGGCTGCGAACAGATTTCCATCGGGCTGGTCCGAAAACGCAAAAGCGCGCCACGGATCAAGCTGCTGGCCATGTCTTATTCGGCTTGGTTCAAGAAACGGTCCGCCGTAACTGAAGGCATCGAAACCGCGATGGAAGAAGCGTTCGACCAGCACGGCGCGGTGTCTTACCCACCGATCGCGTCGATTGCCCGCGCCGTGGCGGTGGCCCATGCCGAACATGTTCGCACCAGCCGTACGTCGCATATCCTGACAGTGCCCCTGTCGGACGAAGACGGCCCCATCGGCGCGATGACCTGCGAACGCCGCGACCCCGACAAACCGTTCGACGAAGACGCGCTGTTGATGGCCGAAAGCATCGCCGCGTTGATCGGCCCGGTGCTGGAAATGAAGCAGCGCAACCGCCGCTGGTTCGGCGGGCGGCTGGTGGACGGCTTGCTGCATGTGCTGGGCGTGTTGCTGGGACCGCGCCACCTGAGCTGGAAACTCTTGGCTGTCGCCCTGATCGCGCTGGGTGTGGCAGCCGCCACGGTGACCGGCCCGTTCCGGGTACAGGCGGATGCCGTGCTGCGCGGCCAGGAAATGCGCGCCGTCGTCGCCCCCTTCCCTGGTTTCATCGCCGAAGCGCCCTGGCGCGCAGGGGACGCCGTGGCCAAGGGCGATGTTCTGGTCCGGCTCGACGATTCCGACCTGCGGCTGGAAGAACTGCGCTGGCGGTCGGAAATCGACCGGCTGATTTCTCAATCGCGCGAAGCGCAGGCGGAATATGACCGTGCTCAGGTCGCGCTTCTGGATGCGCAAATTGCGCAGGCGCGGGCACAGCTGGCGCTGGCCACGGCGGAACTGTCGCGCACACGGCTGCTGGCGCCCATCGACGGGGTGATCGTGTCGGGCGACCTGAGCCAGAAACTCGGCGCACCGGTACAACTGGGCGAGGTCCTGTTCGAGGTCGCTCCGCCCGACCGCTACCGCGTCGATATCTTCGTCGATGAACGCGACCTGTCGTTCGTCGAAACCGGCCAGTCCGGGCGGCTGGCGCTGGCCGGTCAACCGACCGAGGGGCTGGTTTTCGACACCACCCGCATCACCCCGATTGCCGAGGCCCGCGAGGGCGCCAACACCTTCCGTGTCGAGGGGCTGTTGCGGGAAACCCCGGCCGACCTGCGCCCCGGCATGGAAGGCGTGGCCAAGATCGACGCGGGGCAAGAGCTGTTGTCCTGGGTCTGGTCCCGACGCCTGATCGACTGGGCGCGCAAAACGCTTTGGACATGGCAACCGTGACATGGCCGAAAGCTATCTTTCCACGATCTGGTACCGCGTCGCCGACCTCCAGCCCCGGCTAAGGTCGCACGTCAAGGTGCACCGGCATCGCTACCGCGGACGGCCCTGGTACGTGCTGCATGACCACGCCTCGGGCCGGGTGCACCGGTTCACGCCGGGGGCCTACATGCTGATCGGGCAGATGGATGGGGGCCGCACCGTCGATGACGTCTGGCGCAGCATTGCAGAAGCCCATGACGAAGACGCCCCGGGGCAGGACGAGGTCATCCGCCTGCTGTCGCAACTGCACCAGAACGACCTGATCCAATACGCCGGATCGCCCGACGTGGCCGACCTTCTGGAACGCTATGACCGGCAGGCCAAGCAGGTTGTGAAACAGAACGTCCTCAACCCGCTCAGCTTTCGCCTGCCGCTGTTCGACCCCGACAAGTTCCTGCAACGCACCCTGCCCATCGTCCGCCCGCTGACCGGCTGGTTCGGGCTGCTGCTGTGGCTGGTCGTCGTCGCGGCCGGGCTGGCCACGGCGTTTGTCCATTGGCAGGAACTCTGGCGCGACATGGCGGGGCAATTGCTGGCCGCGCAGAACCTGATGATCGCCGCAATCGCCTATCCGCTGCTGAAAACCGTGCATGAACTGGCGCACGGCTATCTTGTGCGCGCGCGGGGCGCAGAGGTGCGCGAGATCGGGATCATGTTCCTTGTCTTCTTTCCCGTACCTTACGTCGATGCCAGCGCCGCCGCATCGTTTCGCAGCAAATGGCAGCGCGCCGCCGTGTCCGCCGGGGGCATCTTTGTTGAAACCTTTGTCGCCGCGATTGCCGTCATGGTCTGGGCCAGCGCCGAACCCGGGTTCGTGCGCGCCGTGGCGCATAACATCGTTCTGATCGGCGGGCTGTCCACGATCCTTGTGAACGGCAATCCGCTGCTGAAATATGATGGCTATTACGTCCTGTCGGACCTGATCGAGATCCCCAACCTTGCCAACCGATCGACGAAATACTGGGGCCATCTGATCCAGAAACGGCTGTTCAAGGCCAAGCAGCTGAAAGAGGAAATCGCCACCACCGGCGAAAAGATCTGGTTCCTGTTCTACGCCCCTGCCGCCTATGTCTATCGTCTGATCGTCATGGTCGGCATTGCGCTGTATATCGCACAGAAGTTCTTCGTGATCGGCGTGTTGCTGGCGATCTGGTCGGTGTTCAATTCTGTCGTGAAACCGGCGTTCAAGGCGGTCCGCCATGTCGTCACCTCACCCGCGCTGCGAAAGGTCCGCCGCCGCGCCTATGCCTGGACCTTCGGCGGTCTCGGTGTCGTACTGGCGCTGGCGCTGTTGATCCCGCTGCCTCTGCGTACCGATACCGAAGGGGTGATCTGGCTGCCGGACGAAGCGTACCTGCGCACCCAGACCTCGGGGTTCCTGACCCGGCTGGAGCATGAACAGGGCGACCGCGTGACCGCCGGCGCCGTGATCGCCACGATGGAGGAACCCACCGTGCGCGCCCGCATCAGCGTGCTGGAATGGCGGGTCGAAGAATTCCGCCGCCGCTTGTCCGCGACCGAGGTCCAGGATCGCCGCCGCACCGAAATCGCCCGGCTGGAACTGCAAGAGGCCGAGGCGGAACTGGCCCGCGAACGCGAACGCATTGCGGACCTGGCAGTGCGCGCGGGCACAGAGGGTACGTTCCAGCCCGCGCTGCCCGGGCATGATCTGGAACAGCGCTATATCCCGGAAGGCGAGTTGCTGGGCTATGTTCTGCCCGACGGGCCGCGACAGGTGCGCGCGCTGGTGCCGCAACAAGACATCGCCCTGGTGCGCAGCCGGCTGCAAGGGGTGGAACTGAAACTGGCGGGCCATCTGGACACGGCTGTGCCGGCCCGCGTGATCCGTGCCGTGCCGCAGGCCACCGCCAAGCTGCCAGCCGCCGCGCTGGGGTCCGGGGGCGGCGGGCGCTTCCTGGTTGACCCGACCGATGCCGAGGGGTTGACCCTGCTGGAACAGGCGTTCCTGTTCGACCTCGCCCTGCCCGACGGCATGACTGACACACCGTTCGGCACCCGCGTCTATGTCCGGTTTGACCACGGCACCGAACCGGCGGCTTTCCAGATCTGGCGGCGCGTCCGGCAGCTGTTCCTGAAGCAGTTCAATGCCTGAGCTGTCCGGTCCCTACGGCCTTGGCCGCCTGCCGCTTGGCACCGGGCCTTATCCGGAAATGGCCGACCCCAGCGGCAATGCCGTTGATCTCTGGCTCGAACGTCGCCTTGGCGCACTGGTCGCCCACCTGCCGCTGACCCGGATACGGCTGGAACGACGGGCCCGCAGGGTGCTTTGGCACGGCATCATGGTCGAAGAAATGTCCGACGCCGCACTCCGCGCCGAAGCGCAGCGTCTGCGCCCGGCGCTGTTGCGCGGCACCGATACCGAAGCGGTGGACCGTGCCTTTGCCATCGTCCGAGAAGCGTCGGCCCGCGTGCTGGGCAAGCGGCACTACAAGGTGCAGATCATGGGTGCCATCGGCCTGTTCGAAGGCCGGATGATCGAAATGGCCACCGGCGAAGGCAAGACCCTGACAGCCACCCCCGCCGCCATTGTCGCCGCGCTGTCGGGCAAACCGGTGCACGTGGTTACGGTGAACGACTACCTCGCCAGTCGCGACGCAGAGGAAACCGCGCCGCTCTACGATTTCTTCGGGCTGACCGTGGGTGTCATCGACAGCGACATGGATCCCCCCGCGCGGCGCGATGCCTATGCCTGCGACATCACCTATGTGTCCAACAACAACCTGACCTTCGACTATCTGCGCGATCGCATCGCGCTGGCCCGCAGGCGGGGCAGGGCACGGCGCAAGACGCTGGAACTGGTGTCAGGCCACGCGGCGCAACCGCTGATGCTGCGCGGCTTGGCCTTTGCCATCGTCGACGAGGCCGACAGCGTACTGGTGGACGAGGCGCGGACACCGCTGATCTTGTCGTCAACTGCCGACGACCCCGAGGCCGGCAATACCTATGCCACCGCCCTGACGATTGCCGAAGCCTTGCGACAGGGCACCGATTACACCGTTGACCTGATGAACCGCCACATCACGCTCGAGGATCCCGGCAAACACGCGCTGGAAGGGCTGGCCGAGGGGCTGCCGGGGATCTGGCGCATCCGCCGCGCGCGCGAAGAACTGGCCCGGCAGGCCCTGTCGGCGATCCACCTGTTTGAACTTGGGCGCGACTACATCATTCTGGACGGCGCGGTGCAGATCGTCGACGAATTCACCGGCCGCGTGATGCCCGACCGCAGTTGGCAAGGCGGGCTGCATCAGATGATCGAGGCGAAGGAGCGCCAAGAGGTGACGGGCCGCAAGGAAACGCTGGCCCGGATCACCTATCAACGGTTTTTCCGCCGCTACCTGCAACTGGCCGGCATGACCGGGACAGGCATGGAACTTGCCGGCGAATTTCGCGACACCTTCGGATTCTTCACCACCCGGATCCCGCGCCATCGTCCGAAAAAAGCGCGTCACCTCGGCACCCGGTTCCTGCGCGACGAGGCGCGGAAATGGGCCCATGTCGCCCGCCGCGTTCAGCAGATGCATGACGCTGGCCGCCCGGTCCTGGTCGGCACCCGCTCGGTCGAAGCGTCAGAGGCCTGCGCCCGCGCCATCGCCAGGCTGGGCCTGCCGCACGAGGTTCTGAATGCCACGCAGGACAAGGCAGAGGCCGACATCATCGCGCTGGCGGGCCAACCCGGCGCCATCACAGTTGCCACCAACATCGCCGGGCGGGGCACCGATATCCGGTTGGGTGACGGTGTGGCCAGGGCTGGCGGGCTGCACGTCATCCTGACCGAATTTCACGAAAGCGCCCGCATCGACCGACAGCTTTACGGTCGCACCGGGCGACAAGGCGCACCGGGCAGCACAGAGGCCATCGTCAGCCTTGAGGACGAACTGTTCCGCCGCTTCGCCCCGCGTTTCCTGCGGCTGGCCAAGGTGCTGCCGATCCGCCCGGTTCGAAGGCTCTTGCCCTGGGTCGCGCAGATGCGCGCAGAATCCGAACACGCCACCACGCGACGCGAACAAACCCGTCTGGACAAGCAACTGGAACGCGCGCTGGCCTTCACCGGACCCGTTGAATAGAAACTGTTTTCGTCTCCGTCTTAACATAATTCACATTATGGGAACTGTCGGCCCGTCAGAACGGGTCCACCACGCGCGCGCCCGTCGGCAGGAAATCGGCCACGTTCCCGGTGACCACCACCGCGTCCCGTGCCAGCGCTTGCGCCGCGATCATCAGGTCGGCGCCGTTGTGACCCAGCCGGGCCGACAAATCCCCCCAGATCCGCGCGTCGGTCGCCGTGAAGGGCAACACCCGATCGCCGAATACCGTCACCGTCCGGTCCAGCCAGCGTCTCAGGTCGCGGGCAAAGTCGGGGTTGCGGGGGTCTTGCAGGCGAATTCCCCGCTCGATCTCTCCCAATGTGATCACGCTCAGAAACAGCGTATCCTCTGCCCGGTCCGCCAGCCAGGCCGCCACCTGCGGCGCGCGGTCCGCGCGACGCACGGCGGAAATCACATTGGTGTCGAGGATATGGATCAAAGCACCACATCCCGCGGCGCAACTTCGGAGCGCGGCAGGTCTTCCCCCGGAAACGCCATCAGGTGATCGGCAAAGCTTTCGCGCTGGCTGCGGGCGGTCGACAACAGCCGGTGATATTCCTCGACCGACAGGATCACCACCGCCGGCTTGCCCCGGCGCGACACCTCTTGCGGGCGTCCGGCCAGCGCCGCCTCGACCACGGCGCTGAATTTGTTCTTGGCATCCTGAAGCGTCAGCATTGCTTTATCCTGTCCAGCTATCTGGCTAGATAGCATCAAAGGCTCGCAGAATCAACCGGGCCCCCTGCCCCATCGATTCGCAGACTGTGGATAACTCTGCCGAAACGCGCGAAATCAGAGCCTAATACGGCCCAAAACGCTGATTTTCCACAATATCATTTTTTTCCAAGGACTTATTCGTCATTTTGTAGGCATCGCCTGAAGTGCCCCAAAATCTGGTAGGTGCAGAAAAACACAGGAAAATCACGAAACTGTTGCCAAGACCCCTTCTGCTTTCGTAAAGAAACGGAAAATAATGCGCTGACGGAAAACAGCGTTACTATCGAGGCGGCACAGAAGATGACAGGGGCAGACCCGATTCATATCAATACCCGTATCCGCGAGAACGCGCAAAACCTTGCCGCGGCGCTTGAAAATCACATGCTGAAAAGCTTTGCGCCCGACGCGCGCAAAGAGATGCGGCTGTTTTCCGCGGGCGAGGCGGCCGAGCTTCTGGGCATTTCCCCCAGCTTCCTGCGCAAACTGCATTTCGAAGACCGCCTGCCAGAGGTCCACACCACCCCCGGCGGGCGCAGACACTATTCCGGGGCAGATCTGCAAATCATCCGCACCGCGCTGGAAGAAACCGCCAAGACGCCTGGCGCCTACCTCAAGGGCCGCCGCCCCGGCGACAAGGTGCAGGTTCTGTCGTTCCTGAACTTCAAGGGCGGCTCTGGCAAGACGACCTCGTCCATTCACACCGCGCAGATGCTGGCGCTCAAGGGGTATCGCGTGCTGGCGGTGGACATCGACCCGCAGGCCTCGCTGACCACCCTGTTCGGATACCAGCCGGAATACGATTTCCTGCACTCCGGCTCGATCTATGACGCGATCCGCTACGAAGACCCCATGCCCTTTTCGCAGATCATCCAGAAAACCTATTTTCATGGGCTCGATCTGGCGCCGGGCGGGCTGATCCTTCAGGAATTCGAACACGAAACCCCCACAGCCCTGCGCAACAACATCCAGCCGCCGTTCTTCGCCCGCATGGCCACCGCCCTGCAAGAGGTCGAGGCGGATTATGACGTGATCATCTTCGACTGCCCGCCGCAGCTCGGCTATCTGACCATGTCGGCACTGTGTGCCTCGACCGGGGTGCTGATTACCGTGGTGCCCAACATGCTCGATGTCGCCTCGATGAGCCAGTTCCTGCAAATGAGCGCGGATCTGCTGGATGTGGTGTCCGATGCCGGCGCGCGGATGGAGTTCGATTTCCTGCGCTTCCTGATCAACCGCTATGAGCCGTCAGACGGGCCACAACAGCAGGTCGTCGCCTTCCTGCGGCAATTGTTCGGGGACGAGGTGATGGTGTCGCCGATGCTGAAATCCACCGCCATTTCCGACGCCGGGTTGACCCAGCAAACGGTTTACGAGGTTGAGCGCAGCGCGTTCCACCGCAATACTTATGACCGCGCCATAGACTCTCTTAACGCGGTTAACGACGAAATAGAGACGCTTTTGCAACAGGCATGGGGGCGCTGAAATGGCACGAAAGGGCATTCTGACACCGTCGGACGACACCCCGGCCAAGCCGCGCAAGCAGCCCGATCGGCTGATGCCTCGCGGCGCTGTGGGCGCGTTGCAAAGTTCACTGACCCGGTTGCAGGAAAACGCGGTGCAGGATCTTGATCCGCACCTGATCGACGCCGCCGGGGTGGCGGACCGTCTTGGCGTTGATGAACAGGCCGACGAAACGCTGCGCGAGAGCCTGAAAACCTATGGCCAGCAGGTGCCGGTCCTGGTCCGGCCACACACGAACAAACCGGGCCGGTTCGAAATCGTCTATGGCCGCCGCCGGGTGCTTGCGCTGCGCGACCTTGGCCTGCCGGTCAAGGCGATGGTGCGCCAGCTGGACGACCACGCGCTGGTGCTGGCACAGGGCCAGGAAAACACCGCCCGTCAGGACCTGTCCTTTATCGAGAAGGCCAGCTTTGCGGCGCAACTGGATGCCGAAGGGTACGACCGCCAGACGATCTGCGACGCGCTGTCGATAGACCTGCCAATGGTCAGCCGGATGCTGAAGGTCGGCAAGGCGTTCGACATCGAATTCCTGCGCCAGATCGGCTCGGCCCCCGGGATCGGACGGGAACGCTGGATGAAGCTGGCCGATGCGATACAGGACGACGACGTCCGCGACCGCGTCGAAGAGATGCTGAGCGTGACACCCTTCATCGAAACATCCGACGCCCGCTTCGAGCAGGTTCTGGCTTGCGCGCTGAACCGCAGAAAAGACCCGAAACCGGCAGAAAAACCTGTCCCGGCCCGAACCCTGAGGCGGCGCGACGGGACCCGGTTGGCCGATCTGAAACGCAGCGCCAGGGCGCTGACCCTGACCATCCCGATGCGCGACGCTGACGGGTTTGACGATTGGTTCGAAACCCACGCCGAAGCGCTGCTGCAAGAACTTCATGACCGCTGGTCCGCCCGGCCGTCGGAAGACTGACCCAGAAACCGAGCAGACAACAGGAGGCACGACAGAAGACAAAGAAAAAGCCCCCCAGGACAATTCCCGGAAGGCTCTCTCATTTCTCGCACCTTTGAGATAGCCACCCTTCCCTGATCCTGTCAACTCTGCCGATTCGGTGGACGGGTATTTTTTGTCTTTCGTGAAATTTTGCATGACACAAATGTCCCGGATCGCATCCGGGCAGCCGGTCGATCTTTGCCCGGCGCCCGACAAATGGTCACTTCTGGACGCGCTCACGCGGGTGGCCAGGGACCACGGGCTGAACCATCGCAGCCTATCGGTGCTGAAGGCCCTGCTCAGCTTTTTCCCGGATCGCGCCCTGCCCCGCGATCCGGGTGCCGCGGTGGTGTTCCCATCCAACCGCACGCTGTCGCTGCGACTGAACGGAATGCCGGAAAGCACGCTGCGCCGGCATCTGGCGACACTGGTCAAATCCGGCGTGATCACACGGCAGGACAGCGCCAACCGCAAACGGTTTGCCCGGCGCGGCGGGTTGGCTTTTGGCTTTGATCTCAGCCCGCTGGCCCGTGCCGCAACGGCGCTGTTTCAGGCCGCAGATGCCGCGACGGAACAACAAGACCGGATTGCCGCCCTGCGCGATCGGCTGGCCGCCACCCGCGCCCGCCTGCGCGAGAGCGGCGCCCTGCCCGACGATCATCCCGCGATGGACGCCGCCCGGCTGACCCTGCGCCGCAAATCCGGCGAAGCGGCCCTGCGCGCGCAGATCGCAACGCTGGAATCCTTTGTGGACACCCCCCTGCGCTACCCTACGGATCCAGAAAAAACGAGCGGCAGAAACAGCCAGAATGAGCGGCACATACAGAAAACAGATAAAGAAGAATCTGTTTATAAATCGACACCTACGGATGAAAGCGACAGCGTCGCGCTGACCGATGTGCTGGACCATTGCAAAGAATACAAAAGCTACTTTCCCGACACGCCCGGCACCTGGACCGGGGTGCTGCGGACTTGTGACAGGTTGCATGGCATGATGGGGATCGACCGGCCAGTCTACGAAGATGCCCAGCGACGCCTTGGGGTCGAGGCTGCGGCGATAACCATTCTGTGCATGCTGGAACGCATCACAACCATCCGCAACCCCGGTGCCTATCTGCGGGGACTGGTGCAGCGCGCGGCGTCCGGCCGGTTCAATCTTGGGAGCATGGTCAGAGGGGTGGCACGAGGGCGATTGTCAGCTGACAATTTTGCCTGAAAGCGCTATGCCCCCTACCCTGCCCCGAAAAATTGTCAGCTGACAATTTCCCCCGGTCAGCGGCTTTCAGCGGACAATGCCGCATCGAAATACAGCTCGCATCGCAATCCTGCGGGCAAGGACAGATCGGGGTTGGGCAATGCCATCCGCACCCCGACCGTCGCCGTCGCGGCATCGAACACCTGGTCGATCACCGCAATCGTCGCGGGCCGGAACGCATCCAGCGGCGGTTCCGGCAGAATGCTGACCGGCTGCCCAATGCCAAGATCACGGTAATAAGTGATCGGAACAAAGGCTTCGACCCGCAGCACATCCATCTTGGCGACGGTGGCGATATGCGCCTGACCGTCACGGTATTCGCCAGGGTTCAGCAGACGTTCGACAACCACACCGTCCACCGGGCTGCGCACCACCTTCTGGTCCAGCCGGGCTTTCGCCCCGGCCAGTTCCAGCGCAGCAAGCTGTTTGGCCAGCCGTGCCTGGTCCAGTTCGCGCAAGGCAAGATCGGCTTCAAGCCGCGCTTCGCGGGCGGTGTTCTGGGAAACGGCATTGCTGCGCGCCAGCTTTTCGTTGCGCTCTGCCTGACTGGCCAGAAATTCGATCCGGGCCTGCAAGGCGGCGATCTCTGTATCGTCCTCGGCGCGGACCTGGGCGATTTCCACCTCGATTTCTTCCAGCGCGGTATCCAGCCTGGCGATCACCTGTCCCTGGGACACGCGATCGCCGCGATCAACCAGGACCTCGGCAACGATTCCGGCAACCGGAGTCGAGACGCGAATCACCTGATCCGGCTCGATCAGACAGCTCACAGGTGTGGCTGGTATTTCTGCGATAGCGGGAAAACCAGCCGACAGGACGGCCAACACCACCGGGATCCTGCAGGAAAGCCGCGTTTGCTTAAAGAAGGATATCACAAAAATGTTCCCAAATGCGGTCAGACCGGACTAACCTGAACCATATTAGAAAGTGCCGCCACTGTTTCAAGTTTATTGGGCGGAGCCGTTTTGAACCAAAGCCCTGGGGGGTTTGTTATGAAGCGACTGGATAAAACCCGGTTCCATGGTGTCACGGATGCCGAAGGCAGATCGCGTGGCGGATCAGGTTTGGGCAATAACTCCCGACGACAGCTCAAGGGGCACACGATGCTTAGCCGGGGCCTGCATCTTGAGATGCTGGAACCGCGCCTGTTGCTGTCGGCCGACCTGATCCCCGTTGCCGGCGAAATCGAAGTTCCCGGGGAAACCGATTTCTTCACGTTCGAACTGGCCGAAGAACGCACCATCCTTTTTGACGCGCTGACCCGAAGCAACAGCCTGACCTGGTCGCTGGAGGGCACGGGGGGCCAAATCGTTGCCCCGACCTATTTCGAGGATTCCGACAGTTACGACGGTGGCGAAATCATCGCGCTGGATGCGGGCACCTATACGCTGGCCATCGACGGACAGGGCGATGCGCAGGGCGAATACCAGTTCCGCCTTCTGAACACCGACAACTCTACCCAGATCGCGACCGATACCCTGATCACCGGAACGCTGGAAAGCGAAGGCCGTGAAACGGACTTGTTCCAGTTCGATGTCGATGCGGGAACGGAACTGTTCTTCGACGCGGTGAGCGGCATGGAAAACGGCACCGCGACGTGGCAACTGGTCGACCCTGACGGCACAACGGTTTTCGGGCCCAGCACATTCAATGTCGGGGCCGATGTCGCGCGCTTTGTTGCGCCTAAGACCGGTACTTATACCCTGATGCTGGAAGGCCGGGTCTATAACACGGTTGAGTCCGACTATGCCTTTACGGTGGCACGGGTCGTTGACGAAACCCGCGCGATTGCGCTGGACGAGGTGGTTTTCGGCGAATTGACCCAACCCGGTCAGAAACATGTTCTGACCTTCAACCTTGCCCAGAACACGCAGGTGTTTTTTGATTCACTGATCGATTCCTACACGCCCTATTCGCTTTTCGGGCCGAACGGGCAGGAAATCTTGAATGTCGATCTGCGCAATGCGGACGGAAGTGCGCGGCAACCGCTGAACCTGCTGGCCGGGGATTATGAACTGACCATCGGTGACGGCACTGACGATATCGGATTCTATGGCTTCCAACTGCTGACCGCGGCGTCGGCGCAGACGGTGGCGCTGGGGGAAACCGTCAGTGGTACCCTGAGCGACCGGGGGGTTGCCCTGCGCGAGGCGCGGGTGACATCAACCGCGCCTCTGACCGGCGATGCCGGGCGGGCGCAGCGCTTTGGCCTGGACAGCGAACCGATTGTCACCGTGGCGGATGACGACGCGCTGAAACCCGCGGCGTTTACGCTTGAGGCCTGGATCAAGCCGGATCGCGTTGACCGGTTCCAGGCGATCGCGGCCAAGACTTCGGGGTTTGGTCTGACCGACGGCTATGGGTTGATTACCAACGGATCGGGGCAAATCACCTTTTTCGTCAACAACTGGTATGACACGGCCAGCCAGATCAGCGCGAACATCAACGCCAACGAATGGCAGCACGTCGCGGCAACCTATGACGGGACTGCGCTGAAGCTTTATGTGAACGGCGTGCTTCAGGTCGAACAGGCCTATGCCACCGACATGTCGCATTCGTCGGATGCGCTGCGGATCGGCGGTGATGAATACGGCAACAGCAAGTTCGACGGCGATATGGACGAACTTCGCCTGTGGAGCCGCGCTTTGACCCAGGCCGAGATCGAGGCCCAGAGGACGCAGGTGATTGCTTCGGCCACCGGGCTGGAACTGTCGCTGGGTTTTGACGCGGCCGATCCGGCCAGTTCCGAAGACCGCTCTGGCAATGGTCTGACCACGACCCTGTCGCAGGGGCCGGGGCTGGAAACGCGGTTGTTTTCCATCGACGCGGCGGGCGGGGAATCCGTTGTGCTTGGCACCACCCGCGACGGGGGGACGGTGTATTACACGCTGCTCGATCCGAACGGGCAGGTGCTTTATGGCCCGACCTCGCGCAGCAGCGAGGACCTTGTGCTGCCGGATGTGGCGGGGTCCTATACGCTGGTGGTCGAGGGGTATCAGCGGTCGTCCTACCCGATCGAGTTTTCCTTCCTGATCACACCCAAATCGGAAGAAACGCTGACGCTGTCGATCAATGACACGGTCGAGGGCAACATCGCCGTGCAGGGCGAAGCGGACGCCTACAGTTTCACACTGGCAGCGGCGAGCGATCTGTATTTCGATTCGCTGGTCGACCGAAGCGACTTGACTTGGCGGCTGATCGGGCCGCGGGGCGAAGAGGTGGCACCGCGGCGGTTCGATTCGTCGGACAGCTATGGCTTTGATGGCGATCCGCTGCTGCACTTGCCAGCGGGCGCCTACACACTGATCGTGGATGGCACCGGCGCGGCCACCGGCGACTACGGCTTTCGGTTGGTGGACCTGTCCACCGCAACGACGGTTGCCTATGGCGATGCGGTCAGCACCACCCTGGCCCCTGGCAGTGCGACCGCCATCGTGCGGTTCACTGCGACAGCCGGTGACACGATTTCGCTGCCCCGGACAACGGGCAACCCGCAGGGGACCATGATCGACCCGTTTGGGCGGACTGTCTTTGAGGACAATTACTTTAGTAATGTCAATGACTTACAGCTTAACGCCACCGGCACTTACACGCTATTCGTGGAAGGGTATCCCTATAACGGGGCGACTGACGAGATCCTCTATGAATATGTGATCCAGAAAACCGGGTCGAACGCGATCCCGGCGCTGACCGGCGACGCGATGACGTTGGGCACGCTGGTGACCGGCGCAATCAACGACGGTACCCAGCCTGACACCTATCTGTTCACCCTGACCGACGCGACAACGATCTATTTCGATGCGGTCAGTTCGCCGGAAAACTGGGCGCGCTGGTCGCTGACCGGGCCTGGCGGGCCACTGGTGGCGAACCGCTATTTCTATCAGACCGACGGGTTCCAGGGCTATCAGGACGACGTTGTCATGACGCTGGCCGCGGGCACGTACCAGGTGAGCCTGGACATGGCGGGAAGTACCGGCAGCTATGGATTCCGGGTGCTGGATCTTGGCAACGCGACGGATATCGACCTGGGCGTGGCCGTCAACAGAACGCTGGATCCGCGCCAGTCCACCGCCGCCCTGAAGCTGGCGGTGACCGAAGGCCAGCGGCTGACGCTGGATGCCCCGACGGTCAGCAACGCCGACAATTACGGGCTTGCGGTCCGGGTGATCGACCCGATGGGCCGCCAGATTCTGGCCCGGCAATCCTTCCTTGAATCGCCCGAGTTCACCGCGACGATGACCGGCGATTACCTGATCCTTGTCGAAGGCAGCATCTACGACGGAGCGTCCGGCACTCCGACCTTCGGGTTCACCGTAAACGAGGTGCAGGACACCACCACCGCGCTGACGCTTGGCGATACGATCACCGGCAGTTTGCAGACGGCGCACGGCACCGCCACCTACACGTTCAGCGTGTCTGGTACGACGGACGTGGTGATCGACAGCTTGCTGCGCACCGACCAGACAACTTTCCTGATCCGCGGCCCGAACGGGTTCGTGCGTGAATTCCAGCTGCGGTATTCCGACTCTGCCGAAACCGGCACATCACCGATGATGCGGTTGCCGGCGGGCGATTACGAGGTGGTCCTGAGCGCCGACCGGGGCGCAACAGAGCCCTATGCCTTCCGCTTGCTTGAGGCGGGCAAGGGTACCGTGGTGGCGCTGGACACGGCAGTGACGGGCAACCTGCCCACCGGGCGGGAAACCGATGTCTACCGTCTGGACGTAACGGCGGGGCAGGTTGTGACCTTTACCGGCGTATCGAACACTGGCGGGTATTATGGCGCTTATTACCGCCTGATCGATCCGCGCGGGCAGGTGGTTTCCGGGTCTGCCCGTCTGAACGATTTCGGGCCGATCACGCTGGAAGAGACGGGGACGTATACGATCCTTGTCGAAGGCCGGATCTATGAACCCGACGGGCGCAGCATCGACTATGGCTTTACGGTGCAGGACCCGCAAAATCCGGCGGACCAGACGCTGACGCTGAACAGCCTGGTCACGGGCACCCTGTCGCGCAGCGCGCAGGCGCACACGTTTACCTTTGACCTGGCGCAGGCCGGACAGCTGTACCTGGACAGCTTTACCAACGAAACCTACGCGCGGGTGCGGATCGAAGGCCCCGAGGGGCTCGACCGGAGCTATCGCCTGATCAGCGCCGACAGCTATGACTATGGCAGCGGCAACCCGGTGATCCAGGCGGCGGCGGGGCGGTATACCGTGACCGTCTATTCCGAGAACAGCTTTACCGGCGACTACGCATTCGTGCTGCGCGAACTGACCAGCAGCGGCACCGACATCGCCATTGGCGACACTGTGCAGGCCACGCTGGACCCGGCGCGCGAAACCGACGTGTACCATTTCGACGCGACGGTCGGCGACAGTTTCCTGATGGATATGCTGCGCGAGGACAACGACAGCAGCGGCGTGTACTGGCGGCTGATCGACCCGTCGGGCAATCAGGAAATCACCCGTCAGCGGTTGCAGGATGGCAACCTGTTCACGCTGAAACGAACCGGCACCTATACGCTGCTGATCGAAGGCAGGACGTATGAATCGGCGACCGGGACGATCAACTATGGCTTCATCCTGCAACCGGCGGTGACCCGTGACTATGCGGTCAGCTTGGATGACCCCGACCTGTCTGCCGGGCTGGCCGCCAGCATCGGGCCGACGGGCGCGGCGGCGCAGGGCTTTACCGGTTTTGAAAACATCGAGATCGACAATCCGGCGGTGAACATCACCGGCGATGTCAGCTTTGATCTGTGGTTCAAGCCCAACACCCCGCGCCAGACCTGGCAGGCGCTGGTCTATCACGGGGAAGGCACGAACGGAACGAGTGGCCGGCAATATACACTTTGGCTGAACAGTTCGGGGTATTTGCACCTGACCAGTTCGGATTCCAGTGGCCAGATCAACGTCAATTCGCCCGGCGGATCCGTGGTGTTCGAAACCTGGAACCACGCCGTCGGCGTGATCGACAGGACCGCCGACGAATTGCGGCTGTATCTGAATGGCGCGCTGGTCGGGACAACCGCGTTGCGCGATCAGGACAGCGTGAGCACCGACAAGCCGCTGTACCTGGGCCGCAGCCTGGAAGGCAACGACGGCTACCTGGGGGCCATGGCCGGATTCCGTCTGTTTGACGCGGCTCTGGACGATGCCGCGGCGCTGGCCGCTTATCAGCGGGGTGTGGTTGGGACCCCGGCAGTGATCGACCTGACGATGACCGATGCGCCGGGGGTGGATGCCTTGGCCGACCAGTCCGGCAACGGGCTGAACGGGACGGTCAACGATTTCACCGACCCGTTGAAAGGCGTGTTCGCGGGCAATCTGGAACAGGCCGGTGAGGCGCATGTCTACAGCTTTACGCTGACCAGCGAGCGCACGCTGTATTGGGATACGCTGAGCAATCGGGGCGACATCACCGCCAGCTTGCGCGGGCCGAACGGGTTGCAGATCTCGCGCGATCTGAACACCACCGGGATGCCCTACAACACCGGTAACTATGCGTTCACCGCGCCGGCGGGGGATTACACGCTGACGATCAAGGCCGACGCGGGGGTGAAAGCCGCCTATGGCCTGCGGCTGTTGGATCTGGCGGACGCCACGGTGATTTCCGCCGATGGCGCCGCGGTGACAGACACCATTCCCGCCGCGCGCAGCAGCGTGGCCTATGGGTTCGACGTGTCGGCGGGCGACCGCATCTTCCTGGACATGCAAAGCCTGGGGGTCAGCGCGAACGAAGCCAGCTGGCGGTTGTACGACCCGTTCGGGCGGATGGTGCTGGGGCCGGTGTCGGCCAGCGATATCGCCGATACGGAACTGGCGTTTGACGGGCGCTATACGCTGCTTCTGGAAACCAACCGCGATCTGTGGAGGCAGCGGAGCATCGACCTGTCCTTTGCTCTGCATGGTGTGACGACGACGCAAATCCCGATCACCATTGGGCAGGACAATCCGCTGGGCGACCCGGTGGTCGCGGCGGGGCAGGTGGGCAACGCGCTGGAACTGCGCGGCGCGGAACGGCTGCACATCGCGCATGACGCCGCGCTGGAAATGACCGGCAACGTCACGATGGAGGCGTGGGTCAAGCTGGACCGGTTTGCCAACACCTGGACGCCCGTACTGTCGAAATCAGACGGGGCGGGCGGGCGCACGTATGATCTGTGGATCCGCAACAACGGGCAGGTCTACACATCGACCACGATCCCGGGCGGGTCGAACCAGAACGCGGCTACCGGAACCGGGCAGGTCACGCTGGGCGACTGGGTGCATCTGGCGGCGGTGTTCGATCGCGGGGCAGGGATGCAGCGCATCTATGTCAACGGCACGCTGGCGTCTGAGGAATCGATGTCGACCACCCCGGCCGAAGGCTCGGGCGGGCCCTTCCTTGTTGGCTGGACGATGGAGACCAGCAACAGCTACGGCCCGTTCGAAGGCATGGTCGACGAAGTCCGACTGTGGAACACCGCCCGGACAGAGGCCGAGATTCAGGGTGCGATGAACAGTGCCCTGACCGGCAGTGAAGACCGGTTGCAGTTGTACCTGCCGCTGGACGTGGTGACCAAGGCCGATGGCACCGCCGACGCCGGGCCCAATGGTCTGGATGCCGGCTATGTCAATATGGTCAGCGACGGTATCACCGGAGTCATTGCGGCCGCAGGGCAGGAACTGGAATACACGTTCACGCTGACCGACGATACACGGCTTTACCTGGACAGCCTGACAAACCGCGGGGACATCCGGTACCGGCTGACCGGGCCGCAAGGTGTGCTGGTCGATCGCGAAATGCGGCAATCGGATGCGGACGGGCAGGGCAGCGGCAACCCGGTGCTGAGCCTGCCGCCGGGCGATTACGCGCTGCGCATCTCTGGCACCGGCGATGCCACCGGCCCGGTGAACTTCCGCCTGGTCGATCTGGGCGATGCGCAGGATATCGTCACCGGCAGCCCGATCAGCGGCGAATTGCGTCCGGGAAACCGGACCGCCGCCTACAAGTTCGACGCAACGGCGGGGCAGGGGGTCTATATCCACAACATCGTCGAAAATGGCGACATGGAATGGCGCCTGATCGACCCCTTTGGCCGGGTGATGTTGGGCTATGTCAACCCGGCGGATCAGGCCAATGTCGCTCTGGACTATGACGGGACCTATACCCTGCTTGTCGAAGGCGACGTCGATGCAGGCGGGCGCGCCGTCTATGAGTTGGGGATCTATGACCTGGTGCAAGAAACCCCCGATGCGCTGGTGTTCAACACCCTGACCAACGTCGACCTGACCTATCCCGGTGATGTGCAGCGTTTCAGCTTTGATCTGACGGGCGCCACCAACCTTGTCATGGACAGCCTGGAAAACCGCAGCGATCTGTTCTGGAGCGTTGTGGATTCCGAGGGGCGCAGCGTGGTCTCGTCCCGGGCGTTTTCGGCCACGGATGCGGAACGGTTCAGTGGCGATCCGACGATGCGTCTGGGCGCGGGCAGCTATGAGTTGCAGATCTTTTCGAACACGGCGCTGACCGGTGCGTTCGAATTCCGCATGATCGAACTGGAGAGCGCCGCCAGCGACATTTTCTTCAACGATCTGACCAGTGGCAACCTGCCCACCAGCGGGCTGGGGACGAAGGTTTACAAGATCACCGGCACCCGCCACCAGCCGTTCAGCATCGACGTGGTTGACCGACCGGCGAACTATACCAGCTGGCGGATGATCGACGCGCAGGGCTATCAGGTGATATCCGGGCGCCGGATGCTGGACGAGGGTGGCTTTGTCCTGCCTGAGGACGGCACCTATTACGTGCTGATCGAAGGTAACGTGCGGGACGGCGAAACCTCGAACGGGTATCGGTTTGAACTGCAAAGCCCGGCCTATGCCAGCGCGATCGGACAATCGCTGGAAGAGTTTGGTGCCGGGTCGGGGATCGAACATGTTCTGCTTAACGACAACGGCACGCAGGCACAGGAAGTGCCGGCCGGCGGTGGCGAAACCGTTCTGCAACTGCTGGATATCCTGTCGGCCAACAATCGCAACGGGATTGCGTTTGGCCAGACCTTTGCCGGGCCGGTCGATGCGCTGAACATTGATTTCGACTATGATCTGACGGCGCCGGGCGTGGGGGATCCCGGCAACGGGTTCTCTGTTCTGGTGCTGCCGACAGCGACCTATGGCGCGGGCGGGCCGATTGGGTTCCTTGGGTTGGAACCGAATGCAAGCGGCGTCTTTGGCGCCGTGATCGACATGTACCAGGACAGCGGTGACGGCCCCGTTCCGCATCTTTCGCTGCACTATGGGTCCGAACTGGTCGAGGTGCCGCTGTCCGATCACGGGCTGGGCGTGGCCGATCTTGTCGGGTCTGCCGGCAAGCTGTCGATTGCGCTGTCTCGGGCCGCTGGCGGGGCGACGGTGGACGTGTCGCTGATCATCGGCGGGACCACGACGCTTTTGGTCGATGATTTCTTTGTCGGCGGACTGGAACTGTCGGACAAGCGCGTGGCGCTGAACGCGCAGAACGGCAACACCACGGTCATGGGCATGACCGTCGACAATGTGTCGATATCCACCACGGCGGCAGCGTCGCCGATGACAGCGGCGCCCGGCGACGTGCTGAGCGGCACGCTGACCGAAGGCACGGCGGTGGATGTCTACCAGATCGCGCTGACCGATGCGGCGCGGGTGGTGTTCGATGCGATGACCAACAACAGCGCGCTTTACTGGAGCCTGTCCGGCCCGGTCAGCCAGAGCGCGCTTCGGTTCACTTCGACCGACGGGTATGGTCGCACCAGCAACCCGGTCTATGACCTGCCGCCGGGGAATTACACGCTGCGGGTTTATACCAGCGACACTTCGGTGGGCAGTTACACCTTGGCGTTGCGCGACGTCGATGCGGCAACCGCGGTCAGCCCGGGCGAGACCGTCGACGTGGCACTGAACCCCGGCAACGACAGCGGGCTTTATGCGTTTGACTGGCCGGGTGGCGAGACACGGTTCTTCCTGGAAACCGACCTGGTGTCGGGAACGAACGGATACTGGAAACTGATTGCCCCCGATGGCAGCGTGGTGACGCAGCGCCAGCGCTTTGACGTCGACTACGAATCCACCGGGCTGAGCCTGCCGGGCACCTACCTGCTGATCTACGAAGGCCAGATCGATGCCGGTGAACCCAGCGCGGTGCGGTTTACCCTGCGCCAGCCGGCGCAAGGCAGCCAGGCGATGTTGCTGGACACGGTGGTCAGCGGGACGCTGGCAGCGCCGGGGGCGCGGCAGGTTCATACCTTCAGCCTGACCGGGCCGACGCAGCTGTTGCTTGATTCGCTGACCAACCGCTATGACATGACGCTGTCGCTGGCCGGACCGCAGGGCACGATCTATTCCAACGAGATCCAGCAACTGGACGCCAACTATCGCGGCGACGCGGCGGTGTTGTCCCTGCCAGCGGGAGATTACACGGTTACGATCGACGGTGCCGGGCTGACCACGGGCGATTACAGCTTTGTCATCCGTAACCTGTCCAACGCAACGCCGCTGACCCTGTCGGACCGGATCGACCTGACCTTTGATCCCGGCAATACAACGCAGATCCTGAGCTTTGACGGGTCTGCCGGCGACAGTTTCTATCTCGACTACCTGGAAGGCACGCAGAGCGGGCGCTGGAAGATCGTCGATCAGTACGGCAAGCTGGTAGGATCGACCACAAACCTGCGCAGCGACATTCAAAGCGTTTCGCTGGCCACGAACGGGCGTCACTACCTGATCATCGAAGGATCGGTGGACATCACGGATGCCCGCACCCACGCCTTTCGCATGGTGCCCCTTGTGGGATCGGCCAGTGCGCTTGTTCTGGACCAGACCGAAGCAGGCACGATCGACCTTCCGGGGCAGACCGCGGGCTACAGGTTCAGTGTCACCGACCAAAAGCGGGTCTATATCGACGTACAGACCCCTGCCGACGGCAATTGGCGCTGGACGCTGAGCGGGCCGCGGGGCACCGTGGCCAGCCGGATCTTCACCCAGTCGGATTCCGTCGATACCAGCAGCCCGCCGCTCTATGATCTTGGGGCAGGGGACTATACGCTGACCATTGCGCCGTCGGGCGGCGTGACGGGCGATTTCAGCTTTGTCGTGCTGGATGCCGACAACGCCGCGGCGCTGACGCTTGGCACTGCGGTCACTGACCAGATGGCACCCGGATCGGAAACCCGGGCCTACAGCTTTGACGCGACGGCGGGCGACCGGTTCTTCTTTGATGTGGCAACCCAGAACTACGACACCTATTGGCGCCTGATAGACCCGTTTGGCAACCAGGTGTTCCGGGAATATTTCACCGATATCGACACGATCGAACTGCCGTTCGACGGCACCTACCTGTTGTTGGTCGAAGGCCGGGTCTATGCCCCGACCACGCGCGATTTCACGTTCAACGTCTTTGCGACGCCTGACCGTGCCCCGATCAAACTGACGCTTGAAGATATCCCGGCACCCGATCTGGTGCCGTCCGGATTTACCGTGACAACCGCTGACCCGCTTGAAAGCGGCGGGGTCATTCCGCTGTCCTGGACGCTGTCGAACAACGGCGACATTCCGATGGCGACCGATTTCAACAGCCGGATTACCGTCCGCCGGGTCGACAATGGAACGATCCTCACCGATGTGGTGCTGCCCTACGCGGTGGCGACCGAAGGCCAGATTTCCGTTGGCGGCTCTGTCACCCGGACCGCCAGCCTGCAACTGCCTGCCGGGTCCGGCGCGGTCGGAGAGCTGGAAATCACCCTGCGCGTCGATGTGAACAACAACGTCGAGGAACAGAACGACTTCGGCGACGCCGAAAACAACAACTCGCAAGCCATGACGGTGGATGTGGTTCTGGCGGCGTCGCCAGATCTTGTCGCGCGCGATGTGGCGATTTCGCCGGCGTCGGGCTGGGACTCCGGTGACACGGTCACGCTGGATTACACGCTTGCCAACGACGGCGGCAAGGCGGCGGGCGGGGTCTGGACCGAACGGCTGGTGGTGACGAACCGCAACACCAACCGTGTGGTCCTGAGCCAGGATCTGCGCTCGACGGGCGAGGCGCCACTTGGGGCAGGGGAAACCCGTGCCCGCAGTTTTGAATTCGGTTGGCCCGAAGGGCTTGATGGCACCGGCCTGTTCGATTTCACGGTAACGGTCGATGCGCTTGGCGAGGTGCCCGAAGCCAACGCAACCGACACTGGGGAAAGCAACAACACCACGGTGACGCAGGTCGCCTCTGGTCCTGACCTGGTGGTGACGGATGTATCTGTCGCCGAGACCGAGCTGGCCGCAGGCGGACAACTGACGCTGAGCTGGACCTTGCAGAACGCCGGGGCTACGGCGACGCCGGGCGACTGGTTCGACCGCATCCGGATCTACAACCGCAGTACCGGTCAATGGCTGCATGACGTGGCTGTGGCGTCCGAAGGGGCGATGATCGGGGCAGGGGACAGCGCCACCCGCACCCTGAGCTTTGACCTGCCGCACGGATCGGCCGGGGTTGGCGATCTGCGGATCTATGTCGATGCGGATCAGGATACCTCGGGCCGCGATGCGTTGAACGAAGCGCGCGACGGGCTGACCACCTACCAGGCGGAAACCAACAACCGCAGCACCCTGGACGTGACGTCGATTCAGCGGCCCTATGCAGACCTTGTGGCGACGATCACCGGCACGCCCGCCGACCCGCGTGGCGGCGAGACCGGTCAGATTTCCTGGAAAGTCGAAAACAAGGGTGCGATTGCAACCGATGCGACAGGGTGGACCGACAAGGTCTATATCTCCACCGATGCGATCCTGGATGACACCGATATCCTGCTGACATCGGTCAGTCATGCCGGCGCGCTGGATGTGAATGGCAGCTATACCGTTACCACCGACGTTACCCTGCCAATCGGGATCGAAGGCGCGGTCAGCTTTCTGGTTGTGGCTGACGCAGACAAGGCGGTGCTGGAACCCGACACCCGCACCAACAACGTGGATGATGCACAGGTCACGCTGTCCTCCCCCTATTCCGATCTTGCGGTTCAGGCGCTGACGGCGCCGACCGGATCGTATGTCGCGGGCGAGGAAATCACTGTTGCATGGCGGGTGGCGAACTTTGGCCCCAACGACGTGACCGCGGGCAACGATGCCTGGGTCGACCGGGTCTATCTGTCGTCCGATGTCACGATCGATGGCACCGACGCGCTGCTGGGTGAATTCGTGCGCGACACCGCCCTGGCGAAGGACGCCAGCTATTCCCAAAGCGCGACCTTCACGCTGCCGCCGGGCTTTATCGGCAACTATTATGTCATCGTTGAAACCAACCCGCGCGGGGACGTTTACGAACGCGGCGAGACCGGCAACAACGTCAAGGTTTCGACCGGTACGCTGGCGCTGGCGGCAGCACCGTCGGCTGACCTGCGGGTGTCGTCTGTCACCGGACCATCGTCGTTGGTACCGGGCGAAACCGTCGATGTGACCTTTACGGTTGTCAACGATGGCGAAGCAAGCGCGCGGGCCACCTGGGAAGACGCACTGTATCTTGTCGGGCCGGGGCTGGGCAGCGGGGCGCTGCTGGCGCGCGCGGACCGGACCTTTGATCTGGCGGTGGGCGACAGCTATACTACCACGCTGCAAGTCGTCGTCCCCGAGGTGGGGATCGGCGAATACCGGTTCGAGTTGCGCACCGATCGCGCCGGTGACGTGTTCGAAGGCGGTCGCGACAACAACAACTCGGGCCAAAGCGCGGCGGTCACACTGCGCCACCCGAACCTGACCATTGGCACGCTGACGCTGGATGACACGGCGCCGACTTCGGGCGATACCATCCGGGTCAGCTGGGAGGTGGTCAATGCCGGCGACGGCCCGGCGCGTCTGGACTGGACCGACCGGATCTGGCTGAGCCGCGATGACACGCTGGATTCGCAGGACATCACGCTCGCCGACGTGGCGCAGGTTGCGCCGCTGGCCAACGGGGCTTCTGCCGCGGCCTTTGCCGATATCGCGCTGCCGATTTCCGTGTCCGGGGCCTGGTTCATCCTTGTCGGCACCGATGCCGATGGCACGGTGACGGAACCAGGCCACGAGGATGACAACATCGGTGCTATCGCGCTGGATGTGACATTGGCCCCCTATGCCGATCTGGAAGTCACCGCGGTTGACGCCCCGAACCTGACGGTGGATGATCCGGGGTATGTTACCGTCAGCTGGACGGTCGAAAACACCGGCACCGGACGGGGCATTACCGATGGGTGGACCGACCGGATCGTCATTTCCACCGACGAAGTGATCGGCAACAGCGACGACCGCACGATTGCCGAGTTCGACCACACCGGCGGGCTGGACAAGGACGCCACCTATGACCGCAGCGAAAGCTTCTACCTGCCGACGGCGCTGAACGGACGGTTCCACCTGTATGTGATCGCGGACGCCAAGGACGAGGTGTTCGAGAACGGCCAGGAAACCGACAACCGGATGAAGCTGGACGGGTTCTTTGACGTGGCCCCGATCCCCTATGCGGATATGGTGGTGACCGATGTCACGGCCGCGGATACGGCCAAGTCCGGCGAAACCGTTCTGGTCAGCTGGACGGTGGCGAACCAGGGCATCGGCCTGACCCAGACAAGCCGCTGGACCGATCTTGTCTATATCGCGGACAATCCCGATGGCACCGGCAAGGTGCTGGCTGGCAAGTTCCAGCATCTGGGCTTTCTTGCGGCCGGGGCGGACTATACCCGCGAAGCACAGATCGCGTTGCCCGACGGCTGGGAAGGCCCGGCCTATTTCTTTGTTGAAACGCCGGGCGGCACCAGCACCACCCCCTATGGCGCGCCGTATGAATTTGTCTTCACCGACGATGGCAACAAGGGTGTTTCCAACAAGGTCGACGTGACGCTGACGCCGCCGCCAAACCTGGTGGTGACCGAGATCCTGGCACCCGACACCGCGCCCGAAGGGTCGGCCATCGACGTGACGTGGACGGTCAAGAACACCGGCACCGGAACCGCCGAAGGACCGTGGACCGACCGGCTGGTGCTGCGCAAGTCCGACGGGTCGGGCAACGATATCGCCATCGGGACCTATTCGTTTGACGGACCGTTGCAGGCCAACACGACCTATACCCGGCGTGAACAGATCATTCTGCCGGCGCAGACCAACGATCGGTATGATCTGATCGTCATCACAGACTACGGCAATGACGTCTACGAACATACCAACGAAGGTGACAACGAAAGCGACGGCGCGACGCAGATTCTGGTGTCGCGCCTGCCGCGGCCCGATCTTCAGATTTCCGGGTTCGAGGTCAACGACACCTTTACCGCAGGCGGCACCGGCTCTTTGCGCTGGACGGTGATCAACCAGGGCGCAGTGGCGACCACCGTGCCGAACTGGACGGATTCGGTTTACCTGTCGCTGGATGAAAAGATCACCCACGACGACATCCGGCTTGGCAGCTTCTCGAACGAGGCGGCGCTTGGCTCGGGCGAGGAATACCTGAGCCAGGAGGTGTTTTTCCAAATCCCGCTGCGGTTCCGCGGCGACGTTTACCTGCTGGTCAACACCGACAGCGGCAACGCGGTCGAAGAATGGCCGAATGACGGCAACAACCTTGGCGTTCAGAAGATCTATGTCGATCCGGTGCCGTTTGCCGACCTTGTCGTTCATGACGTGGTCACGCCGACGCAGGCGTTTGAAGGCAACGAGGTAACGGTAACCTATACCGTCACCAACCGTGGGGCAGGGGCCACCAACCTGGGCTCCTGGGCGGAACAGATCTGGCTGACCGTTGACAAGAACCGCCCGCATCCGGGGCAGGGCGATGTTCTGTTGCAGACGCTGCAATATACCGACGGTGTGTTGGATGTGGGGGCCGGGTACGACCGGACGGTGACCGTGACGCTGCCCGATACGGTACGGTCGGGGAACTACTACATCACGCCTTGGGTCGACCCCTATGGCACGCTGCTGGAAGATACGTTGGCGGTCAACGTCAACGAAGACGACCCGACAGAGCTGAATTCGAACAACTACAAGGCTGGCGGCGGCGATGTGATCGGGTCGAACCCGGTGCTGGCGGTGATCGGCGATCCGCCGGATCTGACGCGACCGGACGTGAACATCACGATCGATGCGGTCACACCCACGGCTCTGGCCGGGGTCGATGGCGAAAACGACTTCGAGATCACATTTACTGTCGGCAACACTGGCGACAAGGAAGCCGGGAGCAGTCTTGTCACGATCTACCTGACCTCGACCCCAAGCCTGAGCGCGTCGGGGCAGGAATACTGGCGGTTGTTTTATTACAACCTGCCGGATTCGATCGGCATCAACGAAAGCAAGACTTACACGCTCAAGACCAAACTGGCGCCGGGTCTGGACGGGGCTTACGTGCACGCCATCGTCTCGCAGTCGGGCGATCCGAACAGCGACGACAATTCCGATGTCACCACCACCAGCGTCAGTTCGCCGGAACCGAACCTGCGGGTGACGGATGTCGTGACCCCGACCGAGGCGTTCTCGGGCGAGCTGGTCGAATTCACCTACACGGTGACCAATGACAGTACAGCGGACATCTGGGACACGACGCAATACTGGCGCGATCAAGTCTGGGTGTCGCGCGATCCCGAATTCATCCGGGACCGCGCAACTCTGCTGAAGACGGTGACGATTTCCAACGCCGACGGGCTTGCGGCGGGCGAAAGCTATTCTCGCACGGTGGAAGGGACGTTGCCGCCGGGAATCGAAGGCCCCTATTACGTTTATGTCTTCACCAACACCGACAGCGCGCAGCAGGACCACCAGAGGACCTGGCCCTATACCGGCAGCAACAACGAATTGCAGGCGGCGCGGTTTACGCGCAATGCGTTCGAACACCCCGAAGGTTCGATGCTGCAAGGCACGTTCGATATCACCTATCGGGAACCCGATCTGCAGGTGACGGCGCTGACCGTGCCGGAAGATCTGCACGCGGGACAGACCATCGACATCAGCTTTGAGGTTACCAACGTCGGCAACCGGGCCACGCGCGAAGAAAGCTGGATCGACCGGGTCTACCTTTCGGTGGACAGTTCGCTTGATACCGGGGATTTCCTTTTGCGGCGCGAGGTTGGAAACCGCGAGATCAAGGCCGAAAGCAAGCACGTCGGGGTGCTTGACCCAGGTGAAAAGTACACTGCGACGGTCACCGTAACCCTGCCGTTTGAAATCGAGGGCGATTTCCACGTTCTGGCCGTGACCGATGCGGACCTGTCCGACAGTTCGTACAGCAAATCGACGATTTCCGACCGTTTGCGTGGCCTTTCAGGTAATTCCATCGGTGTGGTGCGCGAATTCCAGGGCGAGGGCAACAACACCACGTTCGAAGCGATCAACATTGGTGCCTATGTCGCGCCGGAACTGGTTGTCACACAACTGGACGCCAGCGAACGGGCCGTGCGCGGACAGTCGTTCGACGTGTCTTATACTGTCACCAACCAGGGCGGCGCGGTGCCGTTCCAGCAGGCGGATTGGGACGATCTGGTCTATCTCAGCCGCGATCCGTTGCTGGACATCCGGTCTGACCGCTTTATCGGTACGATCGGCCATACCGGGGGTCTGGGTGCGGGCGAAAGCTATGACGTCAGCAGCACTTTCACGGTGCCCACCGACATGCCGACAGAGGCCTACTATGTCTTTGTCGTCACCGACCCGTCCCGGAACGGCAACCGCGGCACGGTTTACGAGGTCGATGACGCCAACAACGATGCGCGTTCCGATGTGCCGATGATCATCGACCTGCCGCCGCCGACGGATTTGCAGGTGACGTCGATCACGGTTCCGTCGTCGGCACGGGCGGGCGAACCGATCACGATCAGCTGGGTCGTGACCAACAAGTCCGATGACGTCGTGGCGGAAGGCAACTGGTCCGATACCGCGTATCTGTCGTCGGATGGCACCTGGGATCTAGGCGACCGGCCGATCGGGCGGGTCAGCACCTCGGGCCCGCTGAACCCCGGCGAAAGCCGGACGATGACGCTGGAAACCACGATGCCGGCAGCGACGCCGGGCGGGTATCGCGTCATCGTGCGCACCGATATCTTCAACCAGATCCACGAGGGCGTGAACGAGGCCAACAACACCACCGCCAGCGCCGACACGCTGCAAACCACGGTGGACGAGTTGCTGATCGGGACGCCGACGACGATTTCCTTGCAGAACGCGGGCGAGAAACTCTACCGCATCACGGTTCCGCCAGAGGAAACCCTGCGCGTCACGGTGCTGTCGTCCGAACCGACGGCGCTGAACGAGATTTTCATCCGGCACGATGCGCTGCCGACGGCAAATGCGTTTGACGCAACCTATGAAGGGTCGTTGTCCAGCGACCTGATTGCGCTGGTGCCCTCGACCGAACCGGGAACCTATTATATCTCGGTGCGCAACTTCTCGGGTCCGCAGGACGGCACTGACCTGACGATCCTGGCAGAGCTTATGCCGCTGGTCATCACCGATGTGCAGACCGACCGTGGCGGTTCGTCCAAGTTCGTCACGACCAAGATCACCGGGGCTCAGTTCGCCGACAATGCGACGGTGAAATTCGTGCGTCCCAACATTGCCGAATTTGCGCCGGTCGACTGGAAGGTCGTGAACTCGACCGAGATCATCGCGACCTTCGATCTGACCGACGCGCCGCATGGCTTGTATGACGTGGTGGTGACCAACCCGTCGGGGGCGCAGGCGCTGTCGCCCTATCGGTTCCTGATTGAACGCGCGATCGAAGGCGACGTGACGATCGGGATTGGCGGGAGCAGGGTTGTCCTGCCGGGCGAAACCGAAACCTACTCGGTTGCGTTGCAGAACCTGAACAACCTTGATGCCCCTTACACCTTCTTCCAGGTCGGCGTTCCGGAACTTCTGAACAACCCATATGTGTATGGTCTGCCGTTCCTGGATTTCTTTACCAACGTGCGGGGCGAACCGGATGGCGCTGCCGGGACTCCGAACGAAGACATCTTCTGGGCCGGGCTGGAAAGCATCGTCAACACCAACGGTCAGCTGACCACGCAGGGCTATCTGTACGATCTGCCGGCAGACGGGTTTGCGGGCTTTACCTTCAATATCGCGGCCTATCCCGGCCTGCAGGAACTGCATGACGAGGCGTTCGACGCCTTCCGGTCGCGGATGGCCAGCGTGCTGCCCGATCTGGACGGTATCCTTGAAGAAGGCGGGCAGGGCGCGATTGGCGACTGGTACGACGCGGTCGTCGACAAGGCGGCAGAGGCCAACCCGGCGCTGGGGGCGGCCATGGCGGCCTTCCCGTTTGAGGATCTGTACAACAAGAACGTGGCAAAGCCGGGGGAATGCGAGATCCCGTTCATCCCGTTCCGGTTCCACATCTTCGCCACCTCGACCAGCATGACGCGCGACGAATTCGTGGCGCATCAGACCAAGATCGCGCTGGAATTGCGCGACAACATCCTGGCCGCCGACGAGGCACCCGCACCGCTGATCGCAATCGTGGCCGACCCCGACCTGTGGGTCGACTTCTACCTGGCCGGTCTGGAACAGGCGGGCATCCTGCGCGACGAAGGTGAAAAGCCCCCGATCCGCGAACAGCAGGAAATCCTGTCGCTGATGGCAACGTTGGCGTCGGGCATCCTGTTTGGCCCGGCAGGCCAGGACATCCGGTCGGATGGCGACATTCTTGGGTTCTTCGAAGAATTGCGGACGCTCTACGGCCACCAGGAAGGCCTGATGGCCGAGATCGAGTACTGGGACGAACGCGAAAGCGAATGCTATACCGGCGAAATCCCGGTGCCGCAGTTGCCCGAGTTTGCCGACTACAACCTTGGTCTGACCAACGAAACGCATTTCGAGGCGGTGCGCATCTATTCGCCCTGGGTTCCGTTCGAGGATCGCGGCGCGGCATTGCCAGAGGACTTCATGAACCAGGGCCCGGCCCCGGTGGATGGCGACGAGTTCGAGGCGCTGAACTTCGCCGATTATTTCGCCGATCCGGCGAACAGCGGTGCGCTGGCGTCGATTTCCGGTCCGCAGACGCTGGAAACCGAAGGCTGGTTGCCCGCGTCCGAGGACTTGCCGTTCACGGTGAAATTCGAAAACGATCCGGCCTCGTCGACCTATGCCAACCAGATCGAGGTGGTGACGCAGCTGGATGACGATCTGGACCCGCGCAGCTTCCGGCTGGGCGATATCAAGATCGGCAACATCACCATCGACGTTCCGGACGACCGCTGGTTCTATCAGGACGAAATCGACTTTTCCGACACGCTGGGCTTTGTCGTGCGCATCAGCGCCGGGATCGACCTGTTCCAGGATCCGGCGGCGGCGCGCTGGGTGATTCAGGCGATCGACCCGCTGACCGGCGAAAAGATCCAAAGCACAACCAAGGGCCTGCTGCCGCCGAATGTGGCGGCCGGCGAGGGGGCCGGCTTTGTCACCTACACGGTCAAGCCCGCCGACGATGTCGAAACCGGCACGCGCATCACATCTTCTGCGCGGGTGCTGTTCGACACCGCCGCGCCCGAAGACACCGGTGAACTGATCCAGGTGGTGGATGGCGCAGCCCCGGACACCTCGATTTCCGCAGCGCAGGTGAAAGGCACCGACAATTACGAGATCAGCTATGAATCGAAAGACGATCCAGGCGCGTCGGGCGTCAAGCATGTCACGCTTTACGTGGCCGAGAACGGGGGCGATTTCCGCATCTGGCAACGCCGCCTGACCGAGGTGAGCGGCACACTGATCTTCGAGGGCGAAGCCGGCAAGACCTATGAATTCCTGGCCCGGGCAACCGATATCGCGGGCAACCGCGAGGTGCCGTCGGATGGCTCTGCCGTCACATCTGACGGGCAGCCGGTGAACCTTGGCGGGACGGCGACCGTCGACAGCACCACCGCGCCGAACTTTGGCCGCGCGCCCGATCCGGTGGAAACGCCCTCGACGAACGATCTGTTCGTCCGTGCCAGCGAAAACGTGCCCGCGGCCGACCCGTTGGTGAACCTGCCGGAATACACCACGGTCCTGAACCCGTTCATCGGCAACGCCTTTGCCACCGGGTTCCAGGCGTCGCAGACCGGCATCGCGCCGATGGCCATCCTTGAGCTGTCGAACGGCAATGTCCTGATCTCTGGCGGGTTGAACCGCGGTGAACTGTTCCTGTTCGACGGGCAGGGCGGCGTTGCGGACAGCACCACCCGTCTGGCACAGTTGGATGACCCGATCTTCAACCTGGCCGAAGACGCTGATGGCACGATCTGGGCCACGACCGGTGGCGGCGCGCTGCTGAAGCTGGACGCGGAAACCGGCGGTGTCGTTGCGCGCTATGGCGACGGGCTGACGATGGGTCTGGCGATCGAGGAAACCACCGGGTTGATCTATGTCGGTGCCAATTCTGGCATCCTGACCTTCGATCCCACGACCGAGAAATTCACCCAATGGAGCCGCGACGAAAATCTGCGCATCGGCTCTATCGCCTTCGACAACCAGGGGGCGCTTTGGGCGGTGACCTGGCCCGACCGGAGCCAGGTGGTGAAGTTCACCAACCGTCAGCGGGCGGAAATTCAGCTGGAATTCGACAGCCTGATCGACAGCCTTGCCTTCGGTCAGAAAGGCACCGCGTTGGAGGACTTGCTGTTCATCTCGGCCAACACCGGGACGGTGTCCAGCACCGGCGAGGCGGCAGAAGGCTCGGCCCTGACCATGGTCGATCTGGAAACCCTGCAACGGATCGAGGTCGCACGCGGCGGCACCCGGGGCGATGTGGTCATCACCACGATGGATGGCCGCGTCCTGGTCAGCCAGTCGAACCAGGTCGACGTTGTCAGCCCCGCCTATGCGCCGATGATCGTTGCCACCAACCCGCCTAAGGACGCGGTCATACCGTTGCCGATGTCGGTGCTGACGGTACGTTTCGATCAGGATATGTTCGCGGGCGATCCGACATCGACAGCGTCGGTGGTAAACCCCGAGAACTACGTACTGGAAGGCGTCGAAAACGGCACGATTACGCCCAATGCGGTGGTGTACGACGCTGCCAACCGGTTGGTTCTGCTGAAAGTGTCGAACCTGCGTGCCGACGACTACACCCTGACGGTGAAAGGGTCTGTGACCTCGACCCAGGGTATCCGGATGGGCAACGATTATGTCACCGAGTTCCAGGGGATCGAGGACCTGAGCGCCCAGATCCAGGTTGAATTCGTTGCTACGCGGTACAACCGTGCGCTTGGCACCGTGTCTTATGATGTGCAGATCACCAATACCGGGGCCAACGACATTGTTCTGCCGGTGCTGCTGATGCTGGATCCGCGCCGTGGCTATTCCGGCGTGCCGTCCGATGCCAGTGGCCAGACCGACCAGGGGGTCTGGCTGATCGACCTGTCCTCGACGCTACCCGATGGCGGCAAACTGGCCGCGGGGGCCACCACAAGCGGCCAGACAGTGGCAATCGTTACACCTGATCGCCAGCGGGTGCAGTTCTCTGCCGGTATCGCGGCGTCGGCCGGCCCGAACAAGGCGCCGGTCATCACCTCGACCCCGCCGGAAACCGCGACCGTGGGCGAGGCATTTGCCCACACAATCACGGCGCAGGACCCAGACAACGATACGATCGTTTTCCACCTGCTGGATGGTCCGGCAGGTATGGCACTGAACGCGACGACGGGCGAATTGACGTGGATGCCCGACGCCACCGCGAACCTTGAAACGCCCGTTACGGTGCAGGTGTTCGACGCTCGTGGCGCGGTGACGGTGCAGCGTTTCGTGCTGACCGTCGAAGGCGGCAACGAAGCGCCCGAATTCCTGTCGATACCGTCAGAACTGCGCGCCAGCGAAGGCGAACTGGTCGAATTCGAAGTGGTTGCCGCCGATATCGACGGCGACGAGGTCGTGACCTGGATCGACAACCTGCCGGAAGGTGCGTCCTATGATGCCGAACGCCGGACGTTGTCGTGGCAGGTGGGCTATGAACAGGCGGGCACCTATACCCTGACCGTGCGCGCCTCGGACGGGCTGCGCGAAGTGGCGACCGACGTGATGATCTTTGTCGCCGAAGCCGCGCGCCCTGTTGCCCTGCGCACGCCGGGCAAGATCACTGCGACAGAAGGCGACCGCATCCGCTTCAACCTTGTCGCCGATGCAGAGCCGGGCGCACCTTTGTCCTTCGGCGTGGTCAACGATACGCTGCCATTCGGGGCCAAGCTGAACGCAAGCACCGGCGAATTCGAATGGACCCCGGGCTATATTCAGGCCGGCACCTACGAAATCATGTTCGCGGTTTCTGATGGCACGGGCGTTGCCGTTCAGGCGATGGAAATCGAGGTGACCGCCAGCAATGGTGCCCCGGTCTTTGACAATTTCGATGGTTTGCAGGTCTACGAAGGCCAGGTGTTCTCTGTCCGGGCCTTTGCCACCGATCCCGACAACCCGTTCTATGAACCGGGCTATCGCGATTCAGACGGCGTGTTCCACGAACTGGGCGACCTGTCCAAATCCGTCACCATCGAAGTGGTTGAAGGCCTGCCGACCGGTGCAACGTTCGATGCCGAAACCTGGGAGCTTTTGTGGGTGCCGGGTGCCGATCAGGCGGGTGTCTACGACATCAAGTTCCGCGCCACCGACGATGGCGCCGAAACCGGTACCCCGCTGACCGCAGAAGAAACCCTGCGTATTACCGTGCGCGAACTGAACCTGCCGCCGGTTTTGTCGGAACTGACCAACATCACGCTGGCGCGGGGCGAGGTTCGGGAAATCCCTGTGTCCGCGGTTGACCCCGACGGCGACCCGATCGCACTGATGCTGACCAACGAAAGCCCTGGCCTGCCGCTGCCGAACTTCATCACCTTCACCGACAACGGCGATGGCACAGGCAAGATCCGCCTTGCGCCCGGCGTGGGCGACCGTGGCGAACACGCGGTCACCATGGTGGCCTATGACGATGGCGGGGCACAGGGGGTGCAGCGTGGTGCGCTTTATACCTTTGTCATCGATGTCCAAAGTGACAACGAACCGCCGCAATTCTCATATCAGGGGGATGTGGTTGCCGTTGCGGGCGAAGAACTGTCGCTGACGCTGAATGCGACCGATCTGGATCAGGACGCGCTGACCTTTGCGCTGTCGGGTCTGCCTGCGGGGGCGGTTCTGACGATGGACCCGCTGATCTATGGCCGGGCGCAACTGACCTGGACGCCGACCAGTGGCCAGATCGGGGCGCATACCGCCACCGTGTCCGCCACGGATACCGGGGCTGCGGGTGTGACCGCACCGGCCACCACGAACCTGGTGTTCGGCGTCACGGTGCGGGCTGCCAACGCCGCGCCGGTGCTTGATCCCATCGGCATTCTGAAGGGCAAGGAAAACACCGCGCTCAGCTATACCTTTGGTGCTGCGGATGCGAATGGCGATACGCTGACCTACAGCGCCGGCAACCTGCCCAGCGGAGCCACCTTCGACCGGGCGACCGGAACGTTGAACTGGACACCGTCGCCGGTACAGGCGGGTACCTTTACCGTCAACGTAACGGTGTCGGACGGCCACTCGGAAAGCAACGAGGCCGTGACGATCGAGATTGAGCAGGAAAACCGCGCACCGGTCTTCGTGCCGATGACGACACAACTGGGCCGCGACCGGGCGGAAATGCGCTTTACCGTTGTGGCAGACGATCCCGATGGCGACGCGCTGAAGCTGAGCGTCGTGTCGGGCCTGCCCGAAGGCGCGGCCTTCTCGGAAGAGCGGGGCGAATTCGTCTGGATCCCGCAATATGACCAGAGCGGCACCCACACAGTGATCTTTGGCGCGCAGGACTCCGCCGGGGCCGAGGTGCGCTATGCCGTCGATATCATCATTGCCGATGTAAACCGCGCGCCAGTGATGCAGGTCTCGGATCGCGCCTTCCTGATCGGCGAAGAAAAGAGTTTCACGCTGGAGGCCAGCGATCCGGACGGCAATCCGCTGACCTTCAAGGCGCTGGATCTGCCCGATGGCGCGACTCTGGATGCCACGACAGGCACGGTAACATGGACGCCGGGGCCGGGGCAGGAGGGGGACTATTACGTCACCTTCATCGCTGACGACGGACGGCACGATGCGCGCCAGACCATCGTCATGCGCGCGACGCTGGAACCCGAGTTGCCGGTGGTGCGGATCGAACTGACGCCCAGCTTCCCTGCCGTGCCGGACCAGCAGGTTCTGGTGCAGGTGGTGGCCGACAGCCTGTCCGACATCACCGCCATCAGCCTGTGGGCAGGGGCGCAGGAACTGGCACTGGATGATCTGGGCCGCGCGCTGATCACCCCGACAGAGGCGGGCAAGATCGACCTGCACGCTTATGCGCAGGACGCAGACGGCAATATCGGCGACACCGTGCTGCCGCTCAAGGTCCGCGATCCGGCCGACCGCGCTGCGCCGGTGCTGTTCCTTGGGCAGGGGTTGAACCTGACCCAGCTGAGCGGCGAGGTCGAGATCGGGGGGTTGGTCGAAGACCTGAACCTTGATTTCTGGCGGCTGGAATTGCGCAGCGCCGATGGCAGCCAGCTGATCCGCGAACTGGCCTCGGGCGAAGACCCGGTGGGCGGCGTTCTGGCGACGCTGGATACCCGCCACCTGGCCAACGGGTTCTATTCGCTGCGGCTGACCGCGGCGGATATCGGCAACCGCTATTCTGTCGAAAACGTGGATATCGAAATCAACGGCGCCGACAAGACTGGCCGGTATATCGCCACCGAAACCGACCTGACGACCGATCTGGACGGGGTCAGTTTCTCGCTCACCCGGCGGTATGACAGCCTGGCCGGGCCGGATGCCGATTTCGGCAGCTGGAGCGCGGGTTTTGATCTGGATATCGAAACCAGTGCCGGGACCACCGGACGCGAGGCCTATGGTATCTATGCCGCGCTACAGGAAGATGCGCGGCTGTACCTGACGACCCCGGATGACGACCGGATCGGGTTTACCTTTGCCCCGACCGAGGAAATCCTCGGCGGACGCACGTTCTATCGCGCGGCCTGGGTGGCCGATGGCGGTAGCGGCTGGACGTTGGAAAGCCCCGACATGTTGCTGCGCAAGTCCGGCGGGCGGTACTTCACCGCTGATGACGGGCTGCCCTACAACCCGACCGATCCCTTCGTCGGGGGCGCCCGCCCCTTCCTGCTGACGGCGCCGGATGGACGGGACTATTCCGCCGCTTCCGATGGGCGGATTCAGGAAATCACCGTAGGGGGTCAGCGCCTGTTCGTGGGTGACAGCGGCATCACCTCTGCCGCGGGCGACGTACTGTCGTTCCTGCGCGATGCCGATGGCCGGATCGTGCGCGTCACCACACCCGACGGCAAGGCAACGGTCTATAGCTATGACAGCGACGGCCGACTGGTGCGGACCCGGGCGCTGGAAGACGGCTCTGGCAACAAGTTCGGCTATGACGACGACGGGCTGGATATCGTCACCGGCGCCGGTGGCAGCGGCAAGGTCATCGTGCACGACGGCGCAGGCGGTATCGCAGAGATCCCTGTGAACGAAGACCTTGGCGGTATTTCCCAATTCACCGGCCGGACGATCAGCGGTGACGCGACCGGGGCCAGGCAGATCTATACCCTGACGGTGCGTGACAGTGATTTCATCACCGGACCAGGCGATGGCAAGGGCCCGATCGTGCGTATCGTCACTTCAACCACCGACGCAACGCCGGAAATCGACGGTGCCAACCTTTTGTCGTTGCAGCGGACCGGTGGCCAGACCGTCGCGCTTTATCGCTTTGCCAAGCCCGGGCTGTATACGCTGGCCGTGGGGGGCACTGGGGCCTATGACCTGATTGTTGACGCCGCGGGCGACCTGAACAACGATGGCGCGGTGAACGGGACCGACAGCGACCTGTTGCGGACGAATGCTGCGGGCAGCGACATCACCGGCGACGGGGTCATCGACGCGCAGGACCGGCAGGTGCTGAACGTCAACTTCGGCATTCGCGGGAATTCCGCCCCGGTGGTCGCGACCACGCTGCCGGATATCTTCACCCATGCCGAACTGCCGGTGCTGGTGGCGCTGGACGACATCGCCAAGGATGGCGAGGGCGATCCGGTGTTCTTCCGCATCGTCTCGACCGAGAATGTCTCGGCCCGGTTCACGCCGGATGGCGAATACCTGCGCATCGTGCCGGACCTTGGCTTTACCGGCGCTGCGTCGATCACGGTGTCGGCGGACGATGGTTTTGCCGCGACACCCGATATCAAGCTGGATGTCGACGTGTCCGCTGCGGCCTTGACTGAGTTGACGATCCTCAAGCGTGAATTCCTGTTCAACGAACCGGGCGAAGTGGGCGAACTGATCGTCGTCGGCCAGTTCGAGGATCAGGCAGACGTGATCCTGCCGTTCGACTACGTCAACGTCATGTCGCATGACACCTACGTGGCGCGGGTCGCCGACAGCGGGCTGGTGACCGGCCTGTCCGAAGGTGACACCTATATCACCGTTCAGCGTGGCAATCTGTCTGCGGCCACCGCCGTTGCCGTGGGCATCGCCGATGATTCCGCCGGAGCAGTCGCGCAGATCTTTGGCATCGACGCCTATCCCGACAGCGTCACGATCCTGAAGGACGGTGGCAGCCGTCAGGTCGTCACCGAACTGGGGGCCACCGGTACCAAGTTCGTGCAAGGCACCGAAGATGGCGTGGTCTATGTTGCGGGCAATACCGATATCGTAACGGTCGATGCCGAGGGCCTGATTGAATCCGTGGGGGAAGGCATTACCACCGTCACCGTGATCTATCGCGGCGCAGAAGAAGTGCTGACCGTCCGCGTCGTTCCCCCCGTCGAAGGCAGCAGTGCCACGATCGGCGAGGAAGGCGGCGCGCTGGTCACGCCGGACGGTCTGGAAATCGCCATCGGCGCGGGCCAGATCGAAGGGGCGGCGCCGACCGTATCGCTGACCGCCGTGGACGAGGCCGACCTGGAGATCGACGTGCCGCCGGACTTCACCTTTGTTGGTGGCGGCGTGCTGGAAGTGACGGGCGGCGAGCTGACCGGACCGGTGCAGCTGGGTGCCAAAGTTTCGGCGGACGTGGCCGCGCCGGGCGATGATGTGCTGTTCTTCGTGCTGGATGATTTCACCGCCCGCACCAATGGCCAGTACGGCAAGATCTGGCGGCTGGTCGACAGCGGCAAGGTCGACGCCAATGGTGTGGCCCGGACCGCGTCGCCGCCGTTCCCGGGGTTCTCGGAACGGGGCAGTTTCCTGGTCGCGCGGGCCAACCAGCCGCTGATGGATGCGACGCTCTATCTCCCGTCGCTGGCGCGGGCTGCCGTGGCCGTGATCCCGGCGATGGCAATCGGCCTTGCGGTCGGTGGTCTGCCCGGCGCGCTGGTCGGGCTGGGGCTGGTCGCTGGGATCAGCTACATGGCGTTCCAGATGACCCCCGCGAAACAGCGGATCGACGTTTACCAGGAATTCCTGGAAGGCAAGGAATGGTCGCATTACGAACACGATGCCGACCCGACCGGTGTCGAAGGCCGCCTGAACATCAAGGCTCAGCTGCCCGCCACCCCGTTGACTGCGGCCCCCGGGGCCGATCCGGCGATCACCAAGGTGGAACCCAAGCTGCTTGGTGACGGCTCTGTCGTGTTGGAAATCACCGGCGACAACCTGTTCTATGGCACCAACAACGGCAATTCCTCGACCTTCGGGTCGTCGCTGTCCGACACCCGGCTCAAGATCACCATTGGGGGGTATTCGCAGTACATCAGCGGTGCGTCCTTTACGCCGGTCACTTTGGATGCACAGACCGGCAGCGGCACCTTCCAGGTGGCCTTGTCGTCCGACATCCTGGTTTCGCGCGCGAAATACACGTTTGAACGGCCCAAGCCCGGCGGCATTGCCGGTTCGGTCAACGGCTGGAGCGCCGGGACCGAGGCAATGGCGTCCGAAGAGTTCACCGTAAAGAACGATCGTGGATATGGCGTTGTCGGCGGCTCGGAATGGGATGGCGGGGTCGATCAGACGATCCTGCAAGTGTTCGACGTTCTGCCCGCAGGTCTGTCGGATAGTGAAAGCGGCGCCGCCCCGATTGATGGCACGCTGCCCGAAAAGACCGAGGTGGTGACAAACATCAAGCTGTTCGATGGCGTCAAGCCGATCAACGGGTGGGCCACGGACGTGGTGCTGGCGGGCGATCTGTCCGCAGCCTATGTGGCGACCTACGACGGTATTGCCGTGGTCGACATGCTGAGTCTGCGCCAGTTCGACATCGACCCGAACGCGCCGGGCACCAATATTATCAAGATTCCGGGCAACTGGGTTCAGGCAATCACGCTGTCGAACGATGGCAATTTCCTGTACGCCGCAGGGGCCGGCAAGGTCCATGTGATCGACCTGCGGCCCGGTCCGAACTTCCTGCAGCAACGGCAGGTATCGCTGCCGATCCCGGCGGATGCACAAGCCAGCCAGAATGGCAAGATCAACGACATCGAGGTCAACTCGGACGGTCGCCGCCTGTATGTCGCGGTGCCCTATTCGGGCATGTTCGGCGATGGGGGCTGGGCGCGAGGCAACGGCACCGACGGCCGGATCTTTGTCATCGACGTCGATCCCAAGCAGGCGGAACTGGCCGCACAGGGCGAGACCAACACCTATTTGCAGGTCATCAAGGATTTCAACGGCTACGAAGACCCCTACGACATCGAAGCGACCAGCGATCCGAACAAACTGGTGTTCGTGGCCCGCGGCGAATATCGCGAAGGGTTCTATACCATCCAGGCGACCGAAAGCGACTCGGGGTCGTTCGATGTCAGTGTCAGACCCCTGCGCACGATCACCGATTCCGACGATCAGAATTCGGGCCGCCGCGCGCTGGAGTTGAACAAGCGTGATATCGGTGTGCGCTACAACGGCTTCGTGCTGCCGTTCCCGCCGATCCTGATCGACGACTATCTGCCCCTCAGCAGCCAGCGCTACGACCTGGACATCCGTTACCCGGTGGCCGTGCAGGTGGCGCCGGACCTCAGCTATGCGTTTGTCGCGGATTACGACCTGTCGCGCTATCTGACGATGAGCGACAATCTGATCGCCTATGAAATCGAGCGTCGGCACGAACTGGGCAACAAGGTGGGCCTTGTCCGCAATCCGTTCGACATGGATGAAACGGCATGGAACGAACTGGGCACGCAATATGAATACGGCCTGTCCGGCCTTGTTGGCGCCACCAGCCCGATCCCCGATCAATACCTGACGGAACTGGCGATGCGCCCGGACGGCAGTCAGCTGTTCGCCAACTATCGTGCCTCTGGTGCACTGGTCACGTTCAACATCGACGAACTGATCGCGGCCTCTGACCTTGGGGTCGACGGCGACAAGATCGGCCGCAACCGTGAACTGCCGGTCGATCTGGAGCGTGGCCTGTTCGGCCTTGGCGATCCGATCATCCGCGACAAGGTGTTCGGCGACCCGCTGGATATCGTGTTCTGGGGCCGTGGCCTTGATGTGCAGAATGAAATCGGGCTGGAACTTGTCTATCCGCAAAAGGTCATCAAGGTGAACGGGGCGGATGCCGACCCGCTCAAGTTCGAGGTGCACCTGGACCCGGCCAAGATCGGCCAGCCCTATTTTGAAATGGACCTTTACGTTTCAACCCAGAAGCCGGGCGAGGGCCTGTTCCCGACCGATCCGTTCCGCGACCGCGCGTGGCTGGGCAATGACAATCCGACCGAGGCGACGGACTATCACCGCTATCGCCTGATCAATTCGCCTGCCACCGAGGGTAGCTTTGCGTTCCGGTCGGGCAAGTACTACTTCCTCAAGGCCAACGGCAAGATCGACGGGTCCAAGACCCGCGACCTGACAGAGGATGACGTCGCGCCCGGCACCGATCTGAAACATGCCGTTGTGATCGAGGTCGACGACGGGTTCAGCAATGCGCTGACCGGCAGCCAAAGCTATTACTGGGGGGTCGAGGTCAAGAGTTCCGGCGCATCGATCACCGGGTCGCGCCGTTTCATCACCGATGCGGTGATCTCGGAACAGTCCAAGTTCTCGACGGTCAACGTTCTGACCCACGGGTTCCAGATCGAAGGGATTCTGCCCGACTATGCCAACACCCCGCTGAACGAAGACACGCTGGCGGCCTGGCTGAGCTATGGCGAGATCATCGACAAGGCGTCGGGCGGCGGCACGATCCTTGTCTACAACCGTCAGACCGGCAAATGGCACGAATACCGTCCGGGTGAACCCGAAGGCTACCGGATCGACAAGGATCCGTACACGGTTGCCAATCTCAAGGAAAAAGAGGCGGTGACGCTGATCCTTGACTGGTATCGCGAAAGCAACATTTCCGACAGCGGCTTCTCCGAAGCGGCGGCGGATGCGTTCTTTGCGTCGATTGTCCAGTTGAACGACGACACCGGCGGCAAGGTCTTCAAGAGCCCGGTACACTTTATCGGCCACAGCCGTGGTACGTCGGTCAACTCGGAAATCATCCAGCGTCTGGGCGTGCATTTCCCGGAAACCGATTCCAGCAAGAACATCGACATCCACATGACCACGCTGGACCCGCACGACTTCAAGCAGGATACGCTGAAGGTCGAGCTGGAGACGATCATCAAGAACTGGCTGAAGCTGTTCAAGTTCGGGGCCGCATTGGTGTCGATCGCGAACCCGGCACTGGCCGCGACATTGATCAAGTATATCAACGGGCTGGAAGCCGGGGCCGAGATCCTGTTTGACATCGCAGGGCTGGCCGGGTTGCAGGCACGTTCGATTCCGTGGGACGATTTCAAGGACCCGAACGTTCAGGTCTGGTCGAACATCGACTTTGCCGACAACTACTATCAGACCACCGCACCGACAGGCCCGTCGACGCTGGTCACCTATGTTCCGGTGCTCAACCTTGTGCCTGTCACCACGCCGAACGGGACCGCCGTTCCGACAGAAAACGATGGCAAGGACAAGGTTCCGACGAAAAACGGGCTGGGCAAGCCCGACATCGAACTGAACTTTACCAAAGCCAAGGTGCCCGGCTTCATCGACGACGATGCCACCGCGACGCCACACAGCCGGATCACAAACTGGTATCTGGGCACGGCGGACGTCAATTCGCTCTACGTTGGCGGTGTCGGGATCCCAAGGACATTGGGCGACGAAGGGTTGGCGATCAATTCGTCGGGCGAAGGCGGATTCCTGGAAACCATCTCCAACATCTTTGACGAACAGTTCACCAAACAGCCGTACTACGGCATTGACCCGGTCGCGTTCAGCGAAGGCTGGACCGAGGTGAAGGCGCACTTCCAGAAGTACTTTGAATTCGCCAACGTGAACCCCGGGACCAACAAGTCCAACACCACCCGCACAGAGGCGATCGGCACCGGCTTCTATTTCTCGACCGTGGCGGGCAACCCCGATCTGCGGCCGGATACCAGCGAACGGGCGCGCACCAGCCTTGATTTCGACAATACCGAGGTCAGCCGTCCGACCGCGCCCAAGACAGATCCGTATCCGGCGGTGCCGACCGTGTTCAACGGCGACTTCTCTCATGGCACGCGGCACGCGCTGTCGGATTACCTGAAGTGGCTGTTCACCGCAGGCTTTACCGAAGCCGTTGGCGGTTCGAAGAACTGGACCGCAGTGCGCGACAAGATCAAGTCGACCGACGTCAAAGGCATCGAAAAGAGCATCGGCGTTGCCGGCGCAGTTGGTGCGCTGATCCCGAACCTGCCGCCCGAGCTGGGCCGTTTCCCGCTGCATTATGACCTGCCCGGTTGGTCCATGCATGGTGGCATCGACGGTACGTCGCTGGATGCGGCGATGGCTGCGGCCTTCCCCGATGGCGTCGATGAAGGCACGTCTTTCACCTTCGACCTGTTCACGGAAAACCAGGCTGGCGGATGGGGGCTGGATGGCCCCGTTGATATCACTGGCAAGTTCCTGGTGAACATGAACTTCGGCGCCGAGGCGATCGACGTGCTGAGCCGCGTGATCAAGCCGCTGCTGGAAAAGAAGCTGACGGAATACGCCGACAAGTTCACCAACCCGAACTACACCAACGCCTATACCCCAACCGAACAGAAGGCACGGCTGCGCAACGAATACGCTGCCAACGTCGGCGGCACGGTCAAGGATTTGGGCAACGGCAATTACTCGGTCGTCGATGCCAATGGCAACACGCTGCTGAACAACAGCCAACTGTCCAGCACGGTCGACAATATCTATAACTTCGTCATCGACGACAGCACGCTGCTGAAAACGCTGGCGACTGTTTTTGACAACCTGGTCAAGTCCGCCGCCAGCGATCCGCTGATTGCCCCCGCGATCAAGGAATACCTGGGCCCGTCGACCGACATCAGCGGTGGCGTGCCGCTGCTGGCCAATATCCTGGCCACGCCGCTGGACGAAAGCAGCCCGGATGCGCTGGCTGCGTCCAAGTCGGCACGCGCCAAGTCGCTGACGGAATATTTCTCGTACCTTGGCAAGAACCTGCTGGCCTTCTTCACCCACAAGTTCAAGTGGGACCTGAACCCCGATTACGCCCTTGTCATGGGCGGGTCGCAGGCGCTCAAGGAACTGGTGCGGACGTTCTTCCCCGAGGCGGAAATCCCGTTTGTGGGCAAGTCCATCCCGGACATCTTCGACAGCGTGATCGACAGTGTCGGGCAGCTCGACAAGATCACCCACAACCGGATGCTGGTGCCCAAGGGCATGGAATACGTCACCTTCGATGCCTTCTTGCCGCTGAATTCGCGTAACGACCTTCAGACCGAAGTGATCTTTACCACCATGGACGGCAGCGAATACCGCGCCAAGGCGCTGGTGACCCGTGATGGTGTGACCACAGAGGAAGACAAGTTCACCTTCGAACGGAGCTTCTTCGGCACCCAGACCGCCAAGTTCAAGATCCCGACGGATGTGCAGGGCAAGGTCGCCAACATGACAATCCGCAATCTTGGGTTGGAACGCGCGCCGTCTGAATCGCTTGCTCTTGAGGTGGTCGAAGCGCTCAAGACCTTCAATATTTTCTCGGGGATTGCCGATGCGGCCTCTGCCGTGATCGTCATCGACGACATCAAGTTCGTGAAAACCCTGTCGAATCAGACCGCTGCCAAGATTGGCGCGGGGGCCGAGTCCATCACCCTGAACGAGGTCAAGGCCCTGGCAGAAGTGGCCGAAGGCATCTGGATCGATTCCGCTCTGGTGCCCGATGCCCAGGGGCGGCTGTCTGATCTGGTGATCCAGGTCGGTGATCTGGAAGGCGACGCGCTGGCGCTGACCGACGGCAATGTGATCACCATCGACATCGACGCCGCCGGCAACGGCTGGTTCGTCGATCAGACGCCTCTGGACCAGGCTGAATACGTGGCCACCGCCAGTGCCCATGTCTTCCGCGCCGATCTGGGCAGCGAGGCATTGGACAGGATCGACCTTTTGACCGTGCTCATGCACGAAATGGGCAACGCCATGGGCCTGCCCGACCATGTCGATCCGACCGGCGACGGTTATCTGATGAGCCCGGTTCTGGACACCGGGATGCGTCGCCTGCCGTCCGGCCCGGACGTGGGGGATTGGTCGGCCCTGCTGGAAGAGGTCGACTATGTCGGCCGCGAAGGCATCGCCCGCCCGACCACCAGCCAGACGGTCGAGGCCCCCGGGGCCGCCACTGTCACGCCAGTTTCGACCCCGACGGCACCCTTCGCCAACGGATCGTTTGACAGCGGTCTGACCGGCTGGACCACCACCGGCAGCGTGTCGGTCGTCGGCGGCAAGGCCAAGCTCGACGAAGGCTCGGGCGTCATGTCCGGCCTGAGCCAGGCCTTCGATCTGCCTGCCGGTGTGACCGCACTGCAATTCACTCTGTCCGACATCACCCTTGGCAACCCGACAGATGGCCCGCCCGACGCGCTGGAAGTCGCGATCTTCGACGCGGCCACCGGCTATACCGTTCTGCCCGCGATTGCCGATCTGGGCGCGACCGATGCGGTCCTGAACATTCAGGCCGATGGAACGCGCTATACCTCGTCCGCGGTTGGGGTCAGCGATGACGGATCGGGCAACCTGATCGTTACCGTCGATCTGACCGGTATCTCGCCACGCCCCGCCGGGCTGATCCTGGCGTTCGACCTGATCGGGCTGGGCGACGTGAATGCCGCTGCCAGTGTCGACAGTGTCCGCCTGTTGGGGCTGGTTGCCAACGATCCGCCGGTTGCCGCGGGTGAATCCGCCACCACGCCGGAAGATACCCCGGTTCTGATCGATGTTCTTGCCAATGACAGCGACCCGGATGGCGATCCGCTGATCGTTCAGATCGAAACCATCACGGGTGGCGACACGTTGGTTCCGGTGGCGGGCGGCCTGTTCCGCTATACGCCAGAGGCCAACGTGACCGGCACACGGGAGGTCACCTATCGCCTGTTCGATGGCGTGAACCGGACCGACCCGGTGACCCTGACCGTCACCGTCACCCCGGTGAACGACGCGCCAACCATGCAGGCGATCCCGGATGCGCGTGTGCCGCAGGATCAACTGGCCCGCGTGGCGGTGACGGTTGCCGATATCGACAATGCGCTGGCCGATCTGGTGCTGTCGCTGGATGCCGCCCCGGCAGGGGCCACCATCGACCAGGCGACCAAGGAAATCCTGTGGACGCCGACGGCGGTTTCGACCGAAACCTTCACCGTCCGCGTCACCGACCCCGCCGGCGCGTTTGCGACCCGCAGCTTCACACTGTCGGTCATGGCTCCGCCGGTTCTGACGGTCACCGATACCAAGCTGCTGGAAGGTGCTGCGCTCAGCCATGCGGTGTCCGCCACCGACCCGGATGGCGACGACACAAAGATCAGCTACAGCCTTGTCTCCGGTCCCGGCTGGATCGCGATCGACCCGGCCAACGGTGTTCTGGCCGGTGACAGCACCGGACAGGCGGGCCGCTATGCAGTGACCGTGCGCGCCACTGACGAAGACGGTCTGCACAGCGACGCGATTGTCAATATTGCGGTCAATGCGGCGCCGACCCTGTCGGCCACGAACGTGGTGCTGGTCGAAGGCGATGCGCTGGCCGCAACACCGTTGGCCACCGACCCCGATAGCCCGGCAAGCGAGCTGACATTCACCAAGCTGTCCGGTCCGGCGTGGATCAGCGTGGATCCGGTGACCGGCACCGCCAGTGGCAACAGCGCTGGCAATGTCGGCACTTTCACCGTCGCTCTGCGCGTCACCGATGCCGAGGGCTTGACCGGTGATGCCAGCTTTGACGTCACGGTCCGCGCGCGCCCGGTTCTGACCGCAACGGATGTGACCGTGACGCAAGGCACCGCACTGTCCCATGCGGTCACCGCGACCGATGCCGACAGCCCGGCGGCCAGCCTGCGCTTTGCCAAGCTCGACGGCCCGGCCTGGATCACCGTCGACGCCGCAACCGGCGCCATCACCGGCGACACCACTGGCCAGGCCGGAGTCTTTGCCCTGCGTGTGTCGGTCACCGACCCCGACGGGCTGAGCGCAGAGGCCACTCTGAATGTCGATGTCAATGCGCCGCCGGTTCTGGCCATCGCGAACACCACCGTGGTCGAAGGCGAGGCGCTGGCAATCACGCCAACCCTGACCGACCCCGACAATCCGGCGGGCACCGCGACCTATGTCAAACTGTCCGGCCCAGACTGGATCACCGTCGATCCCGCCACCGGCGCGATCAGCGGCGACAGCTCTGGCCATGTCGGCAGCCAGGTCTTGCGCGTGCAGGTCACCGATGCAGACGGCCTGACCGGCGCGGCCAGCGTCACGATCACCGTACAGGCACGGCCCGTCATCGCCGTGCCGGATGCCACCGTCCTGGCAGGCGAAACGCTGGCCCTGTCGCCCACGGTCACCGATGCCGACAGCCCTGCCTCCAGCCTGCGCTACAGCAAGGACAGCGGCCCGGACTGGATCACCGTGGATGCCGTGACCGGCGCAATTGCCGGGGATAGTACCGGGCAGGCGGGTCTGTTCAACGTCACGGTGACGGTCACCGATGGCGACGGCCTGACCGGAACCACGTCCTTCTCGGTCGATGTGAACGCGCCGCCGGTTCTAACCGCATCCGACGTAACCCTGACCGAAGGCCAGGCAATGGATGTGACGCCGGGGATCACCGACCCGGACGATCCCGCAGGCAGCCCGACGCTGGAACTGACGACAGCGCCCGCGTGGCTGTCGATCGACCCAACCACCGGTCGGATCACAGGCGACAGCACCGGCCATCCGGGTGTCTTTACCGTGACCATCAAGGCCACCGACAGCGAAGGGTTTTCCGGCACCACCAGCTTTACCCTGACGGTCAAGGCACGCCCGGTTCTGGCCGTGTCGGATACCACGCTGGTCGAAGGCACCGTGCTGGCCCACGCGATCGCGGCAATCGACGCCGATACCCCTTCGGGCGCGTTGGTCTTTGCCAAGCTCTCTGGCCCCGACTGGATCACCGTCGACCCAGCCACCGGCGCGTTGTCGGGCGACAGCACCGGAAAGCAAGGCCGTCACAGTGTCCGGGTTCAGGTGACCGATCCCGACGGCTTGTCCGATGCCGCCACGCTGACCGTCACGGTCCTGGCCAAGCCGGTGCTGGCAGGCACCGATGTCACCCTGACGGAAGGGGCCGCGTTGTCGCTGCAACTTGTTGGCTCTGACGCGGAAACCGCCTCGGCCGATCTGCGCTATGCACTGGTCTCCGGCCCGGCATGGATCAGCGTCGATGCCACGACCGGCCTTGTCACCGGCGACAGCACCGGCCATCCGGGGGCGCAAACCGCCACCTTCCGCGTGACCGACACCGACGGGCTGACCGCCGATGTGACCCTGACGATTGACGTCAACGCCCGCCCGGTCCTGACCGCGACGGATGTCACGCTGGTGCGCGGCGATGCGCTGAACCATGCGGTCACGGTATCGGATGCCGATACGCCCGCCGCCGGGCTCAGCTTCCTGCTGCTGTCCGGCCCGGCGTGGATCTCTGTCGATCCGGCCACTGGCACCCTGACCGGTGACAGCACCGGCCAGGCAGGCGAGGCGCTGGTGCGCCTGTCGGTGACTGACGCTGACGGGCTGGTGGCCGAAGCGACGCTGACGGTCGACGTCAACGCTCCGCCAGAGGTCGAGGACCTGAGCTTCAGCCTCACCAGCGGCCAGCCGGTCTTTGCCAGCCTCGCCGCCACCGACGATGATGGTCCGGTCAGCGCGCTGACCTATTCGCTGGTTTCTGGCCCGGACTGGCTGAATGTCGATGCGACCAGCGGCCTGATCGTGGGCGACACCACCGGCCATGTCGGCAGCACGTCTGCCGTCATCCGCGTGACCGATGCCGATGGTTTGACCGCCGATGCCACCGTTGCGCTGAACGTGCGCCCGGCCGCAACAACCCGGTTGTCGACCTTCACCCCGATCCAGGTAGAGCCATTCGTCCAACCAACGTTCCAGCTGAACAATCCGCGGATCAACGGGTTCCAGCCGATTCCGGTAAACGGCACCACGACCAGCACACTGACCGGCGGCGGCACCGCGGCGGGTGGCGGCGGTGCGCTGCTGATCCCCGTACTGTTCCAAAGCACCGGCGGCATCACCGACATGGTCGTTGAAATCACCCACCGTCCCGAAGCGATCTGGATGATCGACGCGCTTTTGGGCATCTGCCTGCCGTTTGGGGTCGACGTCGACAGCGTGGTGACGACGCGCGACGGACAACCGCTCATGCGGGTCGAGATCCACGCCGAACAACCGCTGCCCAAAGGGGCACTGGACCTGTTCCGCCTGCGCATCCTGAAGGGCGACAACCCGTCCAACTCGGGCCTGCGGATCCGCGCTGTGGAAATCAACGGCCAGCCCGTCGACACCCCGATCCAGGAAGCGCCCGCGCAACTGGACGACGGCGGCGCGCTGCGTCTTGATCTGCCGGATGCGAACTTCAGTCAGGCCGACCAACTGCCCGAGGTTTATGACATCGTGCTCAGCCCGACCGGCGGGGCCGAGGACCCGGGCGAAAAGTTGATCGACCCCGAGGCGCTTCTGGGTGGCTATCTTGCCCTGAGGATGCGCGGCTTGCAGGGGGCTGACAGCGTGACCATGCGGTTCGGATACGAAGGCGCGGCGCTGATGCCCGACAGGCTTTTGCCGGTCGCCGAAGGCATCGGCGCCACCCTGACCGATCACCCCGAGCGCGAGGAGTTCGAGGTCACGGTCAGCGATCTTCCGGCGCTGGTGGGGGAACTGGCGGTGCTGGCCTGCGTTGCATTCAACCGCACACCGCAGGGCCGCCGCACCGGCACGGTCAAGCTGCGCGGCATGCAGATCGACGGCGCCGATGTCCCGATCGAGGAAGATCTGTCCGACTGGACAGGCGCATCGGGCGGCAGCTACAGTATCGCCAAGGGCACGCCCGGCGGGCTGTCCGTTCCGATCGTCCATGCACCTGTACGGGCGCCGGAGAAATGAACCGAATGAAGACCCTGACACAGGATTTACCTTGATGGCCAAAGCCGCGGAACAGCACACAGCAGACAAGACGGAAACCGTCGCTGCCAAACCCGAAGCCAACCCGAACCGGGCGGCGACGGTCCCGCCGCACCAGGTGAAATTCGAGACGGAGAACCTGAAAAGCAGTTATTGCAACGTCTGCAACGGGTCGTCCACCCGCGAAGAGGTGGTGGTCAATTTCGGCGTCAACGAAAGCTGGGACCTGGGCGAACAACAGCTCAGGGTCAAGCTGGAACATCGGGTGGTGATGGCCCCGCACGCCGCCAAGCGCCTGCGCGACATGCTGGTCCGGCTGATCGACGAGCACGAAAAACGGTACGGCCCGCTCGGCGACTGATCCGCGCGGAGCCCCTGAATGGCCAT
>NZ_JAYLLH010000028.1:0-54707 GCF_035818635.1 Mesobacterium hydrothermale | reverse complement strand
TCGTTTGGCGGGCAGACCCCAACGACATCATCGCCGCAAGAAATCGAGGGTTCCAAATGTTGGATTCAATCCACTAGTGGAAATCCCGGCTGGGAAACAGCCGCTTGGCCTGTTCGCGCGGGTGGCGGGCGCGGGGGGGATGGTTCTGCCGGCGCGGCGCGTCGTCGGCGGCGGCAAGGGTTTCGCCCACGGCATCGTCCAGCGGGTGGCCCAGTTCGGACAGGCAGTGCGACAGGTCGTCGATCTGCTGGGCGATGACATGCACCACGATGCCTTCGCGTTGCAAGAACCCCGTCACCCGCAGCAGCCGCGCGCCCATGACCGCGCGCCGGAACCGGTCATAGACCTTGGGCCAGACCACCACGTTCGACACGCCGGTCTCGTCCTCCAGCGTCAGGAAGATGACCCCCGACGCCGTGCCCGGGCGCTGCCGGGTGATGACCAGCCCGCAGACGCTGACCCGTTGCGGCGGCACCTCTGGCAACCTGTCATGCGGGGTCAGCCCGGGCAGCGACGGGCGCAGCAGTTCCATCGGGTGGGCGCGCAGGGTCAGGCGCATGGCGACGTAATCCTCGACCACCTCTTCGCCCAGGTGCATCGGCGGCAGGTCGACCTGTGGCTCGGCCACGACCTCGCCGTCGATCGGATCGTTGAACAGGGGCAGCGGCACCTGCCCGCGAATAGCCCGCACCTGCCACAGCGCGTCGCGCCGGGTCAGCCCCATGTCGGCAAAGCTGTCGGCCTCGGCCAGCCGTTCCAGCACGGCGGGCGACAGGCCCGCGCGCAGCCAGACCGCCTGCACGTCGCGATAGCCGTTGCCCCGCGCCGCGACGATCCAGTCGGCATCCTCCTGCCGGAAGCCCTTGATCTGGCGGAACCCCAGCCGCAACGCCAGCGCCCCGTCGGCGCGACGTTCCAGCGTGTTGTCCCAGGCGCTGGCATTGACGCAGATCGGACGCACCTCGACCTGGTGTTCGCGGGCATCGCGCACGATCTGCGCCGGGGCATAGAACCCCATCGGCTGGGAATTCAGCAGCGCGCAGGCAAAGATCGCCGGGTGATGGCATTTCAGCCAGGCCGAGACATAGGCCAGCATCGCGAAGGCCGCCGCGTGGCTTTCGGGAAAGCCGTATTCGGCAAATCCCTCGATCTGCTTGAAACAGCGGTCGGCGAAGTCCTCCTTGTAGCCGTTCTTCAGCATGCCACCGACGAACCGGTCACGAAAACTGCCGATGGTGCCCATCTTGCGGAAGGTGGCCAGCGACCGGCGCAGGCGGTCGGCCTCTTCCGGGGTAAAGCCCGCGCCGACCACGGCGATCTGCATCGCGTGTTCCTGGAACAGCGGCACGCCCAGCGTCTTGCCCAGCACCTGCTCCAGCTCGGGGCCCAGCGGTTCCGGCACTTCCAGCCCCTGCCGCCGCCGGACATAGGGCTGCACCATGCCGCCCTGGATCGGGCCGGGGCGAACGATGGCGACCTCGATCACCAGGTCATAGAAGGTCTGCGGCCGCATCCGGGGCAAGAAATTCATCTGCGCCCGGCTTTCGACCTGGAACACGCCGATGGCATCGGCGCGGCACAGCATGTCATAGGTTGTCCTGTCCTCTTGCGGGACGGTGTCGATGGTCATCGGCAGCCCGTCGTGCCGCGCCAACAGGTCGAACGCCTTGCGGATGCAGGTCAGCATCCCCAGGCTGAGGATATCGACCTTGAGGATGCCAAGCGCGTCGATGTCGTCCTTGTCCCATTCGATCAGGGTGCGGTCCTCCATCGCGGCGTTCTCGATCGGGCAAAGCTCATCCAGCCGCCCCTTGGTGATGATGAACCCGCCGACATGCTGCGACAGGTGGCGGGGAAAGCCGATGATTTCCCCGATCAGCCGCACGGTCTGCGAAAGCCGCAGGTCGGACAGGTCCAGCCCCAGTTCCTGCAACCTTTCCGGGTCGGCGCCCCGGTCGGACATGCCCCAGATCTGGCCCGACAGCCCCGCCGTCACGTCCTGGGACAGGCCCATGACCTTGCCGACCTCGCGGATCGCGGCGCGGGACCGGAAATGGATCACCGTCGCGCACAGCCCGGCCCGGTGGCGGCCGTAACGCGCATAGATCCACTGGATCACCTCCTCGCGGCGTTCGTGTTCGAAATCCACGTCGATATCCGGCGGCTCGCCCCGGTGTTTCGACACGAAGCGTTCGAACACCATGGCGATCTGGTCGGGGGCGACATCGGTGATGCCCAGCAGGTAGCACAGCACCGAATTGGCCGCCGACCCCCGCCCCTGGCACAGGATGCCGACCGACCGGGCATAGGCGACGATGTCATGCACCGTCAGGAAATAGGCGGCAAAACCCAGTTCGCCCACCAGCCGCAATTCCTTGTCCATCAGCCCCAGCACCCGGTCCGGCGGCCCATCGGGATAGCGCCGCGCTAGCCCGTCGCGCGCCAGCCGTTCCAGCCGGGCCTGTGGCGGTTCGTCCCCCGATGCCTCGTCGGGGTATTCATAGCTGAGTTCGCCCAGGTCAAAGGAACAGCGCGCGGCGATTTCCAGCGTGCGGCGCAGGGCGGCCGGGTGATCGCGGAACAGCCGCGCCATGTCGGCGTGCCCCTTCAGCCGCCGTTCGGCATTGGGCAGGGCGCGGGTGCCGATCTGGTCGATGGTGATATGGTGGCGCATGCAGGTCAGCACATCGGCCAGTTGCTTGCGGCTGGCGCGGTGCATCAGCACATCCCCGACCGCCACCATCGGGGCCGAGGTCCGGTGTGCCAGCCGCGCGCAGGCCCGCAGATAGGCCTGGTCGGATCCGTCGTAACGCGGCGCGGCCCCTAGGAAGACATGGCCGGGAAAACGTCGCTGGACCCGCTGAATCGGCGCGGCGGCCGCGCCCAGCCCGCCCTGCGGCAGAGCGATCAGGATCATCCCGGTGCCGTGCTCCAGAAGGTCGGCCAGGTCCAGCAGGCAATCGCCCTTTTCCGCCCGCCGCTTGCCCAGGGTCAGCAGCCGCGACAGCCGCTGATAGGCCGCCCGGTCGCGCGGCAGCGCCACGAAGTCCACCGGGCAATCGCGCAGCACCAGCCGACAGCCGACGATCAGCCGGGGCAGCGTGCCGGTGTCGGGGCGTGGCGCCCCCGCCGCGTGCCCCATCGCCTGCCGCGAACTGGGGTCGATGCGCTGTTGCGACCGGATGGTGACGGCCTCGTCGGCCTCGCGCTGCAATTCCTTCAGCGCGGAATAGGCCCGGACCACCCCGGCCAGCGAATTGCGGTCGGTGATGGCGATGGCACTCAGCCCCAGTTCGGCGGCCCGCACCATCAGTTCCTCGGGATGCGACGCCCCGGTCAGGAAAGTGAAATTGCTGGTCACGCACAGTTCGGCATAGCCGGTTCCCGGCGGGCTGGGCAGCGGATCGGGCGGTGCGGGCAGGGTCATGCGAATTCCCCCTGCACGAACCAGCCCGGCGCCTGCGGGGTGAAGAACAGCCACAGCCGCCGCCCCTGCCGGGTTTCCACCAGCCAGTAATCGCGCACGCCGGATCGCCAGGCGTCATCCTCCAGCCACCATTCCGGGGTGATCCGTTCCGGCCCGGTGGCCCGCGCCGTGGTCAGCGCCATACGGCGCCAGCGGAACCGCCCCGGCGGGCGCGGCCCGGTCCCGGCGATGGGTTCGGGCGGGAACAGCCGCAGCGGGCGCGGGCGCAGCGCGACCCAACTGCCCTCTGGTTCGGAATAGGCGGCGGGGGCGATGACGAAGCCGCGTTCGGGGATATGGCTGTCAGCGGGCAGGAAGCGCTGGATGTTGTCCAGCCCGATCCGGGTGCCAAGGCGCGAAATCAGGTCCTCCAGCTGGTCGCGGCGGCCCGAGGTCACATGGCTGAGCTGCTGCACCGGCAGCGGTTCGACCTGAACCGCCTCCAGCCGCAGCTGGTCGATGCCGAACCCCGCGTCCACATCCGCCACCCCGCGTTCGAACAGCGGCAGGATGCGCGCCGGGTCGCGCAGCGGGCGCGCCAGCCGCAGTTCCACATGCTGTGCGGCCTGGTCGACCCGCCGCAGGGTCAGGCACAGCACCCGCGCGCCCGCCTCTTGCGCCTTGAGCCGGGCGCAGAGCTGATCCAGCAGCCGCGCGGCACCCGCCATCACGTCGGCCTGCAGGCCGATCGGGTCCGGCAGGGTCATGCGCACGCCGTAATGCGGCGGGTCCGGCTCGGGCGAGATCTGTTCGGGCTGGCGGCCCAGCGCCTGGTCCAACCGCATCAGCAGACCCGGGCCAAACCGCCGCGCCAGCGGCGCCCGCGCGGTGGCGTCCAGATCGGCCACGGTGCGCAGCCCCAGCCGCAACAACCCGGTGACGGTATCGTGGTCCAGCCGCAGCGCCGCCACCGGCAGGCTGCCCAACGCCTCGGCCCCCTGCCCCGGCGCGGCCAGCCCTTCGCCGAACCGCGCCAGCGCCCAGGCCGCGCCGCGCGTATCGCCCAACCCGATCCGCGCCGACAGCCCAGCCCGCGACAGCCGCTGGCGCATGTCGGTCAGCATCTGCGCCTCGCCCCCGAACAGGTGGGCAGAGCCGGTGATGTCCAGCACCAGCCCATCGTCCCCTTCCAGCCCGACCCAGGGGCAATAGCGCGTGGCCCAGCGCCGCAGCACCCGCAGGAACCGGGTATCCCCCGCCGGGTCCGCCGGGCGGCTTTGCAAGGCGGGACAAAAGGCGCGGGCATCGGCCACGGGCATGCCACGGTGCAGCCCCTGTTTCCCGGCCTCGTGGTTCAGGCAGTAAATCCGGTTGGCCGTGCCTTGCGTAAGGGTCAGCGCAAACGGCCCGGGAATCGGGCAGGCCCGCAGAACCCGGTCAGTCGCCAGCCGGGGAAACCACATCGACACGACGCGCCGCCCTATCCCATCGAACATGCCAGGCACCCAATGTTCCCGATTTGTTCTTAATAAGATCCCAGCGCTGCAGAGTCGAGTCCGCCTCTGCCCCCGCATCGAAAACCGGGGTGCAGCGCCAGCGGGTTTCGGCCGCGTTGCTGCCCATGCCCTCGGGGATCAGGCACAGACCGGTGCCGCCCCCCGCCTTGGCCGCCAGCTGCAACCGGCGCCCGGCGGTCAGCGACAGGTCCTGCCCCAGTTCGATCACCACCAGCGGCACCGAACCGTCGCGCAGCGCCTCTTCCATCACGGCCAACCCTTCGGTCTGGTCCTTCACCTGCGCCAGCAGCAGCCGCGCCGGATCGGCATACACGGCAAGGGCCACGGGATTGATCGATTCGTGCCGCCAGCTTTCGCGCACCCAAAGCACAGCACCATCCGAACGCGCCATGCACAGTGCCGCAAAGCCCATGGCAGCGGGGCCGCAGGCTTCGTGCACGCGGGCGGGGCGTGGCGGGAAATGGGTGAACAGATCGCGGTGCATGGGACGCAAACTATAGCGCCGGTCCGCGGTTTCAAACACCCCCGCCGAACCGGCCACAGCCCAACGCCTTGACGCCGCCAAAGAGCATCGGGGCCTCATCCAAGCACGGCAGGGGCGCTGACGTGGCAGATGCCGCCTTCGATCCGCGTGGCACCCGACAACACCGCAGGGCGTCACATGGCCTGGCGTCCGGTAGCACCGATGCCATCCGCCCGCGCGTTGAGATTGTCCGCAGCTTGGGACGCAGGGAAAGGGCCAACACACGCGCCGATGCTTTGATCGCAACGACACCGCGCATCCGCCGGTACGGCTTGCCCGGCGCGGAGTGGGGCGCGGCCGCCCGAAATCCACCCAAAAAGGGAATTCCGCACACCGGAAAAACACCAATCCGGTCGCATTTCCGGCTGATTCCTTTGCAACCTGTCGTTTGTCCGGCGTGGCGAAACATACCGTCACAAGGGACAAAAGGGACCTGCGCCCTTCGGGAGAGTTGATGTGATGACGAGCAATCCGTTTCGCAAAACCGTTCTTGCAACCCATGTTGCGCTGGCCGGCGCCAGCCCGCTGGCCGCGCAGGAATACTATGACGTGCTGACACGAACGGTCACGACAGACGCGGTCGCAACCGAAATCACCGACAACCAGTTCCAGCTGAGCGCACCAGAACCAAATGTCATTCCGCGCGGGTCACGCCAGATCCTGACCTATACTTACGACAACATCGAAAACTATCCCTACGCCAGCGCGAAGGGAACCACCCCCGTGAACACAACCCCGGGAGAACTGGCGGCGTTCCGGATCGAAAGCCTGTTCAATCCAAGGGGCTATCGCGCTCAGGCAGAAATCCCGATCTTCAACATCACCCTTTCGGTCGGAAACGTCACCGGCGAAGGTGACGGGATCGGCGGGGTCAGCCTTGTCAACCAGACCCCGATCGCACCAGGAGAGGACGAAGCCGGCGTCGCGTCCGGCAGCCTGACGCTGCTCGAAATCGGCGACGTGTCGACCGATGGCAACAACGCCCCCGGCCTCTTTTTCAAGACCGTCGGCGGCGAGGCGCACCACGGCAAGGATCACAGCGGGCTGAAAGGATCGGGTGGCGATGGAGGCCGCGGCGGCGACGGCGGCGAAATCACCACCGAAGTCTCGGGACAGGTTCAGACCACCGGCAGCAACAGCAACGCGGTGCAACTGTATTCCCAAGGCGGCGCAGGCGGCAAAGGCGGATCGTCGGGTGTCGAGCATTCCGGCGGCAGAGCCGGCGCGGGCGGCAGCGGCGGCGATGTTTCGCTGCAATTCTTCAATCAGGCCAAGACGAAGGGCGACCTGTCCTATGGCATCCAAGTGCTGTCCGAAGGCGGTCGCGGCGCGGATGGCGGCAGTGGCGGCACATTTTCCCATGGTGGCAGTGGCGGCCCCGGCGGGATCGGCGGCGACGTGAAGCTGAGCTTTGGCGGCTATGTTGTTGGCGGCTATGGCCCGAGCTTCGGCGTGACCACCCATGGCGACCGGTCCGACGCGATCTTGCTGCAATCCATCGGCGCGAATGGCGGCACGGGGGGGCGCTCTGGCTCGATCTTCGTGGGCGGGGGCGGCACCGGTGCGGGCGGCGGGCACGGCGGCTATGTCCAAGGCTCGGTCGTCGGCGATATTGAAACCACCGGCGACGACAGTTTTGGCATCCTGGCACAATCCATCGGCGGTAGCGGCGGGCGCGGCGGCAGCGGCAAGGCGCTGATCGGCATCGGAGCGGATGGCGGCGCGGGCGCAGACGGCGGCGTGACCCACCTGCAACTCTACGGCACGGTGCAAACCTCGGGCGAAGGGTCGACGGCGGTCAATCTGCAATCCATCGGTGGCGGCGGCGGCAGCGCGGGCGACGCCGCCGGCCTGAAAAGCATCGGCGGCGACGGCGAATCCGGCGGCGACGGTGGGGCCATCGGCTTGATCACCGACAGGTCGAACATCACCACGCGCGGCGATTTTGCCCTTGGTGTTCTGGCAGAAACCATCGGCGGCGGCGGCGGAAACGGCGGCCATGACCAAGGCATGACCGCGGTCGGCGGCAAAGGCGGCGGCGGTGGCAACGGCGGCGAGCTCTCGGCCAAGATGACCCGGTTCGACGTGGCGACCTCGGGCGATCATGCGACCGGGCTGGTGTTCCAGTCGGTCGGCGGAGGCGGTGGTACCGGCGGCATCTCGACGGGTGTCGTGGCCGTCGGCGGGTCCGGCGGCGGCGGCGGAAACGGTGGCGCGGTAAGCATCTCCGCAAATGACACACAGGTCACAACCCGTGGCGATTTCGCGACCGCTGCGCAGTTGCGCTCGGTCGGCGGCGGCGGCGGTCACGGCGGCTCTGCCATTGGTGTCGGGGTCGAGGTCAGCGCGGCCATTGGGGGCAACGGCGGCAAGGGCGGAAGCGGTGACAAGGTGATCGGCACACTGGCCGGAACCTATGTCACTTCGGGCGATCACTCTGCGGCCATCCAGGCCCAGTCGGTGGGCGGCGGCGGCGGCTCTGGCGGCTATGCCGTATCGGCCGCGGTCGGGGCAAAGATTTCTGTCGCCATGGCACTGGGCGGAAATGGCAGCGAAGGCGGCAACGGCGGCACGGTCGACCTGACCGTGGGCGACGCATCGACCCAAGGCAGCCACTCCAGCGCGGTCGCGGCGCAATCGGTGGGCGGCGGTGGCGGCAACGGCGGCATGGCCATGGCGATATCCGCCGCAGTAGGCGGCGCGGGGGCCGGTGCGGTGTCGTTGTCGATGGGCGGCAAGGCAGCAGGCGGCGGCAATGGCAACGCGGTCAGCGTGCAGACCACCGCCAACGCCAGCTACGGCACAAAAGGCGACCATTCCGACGCGCTGCTGGCGCAGTCCATCGGCGGCGGCGGCGGCAATGGCGGCACGTCCATCGCGGGCACGCTGAGCTTCTCCGGCGGCACCTCGACCGGGATGGCGGTGGCATTGGGCGGCGCGGGTGGCAAGGGCGGCGCAGGCGGTGCGGTTGCGCTGACGCTGGGCGACGGCAACACTGTCCAGACCCTTGGGGCCCATGCGGCGGGTGCGATCAGCCAGTCGATTGGCGGCGGCGGCGGCAATGGCGGTGCGGCGATCGCGGGATCGCTGACCGTCGGGACCAAGGGGGCGATGTCGCTGGATGTCGCCATTGGCGGCCAGGGCGGCGACGGCGGCAACGCGGCAGCGACGGACACAACCATTGGCGCGGACAGCAAGATCAGCACCTCGGGCGATTTTTCCAGCGCGCTTGTGGCGCAATCCATCGGTGGCGGTGGTGGCAACGGCGGCCTGGCGATCTCGGGGTCGCTGTCGTCGTCGGAAAACAACACCGGTGCCATTGGCGTGTCCATCGGCGGCAAAGGCGGTACCGGCGGCAACGTGACCGGCGCAGTCGTCCTTGCCACTGGCAGCGGCAGCGCGGTCACCACGACGGGCGATCACAGCCACGGCCTGTTGGCGCAGTCCATCGGCGGTGGCGGCGGATCGGGCGGCATGGCTGTCGCGGGGTCCATCCTGCTGAGCAAATCGGACCCGTCTTCGCTGGAAACCGCACTTGGAGGCGGCGGCGGATCCGGCGGAGCAGCCGATGCCGTAAACATAAGCGCCGCCAGCGCCATCGCCGTCAACGGCAGCTTTGCCGACGGGATTCTGGCACAATCCATCGGCGGGGGTGGCGGTACGGGGGGCGTGGCCGTGGCCGGTTCCTATTCCCGGTCGGCACAATCGACAGGGTCGAGCAAGGGGCCGCTGTCCAGCACCATCGCGATTGGCGGAAACGGCGGAAACGGCGGCACCAGTGGCACGGTCACCGTGACCAACACCGGCGCGGTGCTGACGGCGGGCCACGCAGGCACCGGGATCAAGGCACAATCCATCGGCGGCGGCGGCGGTTCCGGCGGCAATGCCATCGGCATTTCCCTGGCAAAATCCCCAAAACCGGCCCCAAGCAGCAGCGGCCCGACCAAATCCACCAACCCTGACGACAACAAGCGCAAGACGCAGTTCACCATCGGCGGCAAGGGGGGAAACGGCGGTGCGGGCCAGCCCGTCCTTGTGACCAACACCGGCGCGATCACCACGCTGAACCTCTTCGCGGGCGGCATTGTTGCACAATCCATCGGTGGCGGCGGTGGCGCGGGGGGAACGGCCACCAATTTCACCGAGTTGAAGCCGCTGCTGAAGGCCGGTGCCGAGGCCGCGACCGGCATCAACCTGGACTTGTCCTTCCCCGGCGGGATTGGCGACTACAAATCCAGGGTCGAAAGCCACACCACTGAAAGCACCCCTGACACCCAGCCCTCAGAAGGCACATTCGGAGCGATTTATCATGCGCTTGGCCGCGATCCGATCAATGGCAGCGGCGGCACGGGTGACAACGGCGCGCCAGTCAGCGTGATCAACAGCGCCGGGATCACCACCGCATCTTATGGTGCAACCGGCATTCTGGCCCAGTCCATCGGTGGCGGCGGTGGCCAGTCGCATGTGGCCGAGCAAGCCAACACGCTGGAAACCGCGCTTGGCATTTCCAGCGGCGCGGGCGGCAAGGGCGCGGCCACCACGGTCAGCAGCAGCGCCGCCATTGCCACCTATGGCGACAGCGCGGCGGGCCTTGTGGCACAATCGCTGGGCGGCGGCGGCGGGCACGCGTCGCATTTCGTCGTGGCCAACGGCGCGCCGGGCAATACCACTGCCGGCAACGTTGCGCTGGGGACCAGAACCGGAACCGAGGGCGACGCCGGCGACACCAGCGTCGCGGTTGCTGCCACGATCCGGACCCAGGGCGACCTGAGCCCGGCGATCATCGCACAATCCATCGGCGGCGGCGGCGGCGTGACCGGCGGCGCTGTGAACAACATGCAGACCCGTGTGACATTCGGCGCGGGCACCGACAATGGCCGGCGCGGCTATGGCGGCGATGCGGGCACTGTGACGGTGGCGCTGTCAGGCGATGACAACACGCTCACCACATTCGGCCGAGCTTCTTACGGCGTCCTGGCCCAGGCCGTTGGCGGCGGTGGCGGGGTGGCCGCCTTCAGCACCGACGCAGTCAGCGCGCCCCAGGCCGGGGTGTCGACCGGCGACGGCAACAACGTCAGCGTCAGCGTGAAGAATACCAAGGTCTGGACATATGGCGCCGGGGCGCATGGCATCTTTGCCCAGTCCATCGGTGGCGGCGGCGGTGCGCTGATCGCCAATGCGGGCGACGCGGAAACCGTACTGAATCCCAATGGATTTGGTGCCGGCGGCTCTGTCGATGTCACGGTTGGCGCGAATGCTGCGGTCATCACCTCGGGCGTCGGCGCGGATGCGATCCATCTGCGCTCTGCCGGGCAGCATGTGGACGGAGCCACTCCGCTGAACAACGCGCTAAGCATGACGGTCGCGGGTCTGGTGGTCGCTGCGGGCCGCGACTCCGACGCGTTCGATGCCCGGATCGACGACGCCTATCGCACCACCGGCGGCATTGCCCCGACCGTTGCCAAAGGGGCCGTGGTCATCGGCGGATCGGGCAGCGGTGCGGCGCTCCGCCTGTCGGCGCAAGAGGGCCGGCAAAACCCGTTTGTGGTGTTCAACAGCGGCCTTGTGACGACACAAGGCGACCTTGCTCTTTGGGCCGACCATTCGGGGATTATCGACAACATGGGCACGTTCACGGGAAGCATCGAACTGCACAGCACGCAGCCCGGCCCCAAGATCTCTGTCCTAAACGAAAGCGCGTTCAACGCCGGGGCGACGGTGCAACTGGGGGCCTCCGGCAAGTTCCAGAACTTCGGAACGTTCGGCGCAGGCAAGCAAACCGGCGACGTTGCAACAACCGGGCTGCAAGGGGCGTTCACCCAGTACCTGGGTGGGACGCTGGTGGCAGACGTGGATTTCGTCAAGGGAACCGCAGACCTGGTCCAGATCGACGGAACCGCGACGCTGGGCGGGGAAATCCAGGTTGCCCCAACCGCATTGGTTCCGTCACAGGCGGCACTTCAGGTGTTGTCTGCAAAATCGGTTGACGACACCGGCCTGACGCTGGCCAAGGGCAACGGGGTTGCAACCTACAGCCTGCAAACCACCGGAACCGCGGTCACCGTCGGCCTGCAATCGGTCAATTTCGCGCCCGCTGGCGACACTTTCCTGCTGAGCGACAATGCCGTGCAGGTGGCCAACGCGCTGCAACAGAAATGGGATGCCGACGACGTCGCCGACATCGCCGATGAACTTGCCGCGCTGGCCAACGCGCCGGATGCCGCGACGCTGTCGAAAGGGCTGGAGAGCTATGGCACCGGACATCCGGCGCTCAGCAACTCTTCGACATTGAAGCTGCACGCGCAATTCAAGAACGCCATGCACAGTTGCACCGTTGCGGGCGCGGGCCTGCCGGTGCTGCAAGAAGGCGAATGCGTCTGGGTCAAGCCGATCGGGTCAGAGACCCGGGAATTCGGCATGACCAACCGGGTGCGAGGCGTTTCCGCGGGAGTCCAGAAAAAAGCCCAGTCCGATTGGTTCGTGGGCGTGTCGGCAGGCTATGGCCATATCTCCAGCACCTCGGCTGTCGACAACATCGACGGAGATTCCTATCACCTTGGCGCGATCTTCAAGCATCAAAGCGGCAATACCCTGTGGTCGCTGTCGGGCGGGCTGAGCTATGGCAGGTTCGAAACCAGTCGCGTCGCGGGTGCGCTGGGGCGCCGGATCGGCTTTGCCGAACACGAACTTTACAGCATGAACCTGCGGGCACGGATGTCGAAAGTGTTCGAATACGACGCCGACTGGTTCGTGAAAGCCGACGCCGATTTTGACCTGACCCACGCTTTTGCGCCCGGCTTCGTGGAAACCAACGCCGGACCGCTGGCGCTGTCTGTGGATGATTTTACCCACAGCACGCTGGTGATCGCACCGCGGCTGACGCTGGGTCGAACCTTGCGGATGGGCTATGACGCGTATGTGCGACCCACCGCTTTTGTCGGCGCGTCCTTCGATCTGAACCCCGATATCAAGGTCACCTCGCACCTGGGTGGCGGCGCGCCGATCACCCAGACGCTGACCGGAGACCCGATGACCCTGACGGTCGGGGCCGGGGTCCAGCTGATTCAGGGCGACCGGTTCAACCTTGACCTGAATGTCGAAAGCCAGATCGGAGACCAGCGGACAGAACACCTTGCCACGGCCAAGCTGGCGCTGAAATTCTGATCCGGGGGCACCTACCGCGCGGGCACCTACCACACGTCCGGATCAATCCCCTGCTCTTCCAGCTTGGCGAACTTGTCCTGCAGGAAGCGCTGGAACGGCTGGTCACGATGCGCGCCGGTGGCAACGTATTCCAGCGCTGAATGATGGTGGAACGGCTTGAAATAGCCCGGCAGGCGGAACGCTTCGGCCTGCCGCGGGTCGGTGGCTCCGACGTTTTCTGCCGGGAAAATCACGTGGGTCGGGGTGAAGTTGACGTACCATTTTCGCGCCAGATCGCGTTCTTCCAGTTCTTCCCTATCGAAATCCAGAACCATGCGCGCGCCCCACATGTCCAGTTGCACCACAAGATAGTGCGCCTCGATCAGATCAACGATTTCCGAACGCTGGAAATTGACCTGATGCATTTCGCGGCAATAGGGGCAACCACGCTGTTCGAACAGAACGATCAGACCCTTGCCTGCGGCTGCGGCCTCTTCCAGGTCGCTGCCCAGTTCCAGGAAGCTGTCCAGGAAAAACGGCTGGTCATGCAGGCCATCGTCGCCCAGTACCGCCTTGGCCTGTGCGGGTCGGGCCACGATCCCTGTTGCCATCGCTGCTGCCGTCAGTCCGAAAAACGCGCGCCGCTTCATCTTTGTCTCCCATGCTGCCTGCGACAGAATGTAGCACACTTCTGTGCTATGGGAAAAACACGGTTTGTTCAGGACAGGCCAGAAAGACAGACGACGCGCGTTACAGTTCTCCGCGCAGGTGCCAGAGTTCGGGGAACAATTCCACGCTCAGCATCCGGCGCAGGTATTGCACCCCGGACGTGCCGCCGGTGCCGCGTTTGAACCCGATCACGCGTTCGACCGTGGTGACATGGTTAAAACGCCAGCGCCGGAAATAATCCTCGAGATCGACCAGTTTCTCCGCCAGTTCATACAGCGGCCAATAGGTATCGACATCTTCGTAGACGATCTTCCAACGTGCCTGGATGTCGGGGTTGGGTGCGTGGGGGGCATCAAGCACCGGGGCCGGAACCTGACGATCATCGCCGTCAACCGTACGAAACAGCAGCGCCACCACCTCGTCATAGAAGCTGGGCCGCGCCAGTTCGTCCGACAGCATCTTGTGAATCTCGGGGCGGTGTTCATGCGGTTGCAGCAGGTTCGGATTGCGATTGCCCAGAACGTACTCGATCAGCCGGTACTGGTAGGACTGAAACCCCGACGACGGCCCCAGTGCATCACGAAACCGGGTGTAGTCCGCCGGGGTCATGGTGCGCAGCACGTCCCATTGCGAATTGAGCTGTTCGAAGATCCGGCTGACCCGGGCCAGCATCTTGAACATTTTCGGCATATCGCCGGTTTTCAGCGCTGCGCGCGCGGCGGACAGTTCGTGGATCACCTGTTTCATCCACAATTCACTGGTCTGGTGCTGGATCACGAAAAGCAATTCGTCATGCGCGTCGGTCAGCGGGTGCTGGTGGGCCAGAATATCTTCGAGGTGCAGATAGTCGCCATAGGACATCGCCCACCTGAACGACATCTTTGCGCCTTCCGTGCCGGGATCATAGGGCTTGCTGGACATGGCGTGCGCTCCTTTCAAGGGGTAACTGACTTGGGAACAAAGGAAAATCAGGCGGCATCACGGCGCGCCAGCTTCGGGCTTTGCCCTCTTCATGCCGGGTCTGACCGGGATCGGCAAGGTCCGTGCATACGCCGATGCCGCGCAGGGAAAAATACACGACCCGCGCGAGCCCGGGCCGACAACGCCTTTGACTTTTGCGGCAAGACGTATCCAACTTACGAGATATATGGGAGGAGAACACAATGACACGACTGAGGGTTCTGGACTTCGGACTGGTCAGCGCCTTGCGCAGCCAGGCGGTCTATCACGGGTTGGCGGAAACGGTGACGGCAGAGTCCGACCCGATGCTGTCGCTGGCATCGCCTGAAACGCCCTATGTTTGCGTCGGTCTGCACCAGGAAATCGACCGCGAGGTCGACACCGCGTATTGCATCGCGCAGAACCTGCCGGTCTATCGCCGGCACGTCGGGGGAGGGGCGGTTTACCTGGATCGCAACCAGTTGTTCACCCATTTCGTCTTTCCCCGGAAACGCGCGCCACAACATGCGCACGAACTTTATCCGCTGTTCATCGAGCCGGTGGTGCGCACCTATCGCGACTTCGGCATTGCCGCGACCTATCGCCCGATCAACGACATCCATGTCGACGGCCGCAAGATCGGGGGCACCGGGGCGGCGTCGATCGGCAACGCGACGGTCATGGTCGGGTCGTTCATGTTCGATTTCGATACCGAAACCATGTCGAAATGCCTGCGCGTCCCGTCCGAGAAATTCCGCGACAAGCTGCGCCAGACGATGGACGATTTCATGACCACGATCGTCAAGCAGGTGGAAACCCCGCCCGCGCGCGACGCGCTGCTGGACCGGTTCTTCTTTCACTGCCAAGAGGTTCTGGGACTGGAACCGGTGATCGACCAGCCGACCGACGCGGAATGGAAAGCCATCGAGACCGCCGAGTCGGACTTGCTGGACCCCGAGTTCATAGAAATGCAGGGCCGCAAGCAGGTGGCGCTTGGCGTCAAGATCGCCGCCGACACCCACCTGACCGAAAGCATGATGAAGGCGCCGGGTGGGCTGATCCGGGTTCACCTTTTGAACCGCGAAGGCAAGATCGCCGACCTGATGATCTCGGGTGACATGACATGCCTGCCGCCCGACGGGCTGGATCGGCTGGCGGTCGCGCTGCGCGGAGTCGATCTGAATGAACACGCGATCATCGAGGCTGCCGAGCGGCTGCTCGATTCCGAAGAGATCGAGACACCGGGCGTCTCGGCGACCGATTTCGCCAATGCCATCATGGCCGCGGTGGAGCCCGCGCCGTGAAGACCATCGCCGTTATTCAGCACACAGAGGCGGAGTACCTGGGTTTCATCGAAGACCACCTGGAAGGCCGCAATGTGCGCTTCCGTTACTACCGCCCCTTTACCCATGGCGGTACCCTGCCCTTCGGTCCCGAAGGGTTCGACGGGCTGTGGCTTTTGGGCGGTGGGCCTTACGGGCTGGTCAGCGGGCACCTGCTGCCCAGTGCGGGGCCGGAATTCCGGTTGACGCAAACCTTTCTCGACTTCGGGCTTCCGGTGGTGGGCTTTGGCCTTGGTGCGCTGATCCTGTGCGTTGCCGCCGGCGGGGGCGCGGCAGAAGCGCCGCTGCGCTTTGCCGTGAACCAGGTGCAGGCCACCGCGCCGGGTCATTTGGGCGGGCACATGCCGGACCGGTTCCCGCTGTCGCACTATCTGCGCGACAAGCCGGTGCTGCCCCAAGGAGCAGAGGTTCTGGCCACCGGCCCGGAAGGCGAGCCGGAAATCTTCTCTTTGCGTGGCAATTGCCTTGGGCTGGTCGGACATCCCGGTTTCAAGCGCGGCATGGTCGAGGATCTGGTGATGGAATTTGCTGAAACGCCCGACGATCCGGCAAGCGCGCTGGCCGACCTTGGCGCCGTCCAAGCCGACATAGCCGAAGCGCTGACCCCGCTTATGGTGGGCATCGTCAGCCACACGGGACTGATGTAAGTGCCTGCCAGAAAGGCAGAATTTACATATACGAAAGCGCTAACGTCAAATTTCTTGCATGTGAGATTTTCAGCGCCTAGGCTGAACCTATCAGGGCGCCATGCGACACCGAATCGCAGCCAGCCCGGGTGCCGCGTTCTTTGGGAGGAGACCATGGCCGACAAGTTGATAATTATCATGGTGAACACCGACCCTCGGAATGGAGAGGAGCTCGGCGCGCCGTTCTTTCAGGCCACTGTCGCAGCCGCGATGGATTACGAAGTGGATGTCGTGTGCACGGCGACCGCTGGCAGGTTGATGAAAAAGGGCGTCGCGGAAAAGCTGGTGGTCAAGGAAGGGTCTCCCAAGACCGTCTATGACTTCATCAAGGACGCGCATGAAGCGGGGGCAAAGTTCTACTGCTGCTCGCCCAATCTCGATCTTTTCGACATGACCGAAGACGACCTGATCCCCGAATGCGAAGGCATCGTGGGCGGTGCGAAGGTCATTGCCGATATCATGGAAGACGACGACACGAAGGTGCTGACCTACTAAAGATCTCACTTCGTGCCCGGCTTCAGGGGAGGTGAAGATGGGTATGAACCGACAGATTGAATCGCCGATCGCCGACCCGGTATCGGACAAGCCCGTGGTGGCTTATGAAAAGCTCGAGGAAATCTTCGACGATATCCGTGGGCACCAGCTTTACGATCATGAAATCCACGGTTGCCTGAACTGCGGCATCTGCACGGCGACATGCCCATCGGCCCATTACTACGATTACAGCCCGCGCGAAATCGTGCAACTGTTGTGGACCGAGAACCTTGAAGGCATTTACGACGCGATGCAGGAAAAAATCTGGGCCTGCGCCCAGTGCTACACCTGCGCCGCCCGCTGCCCCTTTGAAAATTCGCCCGGCGGGCTTGTGATGATCATGCGCGAAATCGCGATCAAGCACGAGATGGAGAGCGCCAAGGAGGTGCTGCGCCCGTTCAGCCGCGTCCTTCTGAAGGTTGTTTCGACCGGCAACCAGTTGGCGCCGAACATGATCACCAAGGAAGCCTTCCCCGACTGGGGTCCGAACGTGGTCAAGGTCGACGCCCCGCTGATGATCCTGCGCAAGGCCATCCCGATGCCGACCATGCACACGCTGGACACCGCGTGGGAAGTCAACCTGCGCACCTCGGTCGAACTTTATACGATCTGGGAAGCCACCGGCGTTCTGGACCAGCTTGAGGCGGTGGATGAAAACCTCTTCGACGTTGTCACCGACGTGATGGATGAGAAACGCGAAGAGTGGGAAGACTGGCTCGAAGAGCAGGAAGACGAGGACGACGACGATTGATCCACGCCCGGCAGGGCATTCGAGCGACCAGGGAGGACGCGACGATGACAACGGACAAGGAAAACAAAGGCGGCGCGTACAGCGGTTTCGGCGCCGACTGGAAGCCCAGCAGCCTTTCCGCGGACGAGGCGCGCCGCGCCACCGACTGGGTTGAACAGAAGATCGACAAGCGCGCGTTGCTGACTGGCAAGGAACGCAAGGAAGATGTCCGCGACCACATGTGGGAGCTGGAACGCGAAGGTGAAATCCTTGTCCACCGCGTCGGCGACCACAACGATCCGGTCATGGCAAAGACGCTGTATGGCTGGGACAAGAAGATCCCGACCAACAACCTGTGGCATCACAAGTCCTGTGGCCAGTGCGGGAATATTCCCGGCTACCCGTCCTCGGTCCTGTGGATCATGAACGAGATGGGTCAATCCTATCTGGACGAAACCGACCAGACGTCCTGCACCGCGTGGAACTATCACGGGTCGGGCATCGGCAACGTGGTGTCGCTGGCCGCCGTGTTCCTGCGCAACTTCCACCAGGCCTATGTCTCGGCCAAGGCGCTGGGGCTGCCGGAAGGCACGTTCTATCCGCTGGTGCATTGCGGCACGTCCTTCGGCAACTACAAGGAAATGCGCATTTTCCTGATGGAAAGCGCCGAGCTGCGCCAAGAGGTCAAGGCGATCCTTGGCAAACTGGGTCGCCTGGTGGATGGCAAGCTGCTGATACCCGAGGAAATCGTGCATTATTCCGAGTGGTTGCACGTCATGCGCCACCGCATCGCTGATCGCCAGCAGATCGACCTGTCGAACATCCGCACCACGGTGCACCCGGCCTGCCACGTCTACAAGATGGTGCCGGAGGACGTGATCTATGACGACACCGTGCTGGACGGCAACCGCGTGGCGGTGACCACCGGCCTGCTGCAATCGCTGGGCACGCAAGTCATCGACTATTCGACCTGGTACGACTGCTGCGGCTTCGGCTTCCGCCACATCATCGGCGAGCGCGAATTCACCCGGTCCTTCGCCATCGACCGCAAGATCAAGGTCGCCGTCGAAGAGGCGCGGTCCGACGTGATGATCGGCCATGACACCGGCTGTATCACCACGCTCGACAAGAACCAGTGGATCGGCAAGGCGGTGGACAAGGTTTATGCCCTGCCGGTGATGGCCGACTGCCAGTTCGCCGCGCTGGCGATGGGCGCGCATCCCTACAAGCTGGCGCAGCTGCACTGGCATGCCTCGCCCTTCGAAGGGCTGCTCGAAAAGATGGGCATCGACTGGGAAAAGGCCAAGGCCGAATTCGAGGGCTACCTCGAAGAGGTCAAGCAAGGCCGGATCGAAACGCTGTATGACCCCAAGCGCGCGATCACCTCGGGCCCGGGCTACGTCAAACCGAAAACACTTGCAGGAGCCGAGAAGTGAGCCAGCCTGTCCTTATCGTCGGCGGGGGCCCCGCCGGTCTGTCCGCCGCCCACGCGCTTGCCAGCACCGGCCAGAAGGTTGTTCTGGTCGAGAAAGAAGAAATCCTGGGCGGCGCGCCGATCCTGTCGGGTTACGCGCGACTGGTGCCCAGCCACGAATGGGCCAAGGATGCCATCGGCGGCATGGTGACCCGCGTCGCCGACAACCCCAATGTCGAAGTGCGCACCGGCGCGACGGTCAAGGACTTCGCCGGCGGTCCCGGCGCGTTCCGCGCCACCCTGTCGGACGGCAGCACGGTCGAGGCGGGATCGACGATCCTGGCCACCGGCTTTACCCATTTCGACAGTATCAACAAGCCCGAGTGGGGCTTTGGCACCTATCCTGACGTGGTCACCACCACGCAGGTGGAACAGATGATCTCGTCCGGGGCCGGCGTGCGTTGCCCATCTGACGGGCGGATACCGGACCGCGTGGCGATCCTGCTGTGCGTCGGGTCGCGCGATCGGCAGATCGGGCGCGAATGGTGTTCCAAGATCTGCTGCACCGTGTCGGCCAATATCGCGATGGAAATCCGCGAAATGTCGCCGCAGACCAACGTCTATATCTATTACATGGATATCCGCACCTTCGGTCTGTACGAGGGCGAATATTACTGGGGCAGCCAGGAAGACTACAAGGTCAAGTACGTCAAGGCCCGGATCGCCGAAGTCACCGGCCGCGACGGCAAGCTGCTGGTCAAGGGTGAAGACACGCTGGTCAAGCGCCCGATCTCGATCCCCTTCGACATGGTAGTCCATGCTGTCGGGATGGACCCGAACGTGGACAACATGACCCTGTCGGCGATCTTCGATATCGAATTGAACCGCTGGGGCTACATCGACCGCAAATCGACCTATGCCAACCTTGCCGAAACCTCGCGCCCCGGCGTGTTCGTGGCGGGTGCCGCCAGCGGGCCGGAAACCATCGACGATTCCATCGCGCAGGGCCACGCAGCCGCGATGGCGGCGATGGGCATGGCGATGGCCAACGCAAAGGATGCGGCTGAGTAATGTTCGGACTGGGTCGCAAAGCAGCGGTGGAACCGGCGAAGGCCGCCCCCGTGCTCGACCTGTCGGGGCCGCGTCTACGGCGCGCGCTAGACCACCTTGTGGAAAGCGCCGAACCCACCGGCGGCGTGGACCGCTACGTCACCGCGCTGTGGCTCAAATCGTCGCTATTTCAGGAAATACTGACCGACGGCAAGGCGGCAGAGATGACAGAGACCGAGTTTCTGGATCTTTGCGCATTCGTCACCCCGGCCCGGCGGCGCATCAGCGCCCTGATCCAGGAGGTCGGGTTCGAGGACATCCGCGCGCGGTTCGTGCGCCTGCTGGACGGCAGCGCCGACACTTCTGGCGCGGACGCCCGGAAAGACGCGTTCAGCGACGGATTCACGCTGGACCGGGCGCACCGCTGGTTGCCCGATCTGGCGGCAGAGGTGCTGCATTTCACCCAGCCGGAACGGTATCCGCTGATGACGCGGTGGATCTGGGACGCAAAGGCCGGGTCCGGGGTGCTGCGCGAGCTCTGGTTTGCCGATGACGTGTCCGAGGCCCGGATCGACGCGCCGTCGAGCTTTGCCACCTATGCGACGCTGTGCCAGGAACTGGACGGGTTCCTGCGCGGTGAAGGCATTTATCGCGATCTGCCGTTCTTTACCGACCTGCTGATGGCGCATGTCTATGCCGCCTACATCAACGACCGCGGCGGCGAATTCATGCGCGCCGAATTTGCCACGGCGGCCGATCCGATGCTGCACACGCGCCGGATGCTGGGCCTTGACGCCGTGGATACCGAAACCGGCCGGACACGGCTCAAGCTTGTCGACGGGACCGCCCACACGCTGGGTGCTCTCGGCATCGAGGATCTTCAGGAGACAACGTGACATGCCCATCCATGAAAAGACCCTGATCCGGCCAGAAAACCTGCGCGAGCAGGAAAACCTGGAAATCGACGGCGTGGATGTTTCCGGCCACTGGTCCACCTTCATCGAAGGCCGATCGGTCAGTGACTATAACGAGAACCTGCAAGAGGAAATCGCCGCCCTGCCCGGGGGCGAAAACATCCACCGCTGCTGGCAGTGCGGATCGTGCACCAACGCCTGCACGGTCAACGCGGTCAATCCCGATTTCAACCCGCGCTACTGGATCTACCTGATCCGCCTGGGCATGGAAGAAGAACTGCTGCGCGACAAGGACATCATCTGGCAATGCGTCAGCTGCAACAAATGCACCGATGCCTGCCCGCGTGACGTGGTGCCCGAAGGCGTGATGAAGGCCACCGCGCATTGGCTGGAACTGAAGGGCCACACGGAAAAAAGCCCCTCGACCCATTTCGATGAAGGCTTCTCCGAACAGGTCATCCAGACCGGCAAGATCGAGGACAGCCTTGTCATGCGCGATTTCTACAAGCGCACTGGCGACCCCATGGCGGTGTTCCGCCAGCCTTTCCTGATCGAGATGGTCAAGGGTATGATCAAGCGTATGCCGCTGTTCTACATGATGAAAATGGGTTTCGCGCTGGTCTTCCGCCCAAAAACGAAATCCTGGGGCCGCGCCCGCGCCGGGATCGAGGAATACGTCAAGGAAGTCGAAGCAGAACACAAGCGGGCCCTGGGGCTCGACGGCAAGGGAGGCCACTGAGATGGAAAAAGACCTCAAGAAAGTGGCCTATTACCCCGGCTGCGCGCTGGAAGGTACGGGCTATGCCTACAACAAGTCGACCAAGGCCGTGGCCAAGGAACTGGGCCTTGGCCTTGTCGAGCTGAAGAACTGGAACTGCTGCGGCGCGATGGAGGTCAAGAATATCGACCCCAAGATCCAGACATATCTTTCCGCCCGCAACCTGTCGATCGCCGAAGACATGGGGTTCGACACCGTCATGGCCCCCTGCAACGGCTGCTATCACAACCTGAAAAAGGCGGAATACGACCTGACCCATGACGACAAGTCGGTCGAGGTCAACACCCGCCTGTCCAACAAGGCGGGCCACAAGACATACGAGGCCGGGAAGGTCGAAACCATCCACGCGCTGGATTGGCTGAAGCGCGCCGTGGGGGACGAGGAAATCTCGCGCCGGGTGAAAAAGTCGCTGAAGGGGATCAAGGTCGCCAACTACTATGGCTGCATGTACACCCGCCCGCGCCACATCTTCCCTGAAAAGGACCAGGGGCCGGGCAGCGAATCCAGCTCGAACCCACATTTCATGGATGACATCCTGGCCGCGGCAGGTGCGGAAAACGTGTCCTTCCCGCTGAAAACCGCCTGCTGCGGCGGGGCGCATACGCTGTCGGACAGCGACACCTCGACTAAACTGGTGCTGAACATCCTGACCGCGGCGGAAGCCGCAGGCGCCGATGTGATCGCCACCGAATGCCCCACCTGCCACACCGGGCTGGAAATGCACCAGGTTCGTGCCGAAAAGGAATTCGGCAAGAAGACCAACGTGAAGATCCTGCAATTCACCCAATTGCTGGGGCTGGCGCTGGGCCTGTCGTCGCGCAAGGTCGGCGCACACGAGAATTTCTCGGACGCGCGCGACTTCATCAAGGAAAAGGGTCTGGGATGAGCCGCACGCCGCTGTCCATCGCCGAAGTCGAAGCCGCCTGCGACGCGCTTGACGCCCTGCCCGATGCGGAACTGGCGACCAACGCCGCCGCGCGGGCGGTGGAATTGCTGGCCATGGGCGAAGACGTGGTCGCGGCCTGGATCGCAGCGCGGGGCGCAGAGCCCACAAATGCTGAAGTCGAAGGCTTTCGGCTGCTCGCCCTGCACCGCCAGGGCGCAAAAGGTGTTCCAAGCTTCAATGCCTGTAGGGAAACCTGCCGCGAACTGGTGTATCATCACAACCTGGTGGCAGGGGATCCCGTCGCGCCTGAGTCGGCCCAGAGGCTGCGCATGGCGACGATGATCACCCGGCACCTGGCCCTGTTCATCGGCGGCAAGCTTGTCGTCGAGGGACTGGGGGATTTCTGCTGCTCGTCGCGCCCGATCCGTCAGGCGGACGTGGCGGCGCCTGAAGCAATGGAGAACTAAGAAATGCCTGTTGTACGCGGATGCTCCCTGCCCGACGAACTGCTTTACGATGTGCCGAACAACATCTGGTATCGGGACGAAGGCGACGGCACCTTTACCGCCGGGATGACGATGATCGCGACCGCGATGGCCGGTCAACTCGTGGCCTTCACCGCAAAGAAGGTCGGCAAGACAATCAAGTCTGGCAAGTCGATCGCCACAGTCGAATCCGGCAAATGGGTCGGTCCGGCCAAGCTGGGCTTTGACGCGGAAATCATCGCCACCAATGACGAACTGGTGTCCGACCCGAAACTGGCCAACAGCGATCCCTACGGCGCTGGCTGGATGGTCAAGGTCAAACCCGAAGATGCCGAAGCCGCCAAGGCCATCCTTGTGCCCGGCACCTCGGTCGCGGCCCCGTACGAGGCCAAGATGGACGCCGACGAATTCGCCGGATGCGCCGCGTGATATAGACGATTGCCGGCGCGCCCATGCCGGGCGCGCCTGAAAACAGCGGCCCTGTGGCCAAGGGAGGAAATGGAATGCTGGACGATTCAAACGCCAAGGCGATGACGATCATCGTCACAAAAGGCACGCTGGACTGGGCCTATCCCCCGTTCATCCTCGCGACGACCGCGGCGGCAATGGGGATCGAGACCACGATGTTCTTCACCTTCTACGGGCTGCAGCTGCTCAAGAAGGACCTGAACCCGCGGATCAACCCGCTGGGCAACGCCTCGATGGAAATGCCGATGGCGGGCGGACACATGGCGATGCCGAACATCATTGCGGCAATGCCGGGCATGACCGCGTTGACCACCAACATGATGAAGAACATGCTCAAGAAAAAGGGCGTCGCGTCGATCGAGGAACTGCGGGAACTGGCAATTGACGCAGACGTCAAGATGATCGCCTGCCAGATGACGATGGACCTGTTCGAATACAAGCGCGAAGACATGATCGACGGCCCGGAACTGGGCGGTGCGGCATCCTGGGTCGATGTCGCCGCCAAGAGCGATATCAACCTTTACATCTGAAGACGGAGACGACCATGGCAGATGAAGTTCTGGACGCGAAGGGCATGAACTGCCCGATGCCGATCCTGAAAGCAAAGAAAGCGCTGAAAGCGTTGCCAACTGGTGCCACGCTGGAAATCCTTGCCACCGACCCCGGTGCGGTGAAGGATTTCGAAGCCTTCTGCAACACCACCGGCAACGAGCTGATGTCGAGCGAACAGGACGGCAACGTCTACAAATTCGTCATCAAGCACACCGGCTGACCCCTTACGCCGGATCGGGGTACGTGATGCCCACGATAAATCTGCCCTGCAGGCATCGCCCGCGGGGCAGTTTTCGTTCCGGCCCCCCGCGGAAGCGGCAACAACGACACGGCGGGACGCCCCCTGTCAGTTACCGGCACACAGCAGGACCTTCTTCCCCATGACAAGGGGACCCGCGGTTTTCAACGCGCCGAAGGCCTGGACAGACCCGGAATACTCCCCCAGGACACAGGGAACCGATCACCTGCCGTGTCAGCCTGAACAGGTTGCCGTCAACTCGTGGTGTCGCAGGCAAACCTGTCCCTGCGGGGTCGGATGAGCGCGGCGCGACTTGTTTCCCGGATCGACAAGCCCCCTGCGGTCTTGCGGGCACGCTTGGGTTCTTTGTGTCAGTCGTGACGACGCAGCGTTGAACATGCGCGGATCAGCAGGGCTTTGACAGGTGGTCGCAAGGCCACTGGAACACGATGATGTCCGTTGCCGCAGTTCCCCGACGATCGCCGAAAACAGGCGGCGGCGCGGATGTTTGCAAGCATCGCCAGACGGATGAAATGGGGACCGGCGTTGAGGGACAAAGGTGAACCCGTCCAGTTCCGCAAGCCCCCGGTGCGCGCCGCCAGCACCGAACCCAGTCATGCTGTCCCGAACTGGACTCGATTTCGCCCCTGCGCTCGGTCTGCCGTGACATCGCGCAGGCGCCCGGCCCGGCGCGCAATGTTCGTTCGACATTGTGCAGACGGATGCTAGTCTTTGCCCCAGACAGGCGGCGGCGCGCCGGTACTTGGCCGGTCCGCCCCGGTAGCCGGAGCGCGCCCGAACATCCCGCCAAGCAGGAGGAAAGCGCTGTGAAAGTTCACATTCTCGACGATTGGTACGACGTGCTGCGTGGCTTGCCCAGCTTCGCGCTACTGGACGGACATGACGTGACCGTCTGGACCGACCGCGCCCCGGACGACGCAACCTTGGCCCAACGTCTGACCGGGGCCGAAGCGGTGGTGCTGTTCCGTGACCGCACCGCAATCACGCCAGCGCTTGCCGCGCAGCTGCAAGGGGTCCGCATGATCGCCATGCGCGGACAGCACACACATGTGGATGCCGATGCCTTGGGCGCTGCGGGCGTGCTGTTCTGTTCGCACATGGCCAAGGACGGCCCGTCGATGTCGACCGCCGAACTGACCTTTGGCCTGATCATAGCCGCGCTGCGCTACCTGCCGGACCAGATTGCCGCAACCCGCGCAGGCCAATGGCAGGGCGGCGCGCCGCTGGGGCGCAATGTCGGTGGCAAGGTTCTGGGCCTGTACGGGCACGGCAAGATTTCCGGCGCAGTGGCCGGGTTTGCTCGCACCTTTGGTATGCAGGTGCACTATTGGGGAAGCGCGGACGCCCGCGACCGGGCCCGCGCCGCAGGCGACCGGGTGGCAGACAGCCGAGAAGCCTTTTTTGCCAACTCCGACGTGGTTTCGATCCACAAGCGGCTGATGTCTGAAACACGCGGGGAAATCACCCGCGCCGACCTGATGGCGATGCGGCCTGACAGTGTGTTGGTCAATACCTCACGCGCGGGACTGATCGAGCCCGGCGCACTGCTGGCCGCGCTCCAGGCCGGGCGCATCGGCCGCGCCGCGCTGGATGTTTTCGACTACGAGCCTGTGACCGATCCCAACGACCCCTTGCTGTCGCACCCCCGGGTGATCCCAACACCGCATGTGGGATTTGTCACCGCAGAGGAACTCGACCGTCAGTTCCGCGACATCTATGCGCTGGTCAATGCCTTTGCCGATGGCACGCCGCAACACATGGTCAACCCCGAGGTATGGGCCACGCAAACCTGACCCTACATCACCGGCGCGCATTTCGGATGCGCACCGCCTCTTCCTGGTCGCTCTGGTCCAGGTAGTCAGTGGTCAGCGCGAGCGCCGTAACGGTTTCCGGCAGGATCACGTTCTGCAACGCCCTTGCCCGGCGTTCGGTCACGCGATATTCCGCAATCAGCCGCCGAATGTTCTGGCTGTGCAGCGCGATCCGCGCCACCAGCGGCACCAGCGCCGCAAACGCCTGGCGACAGTCTTCGGCCTGAAGGGAGGCATCCAGCGCATCCTGTGCCGCGACGGCGGCCTGTGGCGCCCCCGACAGTGCAAGCAGGTCGAGCCCCAGAAAATTGCGCGTAAAAAGCGCAAGACCCAGCGACGGGTGAACCGGGGACGGATACCGGCCCAGACTGTCCAGCCCATGCCGCGCCACCGCTGCCTTGAGCGCGGCAACGGCCGCCGCCATCGCCACGCGATAGTCGGCACGCGCCGCGCGCCAGTCGGCCAGCTCGCCCAGCAGTGTCGTGGCCAGCAGCATCCGCTTTTCGTCCAGCAATTCGTAGCCGGTTTCCAGGAACCGCTTTTCCTCGGCCAGTGCCAGGGCGGCACCGCGGGTCGGGACGATCTCAGCCATCGCCACCCTCGTCCGTGCGCGGCGTGACGTGGCGGGCGATCTGGGCATCCGACAGGCGCGACAGTTCCACGGCGGGCAACATCGCCAGCATGTCCCAGCCCAGATCGAAGCTTTCCTCGAAACTGCGCATCGCGTCCTGATTCACGAAATCGTTTTCGAACCGGTCGCCGAAATCCAGGTACAGCCGGTCCGTGGGCGTCAGCCCTTCGCGCCCGACAACGCTGGACAGGACCCGCACCCGCGCCGCGCGGGCGTAGGTGGCGAACAGCTGCTGCGCCAGCGCCGGGTGATCTTCGTGGGTAAAGCCCGCGCCGATCCCCTGGTCGATCAGCCGCGACAGCGACGGCAGCACGTTCACCGGGGGGTAAACCCCCTGGTGTTCCAGCTTGCGGTCGAGCACGATCTGGCCTTCGGTGATATAGCCGGTCAGGTCCGGGATCGGGTGGCTGATGTCATCCGACGGCATGGTCAGGATCGGCAATTGCGTCAACGTGCCCGGCCGCCCCCGGATCCAGCCCGCGCGCTCAAAGATCGTCGCCAGGTCGGAATACATGTACCCGGGATAGCCCTTGCGCGACGGGATTTCGCCCCGGCTGGCCGACACTTCGCGCAGCGCTTCGCAATAGTTGGTCATGTCGGTCAGCACAACCAGCACATGCCGCCCTTCGTCAAAGGCCAGGTATTCCGCCGCCGTCAGGGCAAAACGCGGGGTCAGCAGCCGCTGCGCCGACGGTTCGGACGCAAGGTTCAGGAACATCGCGGTGTGTTCCAGCGCGCCCGACTGTTCCATCGCGGCACGAAAGCTTTCGGCTGCGTCATGCGATACCCCGATCCCGGCAAAAACCACGGCAAAGCCTTCGTCGCGGTCCCCCCGCAGCCGGGCATTCTGGGCAATGGCTGCGGCCAGCCGGTCGTGCGGCAGCCCCCCGGCGGAAAAAATCGGCAGTTTTTGCCCGCGCACAAGGCTGTTGAGGATGTCGATCGAGGACACGCCGGTTTCGATGAAATCCTGCGGCAGACCGCGCGTGGCGGGGTTAATCGTGCCGGTGTCGACGCGGCGGCGCACCAGCGCGGGCACCGGCGTGCCGCCATCGCGGGGCCGGCCGACACCGTCAAACACCCGCCCCAGCAGCCCCGGCCCCAGCGCCATCATCACCGGTTCGCCCCGGAACCGCACGACCGCATCGGTGATCCCCAGCCCGGCGGTGCTTTCCAGAAGTTCGACGACGATCTTTTCCTCGTCGATGGCGACGATGCGGCCCAGACGGCGGGCGCCATCCGCGCCCTCGATTTCCAGCGCCTCGCCGACGCCGGCCTGCACCACACGGTCCAGAAACACCAGCGGCCCTTCGACCCCTGTCACCGCATCGCGGCACAGTACCTCAATCGGCATCGCTTGCCTCCCGTTCCAGTGTGGCCAGCGCCTGTTCCATCTGTTCAACCAGCGCGGCAAAGGCCGCAGGGTCAGCGCCGTCGATTTCCTCGCCCATGCGCGACAGGCGGCGGAAGAACGGCGCCTCGGCCATGGCCTGCACCGCGACACCACGCGACACCGCCGTTTTGGCCACGTCGAAAAACCGCATCATGACGTTAAGCATCGCGGTCTGTTTGTCCGGCGAACAGGACCGGTCGGTGATCGAAAACGCCGATTGCCGCAGGAACGCATCGTCGACCAGATCGGCACAGAGCAGCGTCAGCTGCTGCGCCGGGGCCATCGCATCCTTACCGACGATCCGCGCCATGCGTTCCAGTTCGGCCTGTGCTTCCAGCAGGTCCAGCACCCGTTCCCGCTGCTGCCGCCAGTTCGGGTTGCCGTGATCCGTCCACCAGCCGGTCAGCCCGGTGGCATCCTCGGAATAGCTTTGCAGCGGATGGATCGCCGGGTAGAACCGCGCCTGTGCCCGGCCCCGGTCCAGCCCCCAGAACGACCGGACATAGCGTTTGGTATGGCTGGTCACCGGTTCCGAGAAATCCCCCGCGGGCGGGCTGACCGCGCCGATGATGGTCAGCGACCCTTCCTCGCCGCCCAGCGTTTCGACCCGGGCAGAGCGTTCGTAGAATTCCGACATGCGCGACGACAGGTAAGCGGGATAGCCGGATTCCGACGGCAATTCGCCCAGCCTTCCCGAAACTTCGCGCAGCGCCTCGGCCCAGCGAGAGGTCGAGTCGGCCATCAAGGCGACGTGAAACCCCTGATCGCGGAAATATTCGCCCACGGTGACACCGGTATAGATCGACGCCTCGCGCGCCGCGACCGGCATGTTCGACGTATTGGCTACGATCACCGTGCGTTCCATCAACGGGCGGCCGGTGCGCGGATCGTCGAGTTCGGGGAATTCGTGCAGCACCTCGGCCATCTCGTTGCCACGCTCGCCGCAGCCGACATAGATGATGACATCGGCGTCGCACCATTTCGCCAGCGTTTCCTGAAGCACGGTCTTGCCGGTGCCAAAGCCGCCGGGGATCGCCGCCCGCCCGCCCCGCGCCACCGGAAAAAGACTGTCGATGATGCGCTGCCCGGTGACCATGATCATGTCGGGCGGAAGGCGGCGTTGGACGGGACGCGGGCGGCGGACGGGCCATGCCTGCATCAGGCCGATCCCTCGGGACGTGCCGTCAGGCAGGGTCAGGGTGACGACCGTTTCGCGCGCAGTTACCGCGCCTTCCCGGATCGCCGTGACCGTTCCTGCGGCAATGTCTGGCGGCAGGGTCAGCGCCTGCGCCTTGCTGGGGCCTTCCACTGTTGCGAGCCTTTGCCCGGCACGGACGGCATCGCCAGCGGCGACCAGCGGCGTGACCCGATACGCCTGATCTTCGGGGATGGGCCGCAGGGGCCGCAGCAACCCATCAAAGATATTGCCCAGCAGGTGCGGCCCCAGTTCCACCGACAACGGTGCCCCGCTGCCGGTCACGGTGCCGCCGGGCGACAGGCCGGTGGTGTCATCATAGACCTGCGCTGTGATTGTCGCGCCCGAAAGGCGCACGATTTCTCCGGGAATATAGTGCGGGCCGACGGTCACGGCCTCACCCAACGTAAAGGCGCCCTCGCGCCGGGCCTGAACCACCGGGCCTGCGATGGATGTAATGATCGCGCGGCTCATGTGTTGTCCTCCGGGCCACGCGCCAGTTCCGCCAGAAGCGCCGCCCCGGCGTCCTGCGGTTGTCCGATCAGCGCCGGGATACTGGCGTCAAGGCACACCCCGCCACGCCGAATCTGCAGTCCGGCGGACAGGGCCGGATCGACGGCGAATGCGGGGGCAAAGCCGGTCCGCACCTCAATTGTTTGTGCAATGTCCCGACGCTCGGCTTCGGCAAGACCTGCGGGATGCTGAACCGTCCAGTCGCCAGGAAAAAGTCGCGCGACGGCGGTTTCGACCAAATGACCGGCCCAGGCCCGCCGCCCCTCTTCACTGTTCCAAAGCGATGCCAGCGCCTGTTCCAACGCGGGCAGTCCGGCCGCGACGATCGCCCCGGCCCCATGCTGTTTCAAGTGACGGCGGGCGGTGTCCAGCCGCGCGGCCTCGAACCGCAAAAGTTCGGCCTGCTGGCGGCGCAAACTGGCGATCTTGTCGCGGACACATTGGCGCGCGCGCTCATGGGCAGCGGCGATCTGTGTCGCCGCCTGCGCCGTTGCCTCGGCACGCAGGCGGTCAGCCTCGGCGCCGGTGGCGGCCTCGATCCGCTGCACCAATGCGGCGGCGCGGTCTTCGGGTGTCGTGTCCATGCTACACCTCGATCCCCAGCGCCCGGCGCACTGCAAGGTCCATGTCGGGCACGGGAATTCTGTCACGCGCGTCGGGAATGACCGCCAGAAGCGGCACATGCGCGTCCTGCAGTTGTTCGGCCAACGGACCCGGCAGGGCCGCGAACATCTCGGCCGTCAGGGCAAGGATGCGGCACCGCGCGCGTTCGGCGCTGACAGTGGCGGCCAGTTCGTCCGGCGCCGGCGAAAAGCTGGGTATCCCGGCAAGCCGGAACCCCGCTGCCGTCACCCTGTCGCCAATGAAAACCATGTCGAACATGACGCGTCACACCGTGTTCAGGATCAGCACGGCGACGATCAGCCCGTAAATCGCGATCCCTTCGGCAAGCCCGACAAGGATCAGCAGCCGGCCCAGCAACTCCGGCTTTTCGGTCAGCGCACCCACCGCGGAACTGCCGACCACAGCGACCGCATAGGCGGCCCCCAGCGACGCCAGCCCAGCGGAAATCGCAGCTCCCAGCATCGCCATATTGGCATGGGTGGCGCTGGCGGCGACCGTGGCCTCGTGCGGCTCTTGCGCGAAAGCAGGACCGACCCAAAGATAGGTCAGCGCAGCCGCCAGGGGCAGAGCAAGCGCGATCAGCCCGAATAGCGGGGCGGTAAGACGTTTCATGATGTGGACCCTCCGTCGACAAGTTGGCCAGGTGGTTGCAACGGGCGGAACTCGCGCCCGGTGGCATGGAAAAAGCGGATGAAGAATTCGAACAGGATCAGGCGGGTGGTCTGGATGCCGGTCACCAGCCCTTCCAGCCCGAGGATCAGAAGATTGCCCAGCAGCAACGCGATCCAGAACCCGACCGGGCCAAGCGCCTCGGCAATCCCGACGATGGCGGCAGACAGGCCCGCATGCGCCAGCGCAAAGGCGCCCACCCGGGCAAAGGACACGGTCGACACCAGCAGACGCATGATCGCCTCGACAAACTCTGCCACGGCGACAGCGGCGGCAGCGGGGGTCCAGGCCCCGTCCTTGCGCGCGCCGACAGCCGTCAGGCCAAGGCCCAGCACCACGCTCCAGGCCAGACGCGGTTCGAACCACGCGCCCAGCAGCCCGAGAAAGGCCGCCATCAACCCGCCGTGCTGCGCAAGCCATCGGCTGCCCTGCCCGTGCCAGGCCGCCTGGGTGAAATCCAGCACGAAGCCCAGTGTCAGCAGCACCGCCCCGATCACCAGCGCAGCGGCCAGAACCGTGATCGGCGCGTGCAGCGGATGCACCCAGAGCGCGGGAATGACGCCTTCCAGACTGAAGACCGATCCGAACAGGACGCCGAACACCATCGCCATCACGCCCCCCGGCACGAACAGCGCCAGCATCGGCCAACGCCGTCCAAGGTACAGTCCGGCGGCCAGCAGCACCGCCCCCTGCCCGACATCACCGAACATGAAGCCGAACAGCAGCGGTGCGATCAGCGCCGTGGCGGCCGACGGGTCGACCTCCTGGTTTGCGGGCATGCCCAGAAGGCGCGGGAAAAATTCGAACGCTCGCAGCCACGCGGGGTTGTTCAGCACCATCGGTGCATCCCCGGCGCTGCCAGCGCTTTGGGTCAGCGCATAATCGACGCCTGCCGCCTCCAGCGCGCGGTGAATGTCGGCGCTGTTGGCGACGCTGTTCCAGCCGGTAATGCGCATCAGGTTGGGCGAGGCCGAGATCTCTCCGGCGTTGTCGCGCAACCAGCTCAGCACCGCCACCCGCTGCAAAAGCTCGGCCAGCCCGGTCTCTTCCGCCAGTGCGTCCAGCCGCGCCAGATGGCCTGCAAGGTCGCGTTCGGTTTCCGTGATGTGCTGGCGCACCTGTTGCACGTGGGTGTCACGATCCGCCGACAGGAACGTGGGCAGGGGCACCGGCGTCCAGTCGAGAGCGGTCGCGCGTTCGGCGGCCGCTTCGATTGCGTCTGCCGGACCCACCAGGATCACGAAGGCCCCCTGTTCCGCCGGAAAGCTTTCGGCAAGCACACCGTCCAGGGCCGGCAGGGCCGCGTCGCCTGTGTGCAGGAAGAAGACCGCGTAGCGCAGTACACTTCCTTGCGCCTGTGCCAACCGGGCCAGCGGCAGATGGTCGGGCACCGCTTCGACCAAGCGGTCGATCAGTGCCAATTCCCCCAAACGCGCCTCGCTCGTGCGCAGATCGGCGACGATCGGATCGGCGCGCATGGCCCAGTCCGCCAACCGCGCCTGCGTTTCCGCAACCGCCGCGATCGGGTTTTCCAACACCAGCCCGGCCGTGCCCCGTATCTGGGGCCAATACGGCCCATACCTGGCCTCAAGTTGGTGGAACCGGTCAAAGAAATCGTCCAGCACGGGCAGGACTGGCGCGCTTTGGTCGAAAGGATGCGCCTCAAGCTGGACAGCGCGGGTGTGCGCCAGCGCTTGCATGGCCACCGCGAAATGGTCGCGACTGGTCAACAGTTCGAACCATGTGGTTGCCCGGGGCCGCAGGATCATGGCGCGCCCTCTGCCGGCTCGGCCGGAAACAGCAGCGCCCGCAGCAGCGCACCGCGCAACCGTTCCAGGACGAGCGCCATCAGGCCAAGCCAGCCGATGATGGCGACCGGTTCGCGACCACGGGTCCGAAACAGGTCCTCAAGTCTGCGCGCAACCGTTTCAGCGCCCTCGGCCGGTGCAGGACCAAACAGAAAGCGCCGCAACAGGGGGTCAAGCGCCCCCAGAACACCGGCATCTGCGGTCGGAAGCCGTCGTTCGAATTCTGCCTGCCAGACCTTGGACACCAGCGTTTCTGGCGCATCGTCGGCGGGCAACGGATCGGGCCGCGCGTCAGGCAACCGCAAGTGCGGCAGTGGCGTCAGCCAACGCAGTGACGCTTGCCACCGTGCAGGCGTCCAGCCTGCCACTTCGTCCACCAGTTCCGTCCATGCGAAGCGCAGCGCCTGTTCGATATCGGCGGCGGTGCTTTCACGGCTCAACCGCGACACATACCGACCCAGCGCGCCCTGCCTGGCCGCCTCAAGCGTTTGGCCAAAATCCCGTCCTGTTTCGATCAGTTGCCAATCTCGCGCCGAGGGAAGCTCGGCAAGGCGTGCCTGAAGGCGTGCCTGCGCATATGCGAGACCGGCCAGCCTCATGTCGGATCAAGCCCGATCAGACGCCGTGCCAGGCGCTTTGCCGCCCTTGACACACGATCCGCGTCGGGCGGCGCGTCAAGTGCAGGTTTCTCGGCCTCGAACGCGGCAAGCATCCGGGCCTTTTCCTGCGCGACCCTGTCGGCCAAGGTTCGGTGCAAAGCCTGAACCCGCGCATCTGCCCGGGTGGCAATCCGGCGTTCGGTGGCCATGGCGTCACGCAGGATCGCGTCGGCCTCGGCCCTGGCATCCGCCAACCGTTGGTCGGCGGCTTTCTCGCTGTCCAGCACGCGTGTGAAGCTGTCCGTCGCTGTCGCCGTTGGTTCGATGCCGTCACTCATCGTGTCCCCTTTGATCCCGGCTGCGGGAAAACTCCGCCCCGATTGCGCCGCGCGATTCGCTAGATCGGAAAAACGCGCGGGCCGCGTCCGTCACGGGCAATGTTCGGGAAACGCCCGCGCGCGCGCCTTGACATGGCTCAACAAATGCGGGGCAGCGGGTCGTCTTCCAGTTCTTCCAGTACCCGGCTGCCACCAATTTCGGTCCGCAGGATCACCCGCCCGGTGCGCCCGGTGCCGGTAGAGACCGAGCCGATCCGACAGGCCCCATGCCCGGCAGGCAGGTTGCGCCAAATTGCCAGAACCTCGTCCGCGGCCTCGGCCGCGACAACCGCCACCACCCGGCCTTCACAAGCCAGATAATAGGGATCGTATCCAAGAATTTCGCAGACGCTGCGCACCGGGTCGGCAACCGGCACCGCGGTTTGCTCAAGCACGAGGTCGAAGCCAGTGGCGCGGGCGATTTCATGCGCCACGGTCGCAAGTCCGCCGCGCGTCGGATCCCGCATGAAGCGGACCGAAGGGTGCGTGGCCAGCGGCAGCGTTAGGTCGATCACCGGTGCGCAATCCGACACCACGCTGCCCGACAGGTCGAATGCCTCGCGCGCCAGCAGGATCGCCACAGCATGATCGCCCACCGGCCCGCTGACCAGAACTGCGTCGCCGTCCCGAATGGCGGACATCGACAGGCGGCAATCGCGGGCCCGGTGGCCCACCCCGGTGACCGTCAGGTACAGCCCGCCACCCTGCCCGCGCGGCACGACCTTGGTATCGCCCGCGACCACGGCGACGCAGGCCTGCCGTGCCGCCTCTGCCATGCTGGCGACGATGCGGTCGAGCACCTCCAGTTCCAGCCCCTCCTCGATGATCGCGCCAAGGGTCAGGTAGGCCGGGACGGCCCCGCTGACGGCAAGGTCATTGACGCTGCCGTTCACCGCGATGCTGCCGATGGTGCCGCCGGGAAATTCCAGCGGCTGCACGACGAAACCATCGGTGCTGACCACCGGCACACGGTCTTGCGGCAGGTCCAGGCCGACCGCGTCCAGATCGACATCCAGCGCCGGGTTGCCAAGGTGCCGGGCGAAAACCTCTTCGATCAATTCCCGCATGAACCGCCCGCCGTTGCCATGCGCCAGCGTGATGTACCGATCCTTGACCATGCCTTATCCTCTTGTCCCTTGCTGGTGTCGCGCAAGCCCTTCGACCAGCTGCCCGAAGGCCAGCCCGCCATCCCCGGCGGGCACATGGCGATGCTGACAGACGGCAAACCCCGCCTGTTGCAGCAGCGCCGCTGTCGTTTCGCACAGGCGACGGTTGGTGAAGACCCCGCCGGTCAGGCCGATCGCGTCGATCGGTATCTCCCGGCGCAAGGCCGTGGCCTGTGCCACGATCGCGCCGGCCATGGCGGCGTGAAAAGATGCGGCGCGGTCCTGAACGCCGCGCGTCGTGTCGCACAGCATCGGCAGCAATGGCGCCCAGTCGCAGCGCAAGATCCCTTGCGCATCGTGGCAAAGCGGCAGGGCGGGGCCGTCCCCGGCCTGCTGGCCTGCCGCAGCCTCCAGCAACATCGGCCCCTGCCCTTCGTAGCTGACCGCCTCGACCCCCAGCACCAGCGCTGCGGCGGCATCGAAAAGCCGCCCGGCAGAGGATGTCTCGAACACCCCGACCCCGCGCCCCCAGGCCTGCCGGGCAAGCGCCGCGCCGTCGCGTCCAGGGGTATAGTCCTGGCCCGCGTCCCACATCAGCGCGGCAGCGGACCGCCAGGGTTCGCGTGCTGCAACATCCGGGGCCAGCAGGCGAAAGGGCCGAAAACTCGCGACCCGCCGCCAGCGCCCCGGTGCGCCTGCCAAAGCCTCGCCCCCCCAAAGCGTGCCATCGGGGCCAAGGCCGACGCCGTCCCACGCAAAGGTCAGCCAGTCGCCGACCTCGGGCCGTTCCCCCGCAAGGGCAGAGGCATGGGCAACGTGATGGGTCACCGGCGCGACCGGCAGCGCCCCGGCACGGGCCCATCGCGTGCCGGCATAAGCCGGGTTGGCATCGCACAGAACGCGCCGTGGATCGACCCGGTGGATCGTCGTCAGATCGGTCAGTGCGTCGGCAAAGACCGACAGCGCGCGCGGGCTGTCCAGTTCGCCGATATGCGGCGACAGGACCGCGCGCCCCTGCCAACCCAGCGCGACCGCGCCTTTCATATGCCCGCCGGTGGCGATCACCGGTTTGTCCGCGCTCTCGGGCAGGGCCAGTTCCAGCGGCGCCAGCCCGCGCCCGACCCGCAGCCGCCGGGCAACTCCGCCGATCACCCGAACCACGCTATCGTCGACCGGGCGCAGGATCGGCCTGTCATGGTGAACAAAAGCATCGGCCACGCCCGCCAGACCGGTTTCGGCCTCGTCCGGGTCGATGATCACCGGCTCGCCGCTGATATTTCCCGAGGTCGCCACCAGCGGCGCACCAAAATCTGACAGGATCAGATGATGCAGCGGGCTGTAGGGCAGGAACACCCCCAGCGTATCCAACCCCGGAGCAAGCTGCGGGCTGAGCGTCGAGTCGATCCGGCGCGGAACCAGAACGATGGGGCGCTCGGCGCTGCGGATGGTGGCGCGTTCCTCGGTATCGGGGGTGACGTGCGGTTCCAGCGCGGCCAGACCCTCCGGCCCCGATTGCGGGAACATCACCGCCAGCGGCTTGTCCGGCCGCCGCTTGCGCGCCCGCAGCCGCTGCACCGCCGCATCGTTGCCAGCGTCACACATCAGATGATAGCCGCCGACGCCCTTGACCGCCAGGATCCCGCCGGCCCGCAGCAAAGCCACCGCGTGCTGCAACGCCTCTTCGTTGCCGACCCGCCGCTGCCCGTCCTGCACAAAGCGCAACACCGGTCCACAGTCCGGGCAGGCCAGCGGCTGCGCATGGAACCGCCGATCCAGCGGGTTTTCAAACTCGGCGCGGCAGGCATCGCAAAGCGCGAACCCTGCCATCGCCGTGCTGGCCCGGTCATAGGGCATGTCGCGGATGATCGAAAACCGGGGGCCGCATTGCGTGCAGTTGGTGAAGGGATAGCGATAGCGACGCTGCGCGGGATCCGACATCTCGGCCAGGCAGTCATCGCAGCAGAACAGATCGGGCGGCAGGTGGATATCCGCCGCCGCCGCCGCGTCGCTGGGCCGGATGGTGAAGCCGTCGCAGGCCATGACCTGTGTCGCCGCCCGCGCCGACAGCTCCGGGCGGGCCAGCGGCGGCGCCTCGGCCAGAAGGGCGGCCTCGAACGCCTCCAGCGCGGCGGGCGGGCCTTCGACATGGATATCGACCTGGCCCGACCGGTTCAGCACAAAGCCCGCCAGCCCGAAGCGCTGCGCGATGCGAAAGACGAACGGGCGAAATCCCACGCCCTGCACCCGGCCGGTGACGGTCAGCGCCCGCGCGACGATCCGGTCTGGCGCGGGGTCATGCCGGTTCATGCCGATCCGCCCGCGGCTCTCGCACGCCCGAGGACCACCAGATCCGGCAGGCGCCTTCGTCCGACACCATGCAGGGGCCAATCGGCGTGCGGGGCGTACAGGCCCGGCCATACAGCGCGCATTGATCGGGATAGACCTTGCCCAGCACGACGCGCGCACAATCGCAGCCCGGCGGCATCTGCCCCGCCCGCTTGCGCGCGGCGTTCAGGTCAAGACCGAAGCGCTGCACGGTTTCATGCGCGGCCAGATCGGCGCCCAGCGCGAAACCCGATGCCGGGATCACCCCGATCCCGCGCCAGTTCGCATCGACCACGTCCAGGGTCCGGTCCATCAGCGCGCGCGCGGTCGGGTTGCCACCGGGGCGCACGACGCCGGTATAACAATTGTCAAGGAACACCCGTCCCTCCAGCCGCTGCCGCAGCACCGACAGCAGCGCCCGCAGGATCGAGTCGGTCTCGAACCCCGCGATCGCCGTCGGCAGGCCGTGCTTGTCGACGACAAACCCCCATTCCTCGGGCCCCATCACGGTGGCCACATGGCCCGGCGCGATCAGCGCGTCGAACCCGGCCTCCTCGCTGTCCAGCAGCATCGCCACCGCGGGCCATGTCAGCCGGGCCGACAGCAGAACCGACAGGTTGGGCGGCAGGTCACCCGCCAGCATCGCCACCACCGGTGCGGTGGTGGTTTCGAACCCGGCGGCAAAGAACACGACCTCGCGCCCCGGATTGTCGCGAGCGATGGTCAGCGCCTCGGCAGGAGAGGCGACAGGGCGCACGTCGCCCCCGGCGGCGCGGGCCTGTTCCAGCGAGCGCGGCTCGGTCTTCGGCACGTTGGCGGGCACGCGCAGCATGTCGCCAAAGGTGACCAGCGTCACATCCGGGCGCAGCGCCAGCTGGATCGCCGCGTGCACGTCTTCCTCGGGGCAGACGCAGACCGGGCAGCCGGGACCGGGGATCAGCTCGATGTTCGGCGGCAGCGCGCCGCGCAGCCCCGCCATGGTGATCGACCGTTCGTGCCCGCCGCAGACGTTCATCACCCGCACCTTGCCATCCAGCGGCAGGGCGTGGATCTGCGCCAGCAGATCACGCGCGGTTCGTGCGTCGCGGGGGAACGGGCTGGTCATTCTGCGGGCGTCTGATCGTGATCGTGGGGGTGGTGATCGTGATCGTGGTGGTGGTGATGGTGGTGGTGGTGGTGATGCGCCTCGGGGGCTGCCGGTTGCGCCCGGCGTTCCGCCACCTGCGCATCAAGCCATGCCAGCCAGGGCGCAAGGCTGTCCGGCCGCCGGGTCGACAGGGTGACCACCTGCGCCGGGTTGGCCAGCCCGCGTACGGCTTTTTCTGCCTTGGCCGGATCGAAATCGTCCAGCACCTCCAGCAGGTCGGCCTTGGTCAGCAGCACAAGGTCCGATCCCCGGAACAGCACCGGGTATTTCGCCGGCTTGTCGTCGCCTTCGGTCACCGACAGCAGCGCCACGTTGGCATGTTGGCCAAGGTCGAACCCCGCCGGGCAGACAAGGTTGCCGACATTCTCGATGAACAGGATATCCAGGTCGGCCAGCGTCAGCCCGTGCAGCGCGTCATGCACCATGCGCGCATCCAGGTGACAGGTAGAGCCGGTGGTGATCTGGATCGCCGGAACCCCCTTGGCCCGGATCCGCTGCGCGTCGTTCTCGGTCTCCAGGTCGCCCTCGATCACCGCGATACGATAGCGGTCGCCCAGCGCCTCGATCGTCGCTTCCAGCAGGCTGGTCTTGCCCGATCCGGGCGACGACATCAGGTTGACCGCCAACACCCTGTGTTCGTCGAAATGGGCACGGTTGTGGGCAGCGTCGTGATCGTTCTGGCGCAGGATCGCTGTCAGCACCTCGACCGACTCGGGCCCCGGCTGGCTGTGCGCGATCAGCCCTTGCGCGCAGCTGACATGAACATGGCCGTTCCCGGCCGCGCATCCGCATTCGTCACACATGGTCACCTCTCCTGTCTGGCGCGGTCAGTGCAGGACCGCGCGGTCCGTCGTTTCGCGGTCAAGCTCGACCTGCTTCAACACCAGTTCATCGCCCGACCGCAGCGTCACCTTCCAGTCGCCACATTGACCGCAAAGAAGCGCGTTCGGCGCCACTGTGGTTTCCGTCTGGCAGGCTGGGCACCAAACAACGACCGGCGCGATCTCCATCGTCAGCACCGAGGTTTCCAGCATCGTCCCCGCCCGCGCCACGCTGAAGGCGCGGTCCAGCAACGGCGCCTCGACCCCGGACAAGGGGCCGATCTGGACGGTCAGCGCCGTAACCCGCACCGCCCCGTGATGCAGCGCGGTGCGCATCGCCTCGGCGATCAAGCTCTGGCTGACGGCCAGTTCATGCATCGGACCGCGCGCCGCCCGGTTGCGATGCAGCCTCCTCAGCCTGAAACATCTCGTCGTAAAGCTCCCAGGCACTTTTCGCGTCGGCTTCCGAGATTTTCTGGATCGCGCTGCCAACGTGGACCATGAGATAGTCGCCGGGCTGCACGGTGTCATGTTGCATCAGAAACAGGCTGACACTTCGCGAAATGCCCTTGGCTTCGCATCGGGCATTGAAACCATCGACCTCGATAACCTGCATGGGAACAGCAAGACACATGGTTTCATTCCTCCCTGTCCGCCCACCAATGGGAAAGGAGCACCCTCGCTATGTCCTTGATTCAGATCAAGGCCCTCTTTGCAAAGGAAGCGCCTGATAAAGGCGGCGTCCGCGGAATGTGGTGCCGAAAGGGGGGATCTTGCGACCTGCCGAAGTTGAACTGGAAGCTGCGGCGGATGTGTCCGACGATGGCTTTGCCGCTGCCCCGGACAGGATCCGAGGCGTTGTCGTGCTGGGGATCGGCAACACTCTGCTGACGGACGACGGCATCGGCGTGCATGTCGTCACCCGGCTTCAGGCCGAAGGGATCCCAGACCGCGTTCTGGTACGCGATGGTGGAACGATGGGGCTGTCACTGCTCACGGATTTTGCCACCGACATCGGGATCATCGCCATCGACGCCATGGAACTGGGCGACGCCCCCGGCACCGTGCGCCGCTTCGACGGGGTCGCGATGGACCGCCAATTGGGTGGCCCCAAGAAGACCGCGCATGAAGTCGCCCTGTCCGACCTGTTGTCCGCGGCGCACCTGTCCGGCTGCGCCCCTGACCAGCGCGCGCTGATCGCGATCCAGCCAGACGTGACGACACTGGGCCTGACGCCCACCGACGCAGTGGCCGCGGCCCTGCCCGAAGCGGTGGCGATCGTCCGGCAAATCCTGAAGGAGTGGCTGGATGGATGACACCCTGCGCCAGGCGCAAGAGGCCCGCACCGGCATTGCCGACAGCCTTGTGGTGGAAATCGCCGACCGGCTGACGGCGCTGGCGCAAACCGGCGACCAATCCGCCATCGACCTGCGCGCCCTGCCGATGACCGCCGCCGACCGAGCCGACCTGGAAGCCTTCCTGGGCCGGGGCGAAGTCACGGCAGACCTGTCGGTCGCCGGGCGCAGCGAAGTCTGGGAGACGCGCTTTGCCGGCGTCTGGTGGCTGCGCCACCTGATGGCCGACGGGCGCGTCGCGGCCGAAACCATCGAGATCACGCGGATCCCCGATCTGCTGGTCGCCGCGTCCGAAGACGTCGCGACCGCGGCAAGCAACCTGAGAAAAAGCCTGAACGGCCCGGGCACGACCCGGCAAGAAGCGGAGGCGACCAATGGCTGAACGGAAGACAGTGGGCGACGGACTGGCGGCGCGCGGGATCTCGCGACGGGGCCTGCTGAAATACACCGCCTATCTTGCCAGCGCGATGGCCCTGCCGCCGCTTGCGTCGCGCGCGATGGCGCAGGCGCTGGCTGATGCGCCACGCCAGTCGGTGATCTGGCTGTCGTTCCAGGAATGTACGGGCTGTACGGAATCCCTGACGCGGTCGTACAGCCCGACGATCGAGGACATGATCTTCGACCTGATCTCGCTCGACTACCACGAAACGCTGATGGCGGCGTCGGGCTTTGCCGCGGAAGAGGCGATGGAAGCGGCGATTGCCGACAACAAGGGCAAGTACCTCGTGATCGTCGACGGCTCGGTGTCCACGCTGGACGACGGGGTCTATTCGACCAACGCCGGCAAGACCAACCTGCAAACGCTGAAGGAGGTCTGCGCGGATGCCGCCGCGGTCATTTCCGTGGGCAGTTGCGCGGCATTCGGCGGCATCCCCCATGCCCGGCCCAACCCCACCGGCGCGGTACCGATTTCCGACATCATCACCGACAAGCCGGTCATCAACATTCCCGGCTGTCCCCCGATCCCCGAGGCGATTGCCGGGACGGCGGCCTATTTCGTCACCTTCGGGCGGCTGCCGGATCTGGATCACCTGAACCGGCCCAAGGCGTTTTTCGGCGACTCGATCCACGACCGCTGCTATCGCAGGCCGTTCTACGACCAGGGCAAGTTCGCGCACAGTTTCGACGACGAAGGCGCGCGCAATGGCTGGTGCCTGTACGAACTTGGCTGCAAGGGGCCTGTGACCTACAACGCCTGCGCCACGATGAAATGGAACGGCGGCACCAGTTTCCCGATCCAGTCGGGACATGGCTGCCTGGGCTGTTCCGAGCCCGATTTCTGGGATCGCGGCGGGTTCTACCAGCCGCTGTCCTCGGCCGTCATGGGCGACCGCACGCTGATCGGCGGCGCCGCGCTGGCGGGACTCGTGGCCGGGGGCGCCAGCGCCCTGCGCGCCCGCAAGCGGCGCGCCGATGCGGCCAAAGCCACCCAATCTGCCCCCGGAAAAGAGGAGACCCGGTCATGAGCCTGCTGGATTTCGCGCGCGGTCCCGCGCTCAACTGGGCGATGGCGATTTTCGTCCTGGGTGTGCTGTGGCGGCTTGGCGCGTTGCTGATGCTGCCCCGCATGCGGGACAGATCCGCCCCGCGCCCGGGGGCACCCGGCGCGTTGAAAGGCGGGCTGGGCGCATTGGTGCGGCACATGTGGGTGCCCAAGGATTTTGGCCTGACCTCGCGGTTTTCGCTGATCAACGGCTATATCTTTCACCTTGGGCTGGCGGTGATCGTCTTTGGGTTTGCCCAGCATATCCTGGTGATCGAAGGGCTTTTCGGCCTGTCCTGGCCCGGTTTGCCAACCTCGATCATCACCGCGGCGTCCTTCGTCACGCTGGCCTCGCTGATCGCGGCATTGGTGCGGCGCACCACCAGCCCGGTTCTGCGGACGATCTCGACGCTCAATGACTATTTCACCTGGCTGATCACCTTCCTGCCCGTACTGACCGGGCTGCTGGCCGTCAGCCACCTGGGAGCGCGGTACGAAACCCTGCTGGCGATCCACCTGCTTTCCATCGCGGCGCTGCTGATCTGGTTCCCCTTCGGGAAGCTGATGCACGCCTTCCTGGTGTTCATCACCCGCACCCAGACCGGCGCCTTCTATGGCCGCCGGGGCGTCAAGATCTGAACAGGAGCCTGACATGAACGAACGTGTCGTCGTAGACCCGATCACCCGCATCGAAGGCCACCTTCGGATCGAGGCCGAAACCGCCGCCGATGGCAGCATCACCAACGCCTATTCATCGGGCACGATGGTGCGCGGGATCGAATTGATCCTGAAGGACCGCGATCCGCGCGACGCCTGGGCCTTTGCCCAGCGCATTTGCGGGGTCTGCACACTGGTGCACGGCATCGCGTCGGTCCGGTCGGTGGAAAACGCGCTGGGCTATGTCATCCCGCCCAATGCGCAGCTGATCCGCAACCTGATGATCGCGGCGCAATACGTGCATGACCACGTCATGCATTTCTATCACCTGCACGCGCTGGACTGGGTCGACGTGGTCTCGGCGCTCAAGGCCGATCCGGCGGCGACCTCGACGCTGGCGCAGTCGATTTCCTCCTGGCCGAAATCCAGCCCCGGCTATTTCCGCGACGTGCAGACCAAGGTGCGCAATTTCGTCGAACAGGGGCAGTTGGGGATCTTTGCCGGCGGCTATTGGGGGCACCCGGAATACAAGCTGCCGCCCGAGGCCAATCTGATGGCCGTCGCCCACTATCTGGAAGCGCTGGAATGGCAGCGCGACGTGGTCCAGATCCATACGATCTTTGGCGGCAAGAACCCGCACCCGAACTTTCTTGTCGGCGGCGCGCCCTCGCCCATCAGCGTCGATTCAAGCTCTGGCCTGTCGGCCACGGCGGTCAACATGCAGGGGCTGAGCATGGTGCGCGACGTCATCAACAAGATGCGCGCCTTCGTCGACCAGGTCTATATCCCCGATACCCTGGCGATCGCGTCGTTCTACAAGGACTGGTTCGCACGCGGCGAGGGCGTTGGCAACTTCATGACTTTCGGCGATTTTCCAGAGTCCGGGACGGATGATCCGTCAAGCTGGCTGATCCCATCGGGTGTGATCCTGAATCGCGATCTGAGCACCATTCACCCGGTGGACCTGAACAACCCCGAAGACGTGCAGGAATTCGTCGCGCACAGCTATTACGACTATTCCACCGGCAAGGAGTCCGGCCTGCACCCCTATGACGGGCAGACCAACCTGCACTACACCGGACCAAAGCCGCCGTTTACCCAACTGGACGTCGAAAACAGCTATTCCTGGCTGAAATCGCCCCGCTGGCGCGGCAAGGCGATGGAGGTCGGGCCGCTGGCGCGGGTGCTGATGCTTTATGCCAAGGGGCACGAACCGACGGTCGACCTGGCCAACAGCGCGCTGTCGCAGCTTGATCTGCCGCTGACCGCGATGTTCTCGACCATGGGGCGCACGGCCTCGCGGACGCTGGAATCGAAGATCGTGGTGGACCAGATGTCGATCTGGCTGGACAACCTGATTGCCAATATCCGCGCCGGCGACCTGTCGGTGCACAACGAGGACAAGTGGGATCCGTCGACCTGGCCCGCCGAGGCGCGCGGGGTGGGCTTTACCGAGGCACCGCGCGGCGGCCTGGCCCACTGGGTGGTGATCAAGGATCGCAAGATCGACAATTACCAGGCCGTGGTGCCCTCGACCTGGAACGCCGGTCCGCGCGACCCGCAGGGCCAGCCCGGCCCCTACGAAGCCGCGCTGATGGATCGCCACACGCTGCATGACCCGAAACAACCGCTGGAAATCCAGCGCACGGTGCACAGCTTCGACCCCTGCATAGCCTGCGCGGTGCATGTGGTCGATCCGAACGGCGAAGAACTCGTGCAGATCAAGGTAAGATAAGGGAGCAGACGCATGTCGATTGATGTTCAAGCCGCGACGCGCACGTTTCTCGCCCAGACCGAGGAAGCCGTCGTCAGCTATACAGAGGCCTGCGTGCATTGCGGCCAATGCGCCGATGCCTGTCTGTTCTACCGCGCCTCTGGCGATCCGCGCCATACCCCGGCGTACAAGCTGTTTCCCATCGCCAAGGCGTATCGCAGCCAGCGCTGGCCGCTGAGCTGGCTGGGGCTGGCGCCCAAGATCACGGAAAAGGACCTGTCAGAGTGGGAAGAGCTGATCTTTGACAGCTGCACCATGTGCGGCCGCTGCACCGAGGTCTGCCCGATGGCGATCGACATCGCGTCGATCGTCGGTCAGGCGCGCAAGGCGTGGGTCGCGGCCGGACTGGGGCCAGAGGACCTGCTGGCCGCCGCTGACAACAGCCGCGACCGGGGCAGTCCGCTGGGCCTGACGCCCGACAAGCTGGTCGACCGGGTCGAATGGCTGGAGGACGACGACGAGGTCGAAATGCCGATGGACAAGGACAAGGCGGATGTTCTGCTGACCGTGTCGTCGATCGAAGCGATGAAATACCCTCAGTCCCTGTCGGCCATGGCGAAGGTGCTGAACCACGCGGGGGTCAATTGGACGTTTTCCACCAAGGGCTACGAGTCGACGAATTTCGGCTACCTTGCCGGCAAACCGGACGTGGCGAAGATCATGGTGGAACGGCTGGTCGAGGCCGCAGAAGCCTGCGGTGCCAAGACCGTGGTGATCCCCGAATGTGGCCATGCCTACGGCGTCTTCCGTTGGGGCGCGGCCAATATCCTTGGCCGGGAACTGCCGTTCGAGGTGCTGCACATCACCGAATACATGGCCAAGCTGAAACGCGACGGGAAGCTGAGGCTGAAACCCTTCGAAACGCCGATGACCTATCACGATCCCTGCCAGGTGTCGCGGCGCGGCGGCGCGGCGGCGGATGCGCGCTACCTGCTGGACGGGTTCGCCACCGATTTCCGCGAAATGTCCCCCACGGCGGAATTGAACTGGTGCTGTGGCGGCGGCGGCGGTGTGCAGGCGATGAGCCGCGCCGCGGACCTGCGCCACAAGGCGTTCAAGATCAAGATCGACCAGGTGACCGCGACCGGCACAAACACGCTGGTCTCGGCCTGCGCCAACTGCCGGTTGACGATGGACGAAAGCAAGGAACACTGGAAATGGGAAGGCGGGCTGGAAAGCATCGTCGAGATCATCGCCGATCACCTTGAGGATGACTGAGGACCGACCGTCGGACACCGGTTGCCGTGATCCGCGCCGGGCGCCGTTGCGGGGTGGCATTCGTCGCGATCAGCATGGCCCATTGCCCGCAGAGGCGCCCCGCGCCTGTGCAGCAGCCTTGAGTCTCGGTGGTCCATGGAGAAACTGGCTGCCGTTCCTGAACACCTATAGAACCATGTGCGTGTCGCCGGAGCCGGAATTTCGGCAGGTTCTGGAGGAAATCCGGTGGCTGGACGTCGCTGCGTGATGGCCTGCATTGGCATGGCGCTTGGCTCGCAGGACCGCGCATCGCTGAGCATCGCCACGCAGCTGCGCTAGATGTAGAGGGCCGCTTCCCAACATGCGCAGCATCTTGACGCCGTTTGATTCGAGTGTTACCTATCAACTAAACAGGGGAGGCACACATGACCGCTGAGGGTCTGAAGTTTGGCGCATTCGTGCGTCGGGAACGCGAGGCAAGGGAGATCGGCTTGCGCGAGATGGCGAAGAAGATCGGGGTTAGCCCGACCTACCTGTCGAAGGTCGAGCGGGACGAGTTCACGCCACCGACCGAAGACAAGGTCCGAGCCATCGCGCGGATCATCGAGTGCGATCCCGACGAGTTGCTGGCTTTGGCCGGGCGCATGCCCTCGGACCTGGCTGACATCATCAAGCGAGCGCCGGTCGAGGTGTCGGCGCTTCTTCGGACGACCAGCGGAATGACCCGCGACGAGATCGCCCGGCTTGCGGCGGAGGCAAGAAAGACCAAAGGCGACTGAAGAACTGGGCAGGCCCCCTAGCCGAATTCGATGGCGGGTTGTCCCGGCGGGCCGCCGAGGCGCTCGCCCATGCCTGTTGCGTGACGGAATGGCTGAACCGCCATCCCGTCCGCTCGTCACCGGACCAGTGCCTCTGGTGCGGTCAGGCAGAAGGTTCCCACGGGCCTCTCGTGCCTTTTAGAACCGAGGCGGTAGGCCATGCCTGGCTGCATCATCGATGTTGGGAGGACTGGCATGAACGCAGGAAAACCGAGGCGACGGATGCCCTCGCGGCGATGGGGATCAAAGACAGGAGCAACACGACATGACGAAGCGCAGGGCGAAGAGCGAGCAGGAAGCCAAGACCGTGGTCGCGAACGATCCAGAAGATAGAAAGGGCGCCCTGAAATCCCTCGGCGGCTCGCAGTCCGACCATTGGAACAATACGCTGGCGATGCAGGCAATCGGTGGCTTGTGGCTGAAGCATTCCGGGGAGGACGAGCAGAACCGCCAGTTGGCGGCAACCGTTGCCGCACTGTCGGGCATTGCGCCGAGGGACGAGCTGGAGGGCATGATGGCGGCCCAGTTAATCGCCGCCCACAACGCCGCGATGGAATGCTACCGCCGCGCCATGATCGGCGAGCAGACCTTCGAGGGCCGACGCGAGAACCTCAACCAGGCCAACAAGCTGTCCCGAACATGGGCGATGCTGCTGGACGGGCTGAACAAGCATCGCGGGAAGGGCCAGCAGAAGGTGACCGTCGAGCATGTCCACGTCCATGCCGGCGGTCAGGCCGTGGTCGGCACGGTCGAAAGACCGGGGGGAGGGGATCATAGCAGAATGGAGGAACAACCCCATGCAAAGCAGATTGCCCATGCACCTGAGCCCGCGCTGCGGGGCGCGGACGCGGAGCGGGAGCCCGTGCCGGTCCCCCGCGATGGCGAACGGCCGCTGCCGGATGCACGGGGGAAAATCTCCGGGCGCGCCGATCGGGAATGACCATGCCCGCAAGCACGGTTACTGCACGGCTGAAGCTATCGAGGAGCGCAGAGAACTGGCGGTGCTCATCCGTTCCATGCGCGGGCTTATCGAGGAGGTGGACGGGTAGAGCCGCAGCCCGAAAGTGCGTCGGGTGGTTCCTCCGCATGAATTCCTAATGCGGGAAGCGCCAGCGCAACGAGGATCCAGCGTCCATGTCTGAAACCGCTAAACTCAACTGTGGCACGGGAACTGCGCGGTTCCTTCCTGGCGACATTCGTATGCTGGCGGGCGAAGCGCGCGACCTCGCCAGCGACCGGACTCCTTTTTTGGGAGTCCACCGGAATCCGGAATCCACCTGCGAGGAAACTTGATAGCGTTGCAATCAATGCCTAATCTTGACTCATACCGATGGAGGACCTCATGGCCAGCATCACGATTCGCAACCTCGACGACAGACTGAAACGCCGCCTGCGCATCCGCGCGGCTGAGCATGGCCGGTCGATGGAGGAGGAGGCGCGGGAAATCTTGCGCCAGGCCATCGGAAAGCCAGCCGGGCCTGCGAACCTTGGCGAGGCCATCCATCGCAGGTTCGCAGCACTCGGCGGGGTGGACCTGGACCTGCCACCGCGTGAGCCGATGCCCGAGCCGCCGCGGTTCGACTGAGGTCGCGGCAATGATCCTGATCGACACCAACGTCATTTCGGAACTGATGCGTCCGAACCCCGCCCCCGAGGTGCTGGCATGGTTCGGCGGCCAGGATAGCATGGCGCTGCATCTGAGTGCCGTAGGCGAGGCCGAGTTGCGTCGCGGCGCGGCGATCCTGCCCGACGGCAAGCGACGCGACCGCCTGATCGCCGAGATCGACGCGATGATCGAGGAGGATTTCGCGGGCCGTGTTCTGCCCTTCGACAGCGCCGCTGCAGTGGCCTTTGCGGCTATCTATCTGGACCGCCGCAACGCGGGCCGGCCCATCAGCTTCCCCGACTGCCAGATCGCTGCGACCGCTCGCGCGCATGGTGCCGCCATGGCGACCCGGAACGTTGCCGATTTCGAAGGCTGCGGGGTCGAGGTTATCGACCCCTGGGCGAACGCGGGAGGCGCCTGATCGGAATGGAGAAACGCAGCCTCTCGGAACGCGACATCTGCACCAAGTTCATCACGCCGGCCCTTCGCAATGCCGGCTGGGACGAGATGTTGCAAATCAGGGAGGAAGTGAGCTTCACCAAGGGCCGGATCATCGTGCGGGGCAAGCTGGTCACGCGCGGTCAGGGGAAACGGGCTGACTACATCCTCTATTACAAGCCGAACATCCCCATCGCCCTGATCGAGGCGAAGGACAACACCCACAGCGTCGGCGACGGCATCCAGCAGGCGCTCGACTACGCGGAGAAGCTGAACATCCCGTTCGTCTTTTCCTCGAACGGCGACGGGTTCGTATTTCACGATCGAACCGGCGCCAGCACGCCACGCGAAACGACGTTGTCGCTCGATGCCTTTCCGGCGCCGGCTGACCTTTGGGCGCGGTTTCGTGCATGGAAGGGTCTCGACGGCGATGCGGAGCAGATCGTCCTTCAGGATTACTACGACGACGGCAGCGGCAAGACGCCTCGCTACTATCAGGTCAACGCGGTCAATGCCGCGATCGAGGCCATAGCGAAGGGGCAGGATCGTGTGCTGCTCGTCATGGCGACGGGCACCGGAAAGACCTACACGGCGTTCCAGATAATCTGGCGTCTCTGGAAGGCCGGCCGCAAGAAACGCATCCTGTTCCTCGCCGACCGCAACGTCCTGATCGACCAGACCATGGTCAACGATTTCCGTCCCTTTGGCGGAACGATGGCCAAGCTCTCGACCAACGCCAAGACCATCGAACGTCAGGACGGCAGCACCGAGGATCTGACCGTCGCGCTGGACAAGAAGCGCCGCATCGACACCGCATACGAGGTCTATCTCGGTCTCTACCAAGCGATCACCGGGCCGGAGGAACGGCAGAAGCTGTTCCGCGAGTTCTCGCCCGGCTTCTTCGACCTCATCGTGATCGATGAATGCCACCGGGGCAGCGCCGCCGAGGACTCGGCCTGGCGCGAGATCCTCGAATACTTCTCGTCGGCCACCCAGATCGGCCTGACCGCGACGCCAAGGGAGACGAAATATGTCTCCAACATCGCCTATTTCGGCGATCCGGTGTTCTCCTATTCCCTCAAGCAGGGCATCCGCGACGGCTTCCTCGCGCCCTACAAGGTGGTGAAGGTCCATATCGACCGGGACGTGGAAGGATACCGCCCCGAAAAGGGTCAGGTCGACCGCGACGGCGAGGAGGTCGAGGATCGCATCTACAACACCAAGGATTTCGACCGGACGCTGGTCATCGACGACCGGACAAAGCTTGTCGCGCAGAAGGTCACGCAATTCCTGAAAGAGAGCGGCGACCGCTACCAGAAGACCATCGTGTTCTGTGTCGACCAGGAGCACGCGGCGCGCATGCGGCAGGCTCTGATCAACGAGAATGCCGATCTCGTTGCCGAAAACCCTCGCTATGTCATGCGCATCACCGGCAGCGACGCTGAGGGCCAAGCACAGCTGGGCAATTTCATCGACCCGGAATCCAAATGGCCCGTCATCGTCACCACCTCGCGGCTGCTCTCGACCGGTGTGGACGCCCAGACCTGCCGCCTGATCGTGCTCGATCGCGAGGTCGGCTCGATGACAGAGTTCAAGCAAATCGTCGGCCGCGGCACCCGCGTGCATGAGGATACGCAAAAATACTACTTCACGCTCATCGACTTTCGCGGTGCGACCAGCCACTTCGCCGACCCGGACTTCGACGGCGAGCCTGTGCAGATCTACGAGCCGAAAGACGGCCAGAACATCGACCCGCCCGATGCGCCGCCTACGGACGAGGATGGCGCGCCCCTGCCCGAAGACCCCGGCGAGGACGAGACCATCGTCGACCAGCCCGGCCTGCCGCTGCCGCCAACCGGTGGGCCGCAGAAGAAGGTCTATGTCGATGGCGTCGGTGCCACGATCGTCGCCGAGCGTGTGGAATACCTCGACGAGAACGGCAAGCTCGTCACGGAATCCCTGCGCGACTTCACCAAGCGCGCCCTGCGCAAACGCTTCGCCAGCCTCGACGAGTTTCTGAAACGCTGGAACGCGGCCGAGCGTAAGCAGGCCATCCTCGAAGAACTGGAGGCAGAGGGCCTGCCGCTCGATCCCATTGTCGAGGAACTGGGCCGCGATCTCGATCCCTTCGACCTGATCTGCCACGTCGCCTTCGACGCCAAGCCACTGACCCGTCGCGAGCGCGCCGAGAACGTCAAGAAGCGCGATGCCTTCACGAAATACGGTGATCAGGCCCGCGCCGTCCTCGACGCCCTGCTCGCCAAATACGCCGACGAGGGCGTGCTGAACCTCGACGACGCAAATGTCCTCCGCATCGCCCCCTTCTCCACCATCGGCACGCCCATCGAACTGATCCGTGCCTTCGGGGGCAAACCCGGCTTCGAACAGGCCGTCCACGACCTGCAATCCGAACTCTACAAGGATACCGCCTGACCCATGACCGTCCGCAATCTCGTCAAATCCATCCAGGACATCATGCGCCAGGACACCGGCGTCGATGGCGATGCGCAGCGCATCAGCCAGCTCTGCTGGATGTTCTTCCTCAAGATCATCGACGACTAGGACCAGGAACTCGAACTCCTCAAGGACGACTACCGCTCGCCCATCCCCGCCCGCCTGCAATGGCGCGCCTGGGCCGCCGACCCCGAGGGCATCACCGGCGAAGACCTGCTGACCTTCATCAACGGCGACCTCTTCCCGACGCTGAAGGACCTGCCCGTCACCGGTCCCCGCGTTCGCACCGTCCGTGACGTCTTTGAGGACGCCTACAACTACATGAAATCCGGCCAGCTGATGCGGCAGGTGGTGAATAAGATCAACGGCATCGACTTCAACAACCTGACCGAGCGCCAGCACTTCGGCGACATCTACGAACAGATCCTGAACGACCTGCAATCCGCCGGCAACGCGGGCGAATACTACACGCCCCGCGCCGTCACGTCCTTCATGGTCCAGATGACTGACCCCAAGCCCGGCGAAACCCTCTTCGATCCCGCCTGCGGCACCGGGGGCTTTCTCACCTGCGCCATCCGCCACATGCGCGAGCATTACGTCAAACGCCCCGAGGACGAGGCCACGCTCCAGGCCAGCCTCCGCGCGGTGGAGAAAAAGCAACTCCCCCACATGCTCGCCGTCACCAACATGCTGCTGCACGGGATCGAGGACCCGTCCTTCCTGCGCCACGACAACACGCTCGCCCGCCCCTACATCTCCTGGGGCAAGGACGAGCGGGTGGACGTCATCCTCACCAACCCGCCCTTCGGCGGGCGCGAGGAGGACGGGATCGAGTCGAACTTCCCCCAGCATTTCCGCACCCGCGAGACCGCCGACCTCTTCCTTGCCCTGATCATCCGCCTGCTGAAACCCGGCGGCCGCGCGGCCGTGGTCCTGCCCGACGGCTCGCTCTTCGGCGAGGGCGTCAAGACCCGGCTCAAGGAACACCTGATGGAGGAGTGCAACCTCCACACCATCGTGCGCCTGCCGAACTCGGTCTTCCGCCCCTACGCCTCGATCGGCACGAACCTGCTGTTCTTCGAGAAGGGCGCGCCAACGCAGGACATCTGGTTCTGGGAGCATCAGGTACCCGAGGGGCAGAAGGCCTATTCCATGACCCGGCCCATCCGGCTGGAGCATCTGGAGGGTTGCGCCGCCTGGTGGGGCGGACCGCAGCGCGAGGGGCGGGTGGAGACCGAGCGCGCCTGGAAGGTGCCGATCCGCGAGATCATCGATACTGCCCGGACGCAAGCGCAGCCGCATTGGGACGAAGCCGAGAAACAGGCGCGCAGGGAGGCTGGGCTTCGCTCGAGGGCCAGCGATGCAGACGCCGAGGCGCGGCGGCTGGATGTGAACGGGGCATCCTCAGATGACCGCGCCGCAGCAAAGAGGCTGAGAGCGGAGGCCGCAAAACTTCGGGCGGAGGCCGCGAAGGCCGGCGCCGCGTCTCGGCAGGCGCGATCAACAGGCGATGGCATCTATGGTGCGGCCTTTAACCTCGACATCAAGAACCCGCACACGGTGGCCGAGGATCACGGCGACCCTGAGACCCTGCTGGAGGATCTGACCAACGCCGAGGCCGAGGTGGCGGCCCTCCGCGACCAGGTGAAGGCGATCCTGTCCGAGGCGCTGGCCCGATGAACCCGGAACGGTTGCTTGCCCTTTACGAAAATGTGGCGGACGCGCCCGATGCCGTTCCCCGCCTGCGCCGCTTCGTGCTGGACCTTGCCGTGCGCGGGAAGCTGGTGCCGCAGGACGCGAGCGACGAACCCGCGTCGGAGCTACTGAAGCGGATCGCTGCGGAAAAGGCGCGGCTGGTAAAGGCGGGGGAGATCAGGAAGTCCCGAAAGGAAGCTGACCTCTCGGCAGAAGATCCGCACGAACTTCCTGACAAGTGGATTTGGGTGCCGTTTGGCGAATTGCACCATCTTGTGCGAGGCGTGACTTATTCGAAGGCCGATGTGTCGGAAACGGCATCGGCGGGCTTCGTGCCAATCCTCCGCGCAAACAATATTGGCTCCACGCTTACCCATGATGACCCGGTCTATGTGAAGTCAGACCGGGTCAGCCCAGATCAGTATCTCCGTCGCGGCGACTACATGATCGCGCTTTCCAGTGGTTCGAAGAACCTCGTGGGAAAAGCAGCAATGGTTCCTGATGATCTTGACGAGGCTTTCGGCGGATTTTGCGGTGCGGTCAGACTGTTTGATCCCTCATTGGTCGGCTTTGTCGGCGTATTTCTGAGCAGCGACCTTTACCGGGAAAGCATCTCTGCCGGCAGTCGGGGCATCGGCATCAACAACCTCAAGAAAGAGGTTTTGGCCAACCTGCACTTCCCCCTCCCGCCCCTCGCCGAGCAGCGGCGGATCGTGGCGAAGGTGGAGGAGCTGATGGCGCTGCTGGACCGACTGGAGGCGGCGCGCGGGGCTGCCGAGGCCATCCGCGACCGGCTGACCGCCGCCAGCCTCGCCCGCCTGACCGCGCCCGACACTGATCCACCCGATTTCCCGGCCAACGCCCGCTTCGCCCTCGCCACGCTCCCCACCCTCACAACTCGCCCCGACCAGATCAAATCCCTCCGCCAAACCATCCTCAATCTCGCCGTCCGCGGCAAATTGGTGGAGCAGGACCCAAGCGACGAACCCGTATCGGCTTCCCTATCGGCGATCAGCGCCAAGCGGGACGACATGGTGAAGAAGAAGGAACTGAGGCGCGAGAAACTTCTGAACCCCGTGGAAGAGGACGATGCGCCATTTCAGATCCCATCAACATGGCAATGGGTTCGGGTCGGCGAACTGGCCCTGTTTACGCAATACGGAACATCTGCGAAGGCTGCGCCGTCCGAAGCGGGAATACCCGTTCTCACGATGGGCAACATTCAGGACGGCGCAGTCGTTCGCACCAACGAGAAACGCATCCCTGAGACTTCGGACGAGTTGCCAAGTCTATATCTGAAGAACCTAGACCTGCTATATAACCGGACGAACAGCGCCGAACTTGTAGGCAAGACAGGTCTCTATCGGGGGGATGACGACTGCCTGACATTCGCATCCTACCTGATCCGGATTCGCTTGAGCGCTGACCATACGTCACCAATCTACGTCAATCTCGCGATGAACGCGCCTGATTTTCGTGAAACTCAGATTGTCCCGCACATCAAGAAGCAGACAGGGCAGGCAAACGTCAGCGGCTCGGCATTGAAGAACATGCTGATCCCCCTCCCACCCCTCGCCGAACAACACCGCATTGTGGCGAAGGTCGATGCCCTCATGGCCCTCTGCGACCGACTGGAGGCCGCCCTCACCACCGCCGACACCACCCGCGCCCGCCTCCTCGAAGCCCTCCTCCACGAGGCCCTCACCCCGACCGACGCAAAGGAAATGGAGGCCGCAGAATGAACGGCGACGCCCTAGGACGACTAACCCGCGTGGACCTCCGCAACATCTGGGCCAGTGAAGCGAGCGATTTCACGCCCTGGCTCGCGCGGGAGGAAAACCTAGTGGATTGAATCCAACATTTGGAACCCTCGATTTCTTGCGGCGATGATGTCGTTGGGGTCTGCCCGCCAAAC
>NZ_JAYLLH010000027.1:0-60451 GCF_035818635.1 Mesobacterium hydrothermale | reverse complement strand
CATCAGCATGACTCGCACGGCCAGCACCAAATGGGAATCCCAATTCGGACTCGTTTGTCGCGATCAATCCACTAGGCTGATCACAGGTTGTGAAGCTGCCCGTGGGGACACCAATGCGATATGTCGACCGGACAAAGGTGCCGCCACCTTCGGGCTTGTTGTCGGAGGATGTCACTTCCGCGCGGCGCGCTTATCTGAACTTCCTGTCGCTCGATCCCAGGGAACGCGCCCAGACCCGCCCTCCGACGCCGCTGCCAACCAAGTACCTGGAAGAATTCGGGGTGCTGGAGTCGCTGGTGCATCTGTTCGATGGAAAATGCGCCTTTTGCGAAAGCACCGGGGTGCGGTTGCAAGTCCACCGGTTCCGCCCCGAAGGTGAAGCGACGCCGATGAAGGACAACGCAGACGCGCCGCTCTACTACGGTTGGCTGACCGAAGCGTGGAACAACCTGTACCCGATCTGCGACCGCTGCCTGCCAGGCGATTTCCGGTTTTTCCCGGTCAAGGGGGCCCGCGTGCCCGCACCCACGCCCGAGGAGTATCAGGCCTATATCGACGGTGCAGAGGGGAGGAACGCCCAGGCATGGCCGTTTTCCCTGAAAGAACGCGCACTGTTGCTTGATCCCTGCAAGGACAGGGGCTTTTCCGCGCATTGGGAAGTGTTGCCGAATGGCAAGCTGAACCCGTTGACCGAACCGGGCAAAACGACGATTGGCGTTTTCAACCTGAACGACCCCGCGCTTGTTTCCCGCCGGGCAGAGGCCCTTGCGCCGCTGCACGCCGCGATGGAAGACGAGGCGGGTTTCGAGATTACCGACGACGATGAATTCGCCGGCATCCTGCGACAGTATCGCGACAATCCGCAGGTCGCCAAGCGTGGCGCCGTGTTCAACTCGCCGATGTTCACCACGGCGGTTCCAGTGCGCCGGATGGACAGCGACTGGCGGCTGCAATCGATCAGGATTTCCGGCTTCAAGGCGTTGGAAACCATCACGCTCGACTTGCCTGCCCCCCCGGAAGGCGAGGAGATCGCAAGCGCGCTTCTGGTTCTTGGCGAAAACGCGACTGGTAAATCGTCATTGCTGGAAGCTATCGCCCTGACCCTGCTGGATCACAAGAGCCAGAAGCTTCTGGACCTGACCCCAAAGGCATTCCTGCTGAACCCGCGCTACATGGGGGGCGAATTCCTGCCGCCCCGCGAAAGGGCCGAGGTGGTCCTGCGCTTTGCCGACAGCGATGGCGAAGAGGTGCTGCGCGAACTTCGGGTTGATGCCGACGTGATGGGCAGCCTTGGCCCTTATCCCACCGGCCTGCCGGTCTTTGCCTATGGGGCCTATCGCCACTATCGCGACAGCGAACGCCGTTGGCGCGATGACATCACCGTGCGCAGCCTGTTCCACACCGATTTCCTGCTGTCGAACCCGGAAAAATGGCTGCTTGGCCTCAGCGACCGCCGGTTTGACATGGTGGTGCAGGCCTTGCGGATCATCATCGGCGGCGGCTTTACCATCATGCAGCGCGATTTCGAGGCCGAGCAGTGTCTTGTGGTGATCGAAGCGGACGGGGTGTCGATGCGCACGCCGCTGACCACGGTGTCTTCGGGTTTTCGCACCATTCTTGCGCTGACCTGTGACATGATGCGCTGGCTGATGCGGGAAAGCGGGTTCCAGTCGCTGTTGCAGGCGCGCGGCCTTGTCCTGATCGACGAGGTCGAGGCGCATTTGCATCCGCGCTGGAAGGTAACCATCATGGATGGTCTGCGCCGCGCCTTTCCCAACATGCAATTCATCGCCACCACCCACGATCCTCTGTGTCTGCGCGGCATGCGCAATGGTGAGGTGCGGGTGCTGCAACGGGTGCCGGGTGTGTCCGCCGATACCGATCTGCCGGTGCTGGTCGAAACCCTGACCGACCTGCCCGACGTGACCAAGCTGACGGTTGAACAGTTGCTGACATCTGACCTGTTCGATCTGTTCGACACCGACGATGCGGAAACCGGCCGGGCGATGGCGGAACTGGCCGATGCGTTGCAAGCGAACCGCGATGGCAAAGAGGTGGCCGACGCCCGGATGAAACGCCTGTTGTCGCGGTTCCGGTCGGAAGTGGACGATGCCTTGCCGGTCGGCTCGACCGAGGTGTCGCGGCTGGTGCAGGATGCGGTGGCCGACTATGTCATCGCCCGGGAAAAGGCCGGGGCCGCCGAACGGCGCAGGCTGCGCGACGCGACCAAGCAACGGATCATCGACGCCTTGGGGGATATGTAATGCGCCGGGTGGACCGCACCAGCATTGACCCGCCCAAGGTGCTGACCGATCCGGGGCAGGCCGGCCCGGAAGAGTTGATCAAGGCCCGCGCCTATCGTGCCGATCCCGCGACCAAGGACAAAAGCTTTGGTTTCAAGGTCTACAAACATGCCGAAGTGAAGGCCGCGCTGGACCGGCTGTTTCACGGCAAATGCGCCTATTGCGAAAGCTTCTACAGCGCGCAGGCCCCCGTCGACGTGGAACACTTCCGCCCCAAGGGGGCTGTCGAAGGGGCCTCGGATCACCCGGGATATTGGTGGCTGGGGATGGTGTGGGAAAACCTGCTGCCGTCCTGCATTGACTGCAACCGTCGGCGGCGGCAGGTGACACCCGACCCCAATGCCAGCCTGACCCGCCTATTCGAAGCGGCAAAGGACACCTACAACACCGGCAAGAAGGATGTGTTTCCCGTCGCCGGCACGCGGGCCAAGGGGGAAACCGATGCGCTTGAACTGGAACGCGCCTATCTGCTGGATCCCTGCCGCGACGATCCCGGTGCGCATCTGGACTATTACATCGACCCGGAAAATCTGTTGGGCCTGATCTTGCCCCGGGCACAGCCGGGTGGGGTAGCGGCGCTGCCGGCGCTGGGCGATGCCGGGCAGATCGCCGATGCCGCGTCACAGTCGGGCGTATCCGCGCGCGGGGCGGTCTCGATTCAGGTGTACGGGCTGAACCGGCTGGGGCTGGTACAGGAACGCACCCGCGTCCTGCGTCACCTGGAATTCCTGCGCCACCTGATCCACGACATCGACGCGATCGCCGGAGAACTGGACAGCCACCCCGACCCAAAGGTCAAGGAGGCCGCGAAATCCCTGCGCGGGCTGGTCGACCGGATCATCGCGGAAATCCGCGACCTCGCCGCGCCCGAAGCGCCCTACAGCGCACTGGTGCGGGCCTGGACCAAGCGTTTCGTCACCGAACTGAAAGCAGAGGTATAGCCATGGCCAAGAACATCGTGATCCTGCTGGACGGGACGTCGAACCAGATTTCCGACAAGCGGACGAACATCCTGCGGCTTTATGGCTGCCTGCGCAAAAATGAAAACCAGTTGGTCTATTATGACCCGGGCGTCGGCACTTTCGGGGCGGAAAACGCATGGTCGCGGCAGATGCAGAAAGCGTCCGAGGTCTGGGGCATGGCCACGGGCTACGGGCTCGATGACAACGTGATGGAGGCGTATCGGTTCCTTGTCGAACACTACGACAACGGCAAGACCAGCGATGGCGAACGCGACCGGATATATATCTTCGGGTTTTCGCGCGGGGCCTATTCGGCACGGGTGCTGGCGGGGTTCATCCGTGCCGTCGGTCTGATCGAGCCGCGCAACCTGAACCTTCTGCGCTATGCCTACCGCGCCTACAAGCGGATCGGTGAACGGGAAGACGACGACAGCTTTGCCGAAGTGCGGCTATACGAACGCATCCTTGCGCCCGATCGCCCGCCGATCCGACTGCTGGGCCTGTTCGATACGGTTGCGTCAATGATCGAATCCGGGCCGGGGCTGCTGCCTGTGCTGCGCACCCATGCCTTTACCGAAAAGAACGTATGCGTCGAATCCGTGCGTCACGCGGTGGCGCTGGATGAACGCCGCCGGATGTTCCGCGCGCAGCTGTGGCCCGAAGGACAGGACTACTGGGGCAACCCGTTCAGCGGGCACCAGGCCAAGCCGCAGGATGCGAAAGAGGTCTGGTTCACCGGCGTGCATGGCGACATCGGCGGTGGCTATCCCGAAGGTGAAAGCGGTCTGGCCAAGCTGCCGCTGATCTGGATGATCGAAGAGACCAAGGCGCTGGGTCTTGATTATGTCACCCAGACGGTGAACCGGATCGTTCTGGGCACCGCGCCTGACAAGCCCTATTCGGAACCGAACGCCTTTGCCGATCCACACGATTCGATGACATCTGTCTGGCCGGTGCTGGAATATCTGCCGCTGCCGCCGGGGCCGAATTCCCGGCGCGCCCGTTTTGCCGGCATGACCATCGCCCGCCACGAACCGCGGTTCGTGCCGGAAAACGCCAGGCTGCACGGCTCGGTCATCGCGCGGGCGGAAAAGACCGGGACCTTGCCGGACCATATCCCGGCGCAACACCGGGTCGAAGGCACGGCCGCTGACTGGGAATAGCGCGCCAGGGCGTCGGGCGGAGGCCCGTCAGGGCAGAATGATGCGCGGCGCCATGCCCAGCGGGATCGGCCCCAGCGACACGCGCCCGCCGGCAAAGTTCAACGGCAGGTCCAGCGTCCTGGGATTGCCGTTCAGCTGCGCCGCCAGTCCCAGCCCCTGTTCGAGCGCATCGCCCAGCCCTTGGGGCAGATACCCTTGTTCAACGGCCGCGCGCAGGATCTCGCGCCAGTTTTCCGCCTTCAAGGTCAGCGACCCGTCCAGCAGGCCACGGCTGTCGACGGTCAGGTCGCCCGCCAGCTTCAGCTGCAGTTCGCCATAGCGATATTCGGCCAGCCGCAGCGCGATGTGCCGGGGTTGCGGGCGCGGACCGGTCACCGTGCCGGTTGTCCAGCTTCGGTCAAACCCGATCACCATGTCGGCGCGCAACCCGTTGAAACTGTCGGGCAGAGCGGCGCCTGATACCGGTGCGCCCTCGGTCGCCAGGCCTGTCGCTTGCACCGCAAGGCGATATTCGCTGCCGTCCTGTTTCAGAAAGGCAGCGGTCAGGCCGGCCAGGGCGACGGCCTTGCCGCGGCTGGATGCGATGTTCAGAACCTCGGCCTCGGCGTTGACCCGCACCAGCGCGTCCGCTGCCCCGGTCACCACGCTGGCACGCAGACCGTCGCTGCCGATGTCCCAGGTCTGGCCGGATGCGGTCAGGCTCTGGTTGTCGCCAAACGCCAGGATGAGGTGGTTCGGCTTGTAGGAAAGGCGCAGGATTTCAACCAGCGCCGCCTGCCAGACCATCCCGGTTTCAGGGTCCGCCAGAGTCAGGCCCGCAAAGGTCTGGTCCAGCCGTGACGGAAATCCGCGCAGGGCATAGCTGTCGTGGCTGGCTTCCCATCCGTCGGCGCGGCGGGCGTCGAACCAGGCCTCTGTCGCGCTGTTCAGGCTGTGGGCCTGCCAGCCCCAGTAGCCCGCCCAGCCAAGGGCCGCCACAAGGATCGCCGCGATCAACTGTTTCATGCAGGGGCCTTTCCTCTCGTTCCGCGATGGTGTTTACAACCGACATTTCCGAAGGACCAGTGACCATGACGCTTTGGGTCTTTGCCTATGGATCGCTTTTGTGGAACCCCGGTTTCCCGGTGGTCGAAGCCGTGCCCGCCAGTCTGGACGGCTGGCACCGCAGTTTCTGCATGCGCTCGATCCATCATCGCGGCACGGTCGAAAATCCCGGCCTTGTGCTGGCACTGGATGAAGACGCGGCGGCGGTCTGTCACGGCATGGCGCTGGGTGCCCCGGCCGCCAGCGCCGAAGACACCATCGCCTATCTGCGCGAACGCGAATTGATCTCGTCTGCCTATGTTGAACGCTATCTGCCCCTGACGCTTGCCGATGGCCGCCGGGTCGATGCGGTGACCTATGTCATCGACACCGACCACGACCAATATTGCCGGTCCCTGCCGCTGGAGGAACAAGCGCGGATCATCGCTCGCGCGGTCGGCGGGCGCGGGCCAAATGCCGAATACCTGCACAACACCGTCACCCATCTGGTGCAGATGGGCATTGAGGATGCAGATCTGCAATGGTTGGACCGGCAGGTCAGGTTGCTGTGCCGATAGGCCCTTGGCTTGGCACGGCGTAACCCCTAGTCTGACCCGGGACAAGTAAGTGTCAGGAACCGTCCGCATGGACCAGCCGGACCTCGAGGCCGAGCCGTATTTTTCGCAACCGAAACGTCAGGTCTTCCTGATGTTGATGGTGATCGGGTTGACCGCCGTTGGCGGCTACTTCGTGCTGCCCAGCGTTCTGCCGATCTTCGAAGCGAACCCGTATCTGAACGGGTTCATCATGTTCGTCTTCTTCCTTGGGGTTCTGGCCTGTTTCTGGCAAGTCGGGCAACTCATGGTGTCGGTCCGCTGGATCGTTGATTTCGCTTCGGAAAACGAAGGGGCCGTCCAACGTCAGGCGCCGCCGCTTCTGGCGCCGCTGGCCACGCTGCTGCGGTCGCGCAGCAAACGGATGCAGATCACGCCGACCTCGACCCAGTCCATCCTCGACTCGGTGGCCACGCGGATCGACGAAGCGCGCGAAATCACCCGTTACATCGTCAGCCTGCTGATCTTCCTTGGTCTGCTGGGCACGTTCTATGGCCTGGCCACCACCGTTCCGGCGCTGGTCGACACCATCCGCGGGCTGGCTCCGCAGGCGGGGGAAACCGGGGTCGATGTGTTTTCCCGCCTGATGACCGGGTTGGAAAGCCAGCTGTCGGGCATGGGCGTGGCCTTTGCCTCGTCGCTGCTGGGGCTGGCCGGCTCGCTTGTTGTGGGGTTGCTGGAACTGTTCGCCGGCCATGGTCAGAACCGGTTTTACCGAGAGCTTGAGGAATGGCTGTCGTCGATCACGCGGCTGGGTTTTTCGACCGGCGAAGGCGAAGGCAGCCCGGAACTGGGCCTTGCCGGTGTCGCGCTGGATCACATGGCCGACCAGATCGAATCCTTGCAAGTGATGTTCGCCCAATCCGACGAAAGCCGGGCCGAAGTCGATGCGCGCCTTGGCCAACTGGCCGATTCCATCGAACGGCTGACCGAACGGATCGAAGCGACCTCTCCCAGCGCGATGGCGCTTGCGCGGGTGGCGGAAGGACAGGAACGTCTGGTTGACGTGATCGAAAACCGCGTCGCGGGCGAAGGCATCGACGCCGAAAGCCGCATGCGTCTGCGCTCGATCGACGTTCAGATGCTGCGTATCCTCGAAGAAATTTCTGCCGGGCGGCAGGAAAGCATGGCCGAACTGCGCACCGATCTGTCCGCGCTGACCCGCGCGCTGGAGCGCATGGCGCGCCCGCCGCTCACGCCGCAGCCGGTTCGCCCGCAACGCCCTGCAGCGCCGAAGACCTCGGACGGGGGCTAAACCATGGCCCTGTCGCGCCGTACGGGACAACGCCTGCAAGCCAATATCTGGCCGGGGTTCGTGGACGCGATGACCGGGCTGTTGCTGGTGCTGATGTTCGTGCTGACCATCTTCATGGTGGTGCAGGCGGTGCTGCGCGACACGATCACCAGCCAGGACACGGAACTGAATTCGCTGTCCGCCGAAATCGCCGCCCTGGCGCAGGCGCTGGGTGTCGAACAACGCAAGACCGCTGCGCTGGAAACCCAGCTTGGGGAACTGAATGCGACGCTGGACAACAGCCAGTCCGAGGTGGCGCAGCAGGCCGCCCTGATCGCCTCGTTGACCCAGCAGCGTGATCAGCAGGATGCGGCGTTGCAGGCGGCGCAAGCGCAGATTGTCCAGTTCGAAGACCGCGTTGCCGCCCTGTTGGCAAGCCAGCAGGATGACCGTGCCGCCATTGCCAACCTGACCGCAGAGCGTGACGCGCTGGAAACCGCCCGCGCTGACCTGATGACCGAGCGCGAAGCGCTGAACCTTGCGCTGGCCAACGCCCGATCAGAGATCGATGAACAGGTCGAGGCCGCCCGTCTTGCGGCCGCCCGTCGCGAAGCGCTCGAGGCGCTGATCGCCGATCTGAATGCCAGGAACGATGAAACCGCCGCCAACGCCGCCGCGCTGTCGGCACAGGTCACGGCGCTGGAAACCCGGTTGAGCGAGGAGGAAACCGCCAAGCTGGCCGAAGCCGCTGCCGCCGCCGCCCTGCGCAAGCGCCTGCAAGAGGCCGATGCCGAGCTGACCGCGATGACCATGGCGCTGGAACAGGAACGCGCCAGGGCCGAGGAAACGCTGACCCTGCTGGCCGCCGCAAAAGAGGCAGAGGCCGATCTGAACGCGCAACTGGCCGCCGCGCTTCTGGCCGGCGAAGACAACACTGCGCGGCTGCAACTGCAACTGGATCAACAGGCCGCGCAACTGGCCGAGGCGAAGAAGGCGCTGCTTGAGGCACAGCAAGACGCGGCCGGGATGACCGGGCAATTGCAGACCTCCCTGGCCGAAGAACGTGCCGCGCGTGCCGCGCTGGAAGCGCAGCTTGCCGCGTTGCGTACCGCGACGCAGGATGAAAAGGCCGGGCTGGAAAGCACGCTTGCCGCCACCCGCGCTTCGCTTGCTGCCGCGCAGGATGCGACGGCGCAGGCCAATGCCACCGTCGCCGGACTGCGCGAAGAACTCGACGCCGAGAAATCCGCGAGGGCAGAGGTTGAGGCGGCGCTGGCCCGCGCCCGTACGGTTCAGGCGCAAGCCCGTACGCAACTGACCGATTTGCAGGCCGCGCTTGCTGCCGCCTTGTTGCGGGCCGAGGCGGCCGAGAAATCCACTGGCGAGCAGGGCACCCGCCTGTCGGTACTGGAAACCGAAAACGCCCGTCTGAGCACTCAACTGCAAGAGGCTGACGAACGCGATGCCCGCCGCGACGCGGTGATTGCCGGCCTGCGCGCGGACCTGTCCGCAGCGCAAGGCGCGCTGAACGACGGGTCAGAGGCGGTCGCGGGCCTGCAGGCACAACTGGCCGACCGGGCCGAGAAAATGGCCCGGCTGGAAGGCGAACTGGCCGGGCAAAGCGCCACAGCAGCGCGGCTTCAGCGCGAACTGGACGAGGCGAAGAAGGCGCTGGATATCGCGCGGGCCGATGCGCTGGCCCGCGCGCAAGAGGATGCTTCGGACAAGCGGTCACTTGAAGAACGGCTGGCCGCCGCGTTGGCCGCCAAACTGGACGCCGACCAAAGCGCCGAGGAAACCCGCAGCCGCCTGGCTGCGGCCCTTGCCGCCAAGCGCGCGGCAGAGGCAGAGCTGGACACCGCCATGACCAAAGCCGAAGAGCGCGCGGCGCTGCTGTCCACCGCGCGCAAGGAACTGGGCGATGAACAACTGCGCACCAGCCAGGCGCAGAAACAGGCCGAACTGTTGAACCAGCAAATGGCGGCACTGCGGCGGCAACTGTCGTCCCTTCAGGCCCTTCTGGACGAAGCGCAGGCCAAGGACGCGGTTGCACAGGTGCGCCTGCAATCGCTGGGCACAGAACTGAACGCCGCGCTGGCCCGCGTTGCGCAGGAAGAACGCGCCCGCCGGCAACTGGAAGAGGCAGAGCGCAAGCGGCTGGAAGCGCAGGCCAAGGACCTGGAAAAATACCGGTCGGAATTCTTTGGCCGGTTGCGCGACCTGCTGGGCGGTCAGGAAGGCATCCGGATCGAGGGCGACCGGTTCGTCTTTTCGTCCGAGGTCCTGTTTCCGCCGGGCGGTGCCAACCTGTCCGTTGAGGGCCAGCAAGAGATCGCCAAGGTTGCCGGTATCCTGCGCGGCATTGCCGATGATATCCCGCCGGAAATCGACTGGGTGATCCGGGTCGATGGGCATACCGACAACGTGCCGCTGTCGGGTTTTGGCGAATTCCGCGACAACTGGGAACTCAGCCAGGCGCGGGCGCTGTCGGTGGTGCGCTTCATGGTCGATGCACTGGGGATTCCACCGAACCGTCTGTCGGCCAACGGCTTTGGCGAATACCAGCCGGTCAACCCCGCCGACACGCCAGAGGCGCGGGCGCAAAACCGTCGGATCGAACTGAAACTGACCGAGAAGTAAGCCTGCGCGTCACTTTACCGTCACATGCGCGTTGCGATGCGCGATGACCACGCCGTCGCGCGTCAGCAGCGCCTCTCCAAGATAGTCGCCAGCAGGCCAGCCGCCTTTGGGCGCTTTCAGCCCCGCTGCCTGCATCTGGCTTCGCTGCGGGTCGCGGAAGCGTATCGGTTTGCGAAACAGCTCGGTTCCGTCCGGGCCCTGTGCCGACAGGGTCAGCAGGTCACCCGGTTGCAGGAAGTTCGCGATGGTATAGACGACCAAAGGCTGGGATGGGTCGCCCGCGTCCAGCCGCGCGGTGCCGTCCACGGCCGTTTCCATCGTCGGCACCGCATCGGAAAACCCTGCTGTCATCAACCCGGTGTCGTAATAAGGGGGCGGTTCGGCCCAAAGCCCCTGTTGTGGTGCGTTGCAGACTACGGGACCCGGGGCAAAGGGATCGACCACTGCACCGTTGTGCTGCACACCGATATGAACATGAGGATGGTTCGTCATCCCCGATAGCCCGACCTGCCCCAGCGGGTCCCCCGCCTGCACCTGTTGCCCCGGCTGCACGGCGATCGAACCGCGCTTCATGTGGCAATAGATCGTCGTCCAGCCGGCGCCATGATCGATCATCACGGCGTTGCCGCAGGCGGTCTGCGAGGTCACGCCCCGCATGGTGCGGTCGTCGGCCATGGAGTCGCGGGTGCGCAGCACCGTCCCGGGGGCCGCAGCGAGAACGTCGACGCCGGCAGCCATCGCGTCGAAAGACAGCAGGGCGAAATCGGTGCCCTTGTGATCGTCGCGGGCGTTGTATCCGCAGGCATAGTCGCTTTGCCGTCCGGGTTCGGGGTTCCGGTCGACATAATCCTCGATATAGCAATCGACGCCCAGGGTGCAGTCCAGCGGCATGGCCAAAAGGGGTGCCTCCGCCGTGGCGGGCACGGCGGAGGCGAAAAGGCAAAGGGCCGCAACAGCGGCGCGCATCAGTCCGCGGTCAGAAGCGGCGGCTTCTTCGAGCTGAGGCGCGGCTTGTCCGGGCCGTCGACGTTCAGTTCCAGCTTGCCATCCTTGACCGAGACACGGACGACGCCGCCCTTGGTCAGCTTGCCGAACAAAAGTTCTTCGGCCAGTGGCTTCTTGATGTTTTCCTGGATCACACGGCCCAGCGGGCGGGCGCCCATCTTGTCGTCATAGCCCTTGTCGGCCAGCCATTCGGCGGCAGGCTTGGTCAACTCGATGGTCACGTTGCGATCCAGAAGCTGGGCTTCCAGTTGCAGAACGAACTTCTCGACCACTTGGATGATGGTCTCTTTCGGCAGCGGCGCGAAGGAAATCACCGCGTCCAGGCGGTTGCGGAATTCGGGCGTGAAGGTCCGTTCGATGGCGGCGGTATCCTCGCCCTCGCGCCGGTCGCGGCCAAACCCGATGGCGGCCTTGGCCTGTTCCGCGGCCCCTGCGTTCGAGGTCATGATCAGGATCACGTTGCGGAAATCCACCGACCGGCCGTTATGGTCGGTCAGGGTGCCGTGGTCCATCACCTGCAACAGGATGTTGAACACATCCGGATGCGCCTTTTCGATCTCGTCCAGCAGCAACACGCAATGCGGATGCTGATCGACCCCGTCGGTCAGCTGACCGCCCTGGTCGAACCCGACATAGCCCGGAGGCGCGCCGATCAGGCGCGAAACCGCGTGTTTCTCCATGTATTCCGACATGTCGAAGCGCAGCAGTTCCACACCGAGCGTGGACGCCAGTTGCTTGGCCACCTCGGTCTTGCCGACGCCGGTCGGACCCGCGAACAGGTAGTTGCCGATGGGCTTTTCGGGCTCACGCAGGCCGGCGCGGGCCAGCTTGATGGCAGAGGACAGCGCCTCGATCGCTGCGTTCTGGCCAAAGACCACGCGCTTCAACGTGGTTTCCAGATCCTTCAGCACCTCCGCATCGTCCTTGCTGACGTTCTTCGGAGGGATGCGGGCGATCTTGGCCACGACTTCCTCGATCTCCTTGGTGCCGATGGACTTGCGCCGTTTGGACGCTGCCAGCAGGTGCTGCGCGGCCCCGGCTTCGTCGATCACGTCGATGGCCTTGTCGGGCAACTTGCGGTCGTTGATATAGCGCGCCGACAGTTCCACGGCGGTCTTGACCGCATCGGCGGTGTATTTCACGCCGTGGTGTTCTTCGAAGTAGGGCTTCAGCCCCTTCAGGATCTTGATCGTGTCCTCGACCGAGGGTTCGTTCACGTCGATCTTCTGGAACCGGCGGCTCAGCGCGCGGTCCTTTTCGAAATGCTGGCGGAATTCCTTGTAGGTGGTCGATCCCATGGTCCGCAGCTTGCCCCCCTGCAGGGCGGGCTTCAGCAGGTTGGATGCATCCATGGCGCCGCCCGACGTAGCCCCGGCACCGATCACGGTGTGGATCTCGTCGATGAACAGGACCGCGTCGGGGTGATCCTCAAGCTCGTTCACGACAGCTTTCAGACGTTCTTCGAAGTCACCGCGATAGCGGGTACCTGCCAGCAAGGCTCCCATGTCGAGGCTGTAGATCGTGGCATTGGCCAGAACCTCTGGCACCTCGCCGGACACGATCTTGCGCGCCAGGCCTTCGGCGATGGCGGTCTTGCCGACACCGGGGTCGCCCACCAGCAGAGGGTTGTTCTTGCGGCGGCGGCACAGCACCTGGATGCAGCGCTCAACCTCGTGTTCGCGCCCGATCAGCGGGTCGATGTCGCCATCCCGCGATTTTGCGTTCAGATCGACGCAATACTTGCCCAGGGCCGATTCCTTCTGATCGGTGCTGTCGGCGCTTTGCGCGGTCTCTTCCTCGTTTTCTGTCGCCCCGGACACCGGGCGGCTTTCGCCGAAGGCGGGATCCTTGGCCACACCATGCGCGATAAAGTTCACGGCATCATAGCGGGTCATTTCCTGTTCCTGCAGGAAGTAAGCGGCGTTCGATTCCCGTTCGGCGAAAATCGCGACCAGCACGTTCGCGCCCGTCACCTCTGTCCGGCCCGAAGACTGGACATGGATCGCGGCGCGCTGGATCACGCGCTGGAACGCGGCGGTCGGCACGGCTTCGGACCCTTCGATATCGGTCACGAGGTTCGACAGGTCGTCGTCGATGTAGTCGACAAGCGTGCCGCGCAATTCTTCGGTGTCGACGGAACAGGCCTTCATGACGCGCAACGCGTCAGGCTCGTCGATCAACGCCAGCAGCAAATGCTCCAGCGTTGCGAATTCATGCGACCGGGAATTGGCCAGCGCCAACGCCGAATGGATCGCCTGCTCAAGGGTGTTCGAGAATGAAGGCACTTGTGGTGCTCCTTCTGTTTGTGCGGGCCTGTGGTTCGGCCAGCTTTGCCTCTTACTCTTAAAGTTTGGTCGATTGCCTTGTATCTTCAAGTTTTTTCTTCGGGGCCGACGCTCACATTTCAGCGCGGCATCGAAATGTGCCGTGAAAAGCGGCCTAGAATGCGTCTTTTCGGGCACGGATTTCCGCAAAGACATCGGCGTCGCTTGCGGCCTCCATGCCCAGTCGCGCACGGATGGCGGGGTCTGCGGCGCGCAGGAACGGATTGGTCGCCAGTTCCTCGGACAATAGCACCTGCGCGGTCGGTTCCCCGTCGGCGCGCGCTTTTGTCACGCGCGCGACCCGGGCCTGCAGCGCGGTATTGTCGGGGTCGATGGTCAGGGCGAACCTTGCGTTGCCAGTGGTGTATTCATGGCCGGAATAGACCATTGTGTCGGGCGGCAGGGCGGCCAGCTTCGACAGGCTGTCGAACATCATCGGCATCGTGCCCTCGAACACCCGTCCGCATCCCAGCGCCATCAGGCTGTCGGCGGTGAACACCGCCTTGCCGCGCGGAAAATGGAACGCCATGTGGCCCAGCGTGTGGCCCGGCACATGCAGCGGCACGGTATAGCCTTCGCCCTCGCCACCATTCATGCCTTCCTCCAGCGCCATGTCGAGGGGGGGAAGCTTGGCTTCTTCGGCCTTGGGACCCATGACCTTGCAGCCGTATTTCGTGCGCAGTTCCTCGACCCCGCCGACATGGTCGTGGTGGTGATGGGTGATCAGGATCACGCCCAGGCTCCAGCCACGCGCCTCCAGCGCGTCGATGATCGGCCCGGCCTCGGGCGCGTCGATCAGGCACACGCCATCGGGGCCTTTGACGATGTAGGCATAGTTGTCAGACAGGCAGGGCACCGTGACGATGTCGAGGGGCATGGTCTTTCCTTTTCGCACTGGTATCGTGCTGTCAGACTGACCGATCAGGGGACCGGCTGCAATGCACCTGGATGTGCGCGACCTGAGAGAGTTCTATTACCGCAGCGCGTTGGGGCGTGCCGCGCAACGCATCGTGCGCAACGAAGTCCGGCGTTTCTGGCCCGAGGCGCAGCGGCAGACCGTTGTGGGCTATGGTTTTGCCGTGCCGCTCTTGCGTCCCTTCCTTCCCGATGCGCGCCGGGTGATCGGGCTGATGCCGTCGCCGCAGGGTGTGATGCACTGGCCGGCAGGCCAGCCCAACGTTTCGGTTCTGTGCGAGGAAACCCGTTGGCCAGTGGACACCGGGCAGGTCGACCGGCTGATCCTGATGCACGGGCTGGAAACGTCGGAAAGCCCGTCTGAACTGCTGGACGAATGTTACCGCGTGCTTGGACCGGGGGGAAAGGCGCTGTTCATCGTACCGAACCGGTCGGGGCTTTGGGCACGCAGCGATGCGACGCCTTTTGGCTTTGGCCGGCCGTATTCGCGCGGACAGCTTGAAGCGCAGTTGCGCAAGCACGACTTCGTGCCCGAAAAGCATGTCTCGGTGCTGTACCAGCCACCCTCGACCCGCCGGTTCTGGATGAAGTCCGCAGGCCTGTGGGAACAGATGGGCCGGGCGATCCCGGCGGTCATGGCCGGCGGCGTGATGATGCTGGAGGCCGCGAAACGGCACCCCCCAAGCCAGCGCGGCGTGGACGAGGCGGTGCGGGTGCTGAACCCGCTCGAGGTGCTGACGCCGCGACCGGCCGGCAATGCCAAGCCGGTATGACGACGTCTGTCGCGCGTGCCTTTGGCACGACGCCCCACCCGCCGTCCCGCCGGGCACGTTGATCGCAGAAAACGCAAATGCCCGGAAAAACTGCACAAGAATCGTGCATCGTCACGAAATTGCGAGGGTTTCCCACATGTTCTTTTCGCGCAAATGGTCGCGCTTTTTGACAAGCGTTTGTTTTCCCACGGTTTAGCGCAATCGTTATTTCTTCGTTACCATGTTGCTAGGTTGGGGTAGCTCTGCTACATCCGCGCTGATTTTGATGCCTTGGAACCGAACAAGGCGCACGTAACGCCCTCGGACGCCAGTGAACCTGCGCGTCACGGGGGCCTAATATCGGAAGGGTGGACGTGTCTGAATCAGCTTCGATTTCCTCCGGCATCGCCGACCGCTATGCGACCGCGGTCTTCGAGATCGTGAAGGAAAACAAGAATCTTCCCAAACTTGAAGCCAATCTCAAGGACCTGGGCACCGCGTTGGGGGAAAGCGCGGATTTGCGCGATCTCCTGAGCTCTCCCATCTATTCGCGCGATGCGCAGGGCGCAGCCATCGCCGCTATCGCCGACAAGATGGGTTTGATCCCGTCGCTGTCGAAGGTGCTGCAACTGATGGCGTCCAAGCGCCGCCTGTTCGTGGTGCCGCAGATGGTTGCGCGCCTGCTTGACATGATTGCGGAAGACAAGGGTGAAGTGACTGCCGAGGTAACCTCGGCCAAGGCGCTGACCGCCACCCAAAGCAAGAAACTGACCGAAACGCTGAAGGCGCAAATCGGTCGTGACGTCATCATCAATGCGACCGTCGATGAAGCTCTCATCGGCGGTCTTGTCGTTAAGGTGGGCTCGAAGATGATCGACACGTCGATCCGCTCCAAGCTCAACTCCCTCCAGAATGCAATGAAAGAGGTCGGATAAATGGGTATCCAAGCAGCCGAGATTTCTGCGATCCTAAAGGACCAGATCAAGAACTTCGGTCAGGAGGCCGAAGTTGCTGAGGTAGGTCGTGTGCTGTCCGTCGGGGACGGTATCGCGCGCGTTTACGGCCTCGACAACATTCAGGCCGGTGAAATGGTCGAATTCCCGGGCGGCATCATGGGCATGGCGCTGAACCTGGAAAGCGACAACGTCGGTATCGTTATCTTCGGGTCCGACCGCGACATCAAGGAAGGCGACACCGTCAAGCGCACCAAGTCCATCGTGGACGTGCCGGCTGGCGAAGCGCTGCTGGGTCGCGTTGTTGACGGCTTGGGCAACCCGCTGGACGGCAAGGGTCCGATCGCCGCCTCCGAGCGTCGCATCGCAGACGTCAAGGCCCCGGGCATCATCCCGCGTAAATCGGTGCACGAACCCATGGCAACCGGCCTGAAGGCCGTTGACGCCATGATCCCGATCGGTCGCGGTCAGCGCGAACTGATCATCGGTGACCGTCAGACCGGCAAGACCGCCGTGGCCCTGGACGCGATCCTGAACCAGAAATCCTACAACGACGCCGCTGGCGACGACGAAAGCAAGAAGCTTTACTGCATCTACGTCGCCATCGGTCAGAAGCGTTCGACCGTGGCCCAGCTGGTGAAGAAGCTGGAAGAAAGCGGCGCCATCGACTACACGATCGTCGTGGCCGCAACCGCGTCCGACCCGGCGCCGATGCAGTTCCTGGCACCCTATTCGGCCACCGCGATGGCGGAATATTTCCGCGACAACGGCAAGCACGCACTGATCATCTATGATGACCTGTCCAAGCAGGCCGTGTCCTATCGTCAGATGTCCCTGCTGCTGCGTCGCCCGCCGGGCCGCGAAGCTTACCCGGGTGACGTTTTCTATCTCCACTCGCGCCTGCTGGAACGGTCGGCAAAGCTGAACGAAGACAACGGCGCCGGTTCGCTGACCGCGCTGCCGATCATCGAAACCCAGGGTGGCGACGTGTCGGCGTTTATTCCGACCAACGTGATCTCGATCACCGACGGCCAGATCTTCCTGGAAACCGAACTGTTCTACCAGGGCATCCGCCCCGCCGTCAACACCGGTCTGTCGGTTTCGCGCGTCGGCTCGTCCGCTCAGACCAACTCGATGAAGTCGGTCGCAGGCCCGATCAAACTGTCGCTGGCCCAGTACCGCGAAATGGCGGCCTTCGCCCAGTTCGGTTCCGACCTCGACGCCGCAACCCAACAGCTGCTGAACCGTGGTGCGCGTCTGACCGAACTGATGAAGCAGCCGCAGTATTCGCCGCTGACCAACGCCGAACAGGTCATTGTGATCTGCGCCGGTACCATGGGTTACCTCGACAAGGTCGCCGTCCGGGACGTGAGCCGCTTCGAAAAGGGTCTGCTGGCCCATGTGCGCGGCAAGCACCAGGACCTGCTTGACTGGATCACCAAAGACGATCCGAAGATCAAGGGTGACGCAGAAGCCAAGATCAAGGCCGTTCTGGACGAATACGCCTCGGACTTTGCATAAGGGGACTGGGACATGCCTAGCCTCAAGGACCTAAAAAACAGGATCGAGTCGGTCAAATCGACCCGCAAGATCACCAAGGCCATGCAGATGGTGGCCGCCGCGAAACTGCGGCGGGCACAGGACGCGGCCGAAGCGGCGCGGCCTTATGCCGACCGCTTCAACGCGGTGATGGCGGCTCTGGCCTCTTCGGTCGGCGACAGTGACAGCGCGCCCCGGCTTCTGGCCGGGACGGGCAAGGACGACGTGCACCTGCTGGTGGTGATGACCGCCGAACGCGGGCTGTGCGGCGGCTTCAACACCAACATCGTGAAGCTGGCCAAGACCAAGATCGCAGACCTTCAGGCGCACGGCAAAACCGTGAAGATCCTGACCGTCGGCAAGAAGGGTCGCGAACAGCTCAAGCGCGAATACGCCAGCCTGTTCGTCGGCCACATCGACCTGTCCGACGTCAAGCGCATCGGCTACGGCAATGCGCAGGATATCGCGCGTGACGTGCTCGGCCGCTTTGATGCGGGTGAATTCGATGTCGCGACGATCTTCTTCGCGAAGTTCAACTCGGTCATCAGCCAGGACCCCACGGCCCTGCAGATCATCCCTGCCGCTTACGAAAGCGAAGGTTCGCAGGAAGAGGGCGCCTCGACGCTCTACGACTACGAACCGGGCGAAGAGGAAATCCTCGCCGATCTGCTTCCGCGCGGTGTCGCAACGCAAGTCTTCTCGGCCCTGCTCGAGAACTCTGCCTCCGAGCAGGGTTCGCGGATGTCGGCCATGGACAACGCAACGCGCAACGCGGGCGAGATGATCGACAAGCTGACCATCGAATACAACCGTTCGCGTCAGGCCGTCATCACGAACGAACTGATCGAAATTATCTCGGGCGCCGAGGCGCTCTAAGAACCGGAGACGACAAATGGCAAACGCAAAGGGCAAGATCACCCAGGTGATTGGCGCCGTGGTCGACGTGCAGTTCGACGACCACCTGCCGGCAATTCTGAACGCGCTGAACACCGAGAATGGCGACAAGACGCTGGTTCTCGAAGTTGCACAGCACCTTGGTGAGAACACTGTTCGCACCATCGCAATGGACGCGACCGAAGGTCTGGTTCGCGGTCAGGAAGTGACCGACACCGGCGCGGCGATCACCGTTCCGGTGGGCACCGCAACGCTGGGCCGCATCATCAACGTGACCGGTGCGCCGATCGACGAAAAAGGCCCGATCGAGGCAGACGAGTATCGCCCGATCCACGCCCCGGCACCCGACTTCTCGGAACAGTCGACCGAGGCGGAAATCCTCGTGACCGGCATCAAGGTCATCGACCTGCTGGCACCCTATGCAAAGGGCGGCAAGATCGGCCTGTTCGGTGGCGCTGGTGTGGGCAAGACGGTTCTTATCCAGGAACTGATCAACAACATCGCAAAGGTGCACTCGGGTCTGTCGGTGTTCGCTGGCGTGGGTGAACGGACCCGCGAAGGCAACGACCTTTACCACGAAATGATCGAATCCGGCGTTCTGACCCCGGACAACCTGACCGACTCCAAGATTGCTCTGTGCTTCGGCCAGATGAACGAGCCGCCGGGTGCACGCGCACGGATCGCTCTGACCGGTCTGACGCTGGCAGAACAGTTCCGCGACGCAACCGGGACCGACGTTCTGTTCTTCGTCGACAACATCTTCCGCTTCACGCAGGCCGGTTCGGAAATGTCCGCTCTGCTGGGCCGTATCCCGTCGGCCGTGGGCTATCAGCCGACGCTGGCGACCGACATGGGTGCCATGCAGGAACGCATCACCTCGACCAAGAATGGATCGATTACCTCCATTCAGGCCGTGTACGTTCCCGCCGACGACCTTACCGACCCGGCGCCTGCAACCACCTTTGCGCACCTTGACGCAACCACGGTTCTGAACCGTGCGATTTCCGAACTGGGCATCTACCCGGCGGTGGACCCGCTCGATTCGACCTCGCGTCTGATGGATCCGCTGATCGTGGGCCAGGAACACTACGACGTTGCGCGTGACGTTCAGGGTATCCTGCAGCGCTACAAGTCGCTTCAGGACATCATCGCCATCCTCGGGATGGACGAACTGTCGGAAGAGGACAAGCTGACCGTGGCCCGTGCCCGTAAGATCCAGCGCTTCCTGTCGCAGCCGTTCGACGTGGCAAAGGTCTTCACCGGCTCTGACGGTGTCCAGGTTCCGCTGGAAGACACCATCAAGTCGTTCAAGGCCGTTGTGGCTGGCGAATACGACCACCTGCCCGAAGGCGCCTTCTACATGGTTGGCGGCATCGACGAGGTGATCGCGAAGGCCGAGAAGATGGCCGCAGACGCTGCCTAATCATCCCGGTTCGGGGGCACATCCCGTGCCCCCGGCTTGAAAGGAGTTTCCCATGGCAGACACTATGAAGTTCGATCTGGTCAGCCCGGAACGCAACCTGATGTCGGCAGAGGTCACCTCTGTGCAGATTCCGGGTGCCGACGGCGACCTGACCGCGATGCCGAACCATGCGCCGCTGATCACCACGTTGCGCCCCGGTATCCTGAAGGTGGAAACCACCACGGGCACCGAGGAATTCGTCGTCACCGGCGGGTTCGCACAGATCGGTGAAAGCCTGTCGGTTCTGGCCGAACGCGCCCTGCCCAAGGGCGACATGGACCAGGCCACCTATGACGAGATCATGGACGAGGCTCACCACGCCTACAAGCAGGCGAAGGAAGCCGAGCACAACGAACCCGGCCCGGTCGACGAGGCCGCCAAGCTGCTGGCCGACATGATGGCGCTTGGCACCCATATCGGGCTGGACCCGAAGCAGCCGTCGCTCTGATCCGTCAGGACTGCAAGAAATCAAGGGCCCTGCCGCGAGGTGGGGCCTTTTCGCTTTCCAAAGCCCTGGAATTTTGCTGCACTCGGAACGGGTTAACGGAGGACTGCCATGCGCAGGTTCGCAAGCCAGTCAATCGGTGTCGAACAGGGCGACGCCTTGGTCTTTTCCGAATTCGAAGACGGCGGCGCGATGTGGACGGGGCAGGGCAGCCGCGAACGCCGCCGTACGATCACCTTCTCGGAACCGTACAAATCGCGCCCGGTGGTGCAGGTCGCCATGTCGATGCTGGATGCCGATACCTCGGTCAACCTGCGCTGTGAATGCATCGCGGAACACATCACGCGCGACGGGTTCGACCTTGTGTTCAAGACATGGTCTGATAGCCGCGTCGCGCGTGTCAGGCTGACCTGGATCGCGTTTGGCGAACTTGGATTTGCCGACGACTGGGACGTCTGAAAGCAAAAGCCCCGGCGCAGGTCCGGGGCTTTCACTGGATCAAAGGATGCCTTCGTAGATCGGCCCCAGAGTGTCGTCGTCAAACAGCGATGACACCGAAGTGCCGTTCCAGATGTTCAGGATCGCCTGCGCAAACATCGGAGCTGTCGGCAGAACGCGGATGTTCTGCGCACCGGTCACTGCGTCGGTGGCCGGGATCGAATCCGTGATGACCAGCGATTTCATCACCGAATTGGTGATGCGCTCAACGGCCGGGCCGGACAGAACGCCGTGCGTGATGTACGCGTGCACCTCTTTCGCGCCGTGCTGGCACAACACCTCGGCCGCTTTGCACAGCGTGCCGGCGGTATCGCAGATGTCGTCGACGATGATACAGGTCTTGCCGGTCACGTCCCCGATCACGGTCATTTCGGCGATCTCGCCGGGTTTTTCGCGGCGTTTGTCAACGATCGACAGCGGCGCGTTGATCCGCTTGGCCAATTCGCGGGCGCGGGCCACGCCGCCGACGTCGGGCGACACGACCATGACATCGCTCATCTGGTCCTTGAACTGGGTTTTCAGGTCCAGCGCAAAAATCGGGCTGGCGTAAAGGTTGTCGACGGGGATGTCGAAGAAGCCCTGAATCTGGGCCGCATGCAGGTCCATCGTCAGAACCCGTTCGATCCCGGCGGTGACCATCATGTTCGCCACCAGCTTGGCGCTGATCGGGGTGCGTGCCTTGGTGCGGCGATCCTGGCGGGCGTAGCCGAAATAGGGCAGCACGGCGGTGATGCGCGCCGCCGACGACCGGCGCAGCGCGTCGGCCATGATCAGCAGTTCCATCAGGTTGTCATTGGCCGGGTTCGACGTCGACTGGACGATGAACATGTCCTCGCCCCGGACGTTTTCGTAAACCTCGACAAAGATTTCCTGATCGTTGAACCGTTCGACGCGGGCATCGACAGGTTTGACGCTCATGCCCCGGTACAGCGACATCCGTCGCGAAATGGCATTGGCGAGGGGCTTGTTGCCGTTCCCGGCAATCAGTTTGGGTTCGACAACGGTGGGCATGGTGGCAGGCTCCGATGGCGTCGTGTCCGACAGATTCGTGAAGTTGACACGCCCTTAACATGCACCTTACCTGCCGGAAAGCATCGTGCGCCGGGGAGGGACCAAATGGCTCAGATTGATTACTATTTCTCTACGATCTCACCGTTCACCTATCTTGCGGGGCTGCGGTTGGAAAACATCGCCGCAAGGCATGGGGCGCAGATCACGTATAAGCCGGTCGATATCCTGGCGTTGTTCCCGCGTACGGGCGGCACCCACCCGAAAGACCGGGCCCCGGCGCGGATGCAGTACCGGGCGCAGGAACTTGCGCGGCAATCGCGCAAGTCGGGGATGCCGCTGAACCTGACCCCGGCGCATTTCCCGGCGAATGCCGCGCCATCGTCCTATGCGATCATCGCCGCGCAAAAGGCGGGGGGTGGCGATCTGGGGGCCCTGGTGCACGCGATCCTGCGCGCCTGCTGGGCCGAGGACAAGGACGTGGCCGACGATGCGGTGATCCGTGCCGCGCTGGCCCAGGCGGGGTTCGATCCGGGGTTGACCGACAGCGGTCTGCTGGTTGGCGCGGAAACCTATGCCCGAAACCTGGAAGAGGCGGTCGAGGCCGGGGTTTTCGGCGCACCGTTCTATGTCGTGGTCGATAGCGGGCAAAAATTCTGGGGCCAGGACCGGCTGGACGATCTGGACGCACACCTGTCCGGGGCGCTGTAATGGGGGCGGTGTATCATCGCCGCTTCGGTACGGGCCCAAAGCACGCGATATTCCTGCATTGCGGGCTGGCGCATTCCGGCGTGTGGCGCGGCGTGGCGGACCGGCTGGGCGATCTGCTGACCGTCGACGCGTTCGACATGCCGGGGCACGGACGCAGCGCCCCGCCGGACACCGCGGAAGGGATTCACGACGTGGTGACCGCGATTGCCCGTGACCTGCTGCGCGACAGCAGTTTTCTGGTCGGGCACAGTTTCGGCGGCACCGTCGCGTTGCGTCTGACGCAGGAATTGCCCGCGCAGGTGTCGGGCCTGACCCTGATCGAGCCGGTGGTCATGGCGGCGGCCAAGGTCAGCTTGCCTGACGTGTTCGACCCCTATCACCGCTGGGCGGTGTCGATCCGGGAACTGGTCCAGGCCGGCCAACTGCACGCCGCGGCCGAGGCTTTCACCAAGGTCTGGGGCGGCGGGATGCCGTGGGGCAAGCTGCCACCCGACCAGCAGGACAGCTTTGCCCGCAACATGCCGTTGATCTGCGAAACCGACCGGCTGTTTCTGGACGACCACCTGGGTGTGCTGGACCCCGGCAGGCTGGAAGCGGTGACGCAGGACACGCTGCTGATCCGCGGGGCGCAGTCGCCCCGGCTGGTCGAAGGCATTCACCAGACGATGGTGCGGCGGATGCCCCATGCGCGCGACGTGGTGATTGCAGGGGCCGGTCACATGGTGCCGATCACCCATCCCGCCGAAGTGGCCGACCTGATCCGGGACCAGCTTGTGGCGCATCCGGTGGACTGATCAGCCCTTCTTGCCGATCTTCGGTTCCGTCCCGGCGCGCAGCCGCGCGATGTTGGCACCGTGGCGCCAGAACACCACCGCCATCAGCACCACCGCCAGCGCCATCGCGCCGCCATAGCCCAGAAGCTGCATCCACACCGGCGCAGACAGCGCCGCCACCAATGCCCCGACCGACGATATGCGCGAGGCAAAGGCCGCCGCCAGCCAGGTCAGGCAACAGGCGATCCCCACCGGCCAGGCCAGGGCAAGCATCAGGCCCAGGAAGGTGGCCACCCCCTTGCCGCCCTTGAAGCCCAGCCAGACCGGGAAACAGTGGCCCAGAAACGCCAGCAGCCCGGCCAGTTGCGCCGCGTCCTCGCCCGCCACGGCGCGGGCCAGCAGGACAGCAGCCGCGCCTTTGCCGCCGTCCAGCAGCAGCGTCGCCGCGGCGGCGCCCTTGTTGCCGGTGCGCAGCACGTTGGTGGCGCCGATGTTGCCCGATCCGATCTGGCGCAGGTTGCCCAGCCCCATCGCCTTGGTGATGACCATGCCAAACGGGATCGAGCCCAGCAGATACCCAAGGAGGGCCCAAAGCCCAAGAGCGGTCAGAGTGCTTTCAACAGGGGGCATCACGCGCTCCGATAGACTTCGTTACCGCCAACATAGGTCGCAAGGACCTTACCCTGAAGCCGGGCGCCGTCAAACGGCGTGTTCTTGGATTTGGATTGCAGCTTGAACCGGTCGACGATGATCGGCTTGTCGGGGTCGAACAGAACCAGGTCGGCGGGTGCACCCGCGGCCATCCGTCCGCCGGGCAGCCCCAGCCGCTTGGCGGGGTTCAGCGACAGCGCGCGGAACAGCGTCGGCAGGTCAAGCGCGTCGCCGTGGTACAGCCGCAGGACGACAGGCAGCAGGGTTTCCAGCCCGACAGCGCCGCTGGCAGCCTCTTCGAAGGGCAGGCGTTTGGATTCTTCGTCCTGCGGGCTGTGCATGGTGCAGATCACGTCGATCAGACCGCTGCGCACCGCCTCGATCGCCGCTTGCCGGTCGTCTTCCGACCGCAGCGGCGGCGTCACCTTGAAGAAGGTGCGATAGTCGGCCACGTCCAGTTCGTTCAGCGTCAGATGATGGATCGAGATCCCGGCGGTCACGTTCAGCCCGTTGCGCTTGGCGCGGTCCAGCGCGGGCAGGGCACGGGCGGTGGTGATCTGGTCGGCGTGATAGGCGACGCCGGTCATTTCGACCAGCGCCATATCGCGATCCAGCCCCATGCGTTCGGCCATCGGCGACACCGCGGGCAGACCGCGCAGGCTGGAAAACTTGCCACTGGTGGTGCACGCCCCCCTGGACAGGCCCGGGTCCTGCGGATGCGCCACGATCAGTGCGCCAAGGCTGCGGGCATAGGTCATCGCGCGGCTGAGCACCTTGGTGTCGGCGACGACGCGGCTGCAATCGGTGAACGCCACCGCGCCCGCATCCATCAGGAAACCGATCTCGGTCATCTCGCGCCCGTCACGGCCCTTGGTCAGCGCGGCCATGTGGGCGACGTTGACAACGCTGTCCTCGGCGGCGCGGCGGCGGATGAATTCCAGCGCTTCGGGCGTGTCGATGGGCGGTGCGGTGTCGGGCCGGGTGACAATGGTGGTCACGCCGCCGGCCGCCGCGGCACGTCCGGCCGAGGCATAGCTTTCCTTGTGCCGTTCGCCCGGTTCGCCGACCTTTACCCCGATGTCCACGATCCCCGGAGCCAGATAACGGCCGCCGCAGTTCACGACGGAGATGTTTCGCGCGCGAAACATCTCTGTATTTTCAACAGGTTGCGTTAATACTTCTTTAATGTTCCCGGCTTCGATCAGCACGGCGCCCGGGGTGATCGTACCGGCTTCGGGGTCGACCAGGCGGGCGTTGTCAAGAAGGGTAGAGGTCATGGAACTGTCCTGTCTGCCGCTAGCGCCGGGCGGCGTCGATGGCCGACGCCACGCGTTCCGGGTCGGGCATGTTCTTGAGAAGGTATTTGTCGCCGGATTTGGTCACGACCTGCACCAGGCCCCACATGGTGCGGACCTTTTCGATCTCGGCCAGCGCGATGATCCGGCCGTTGGCGCAGGTCAACCGACCGTCCGCCAGTTCCCATTCTTCGGCCAGCGCTTCGTCCATCAGGTACCAGCCGCGCAGCGCGATGGCCGCCAGCCCGCCGATGGCTCCGGTCCAGACATGGGGATCCCCCATGAGCCAAAGGGCCAGCACCCCGATGACCATGGCCCCGGCAGCAAGCCGGGTGTTGGACCGGATATAGGTTTGGCGGTCAGGGGTGAATTTCATCAACCGGCCTTTCGCTGAATGTCACGCATGGATTGATAGACGGTGCGGGCGTCGGGCAGCCGCTCGAAGCCGCGCTTGACCGTGCGGTGGCCGCGCTTGGTGCGGCGATAGTCCTGTGCGAACCAGATGCTGGGCAGGTCGGCATCGTCAAATTCCAGCACGGTGTCACCGGTGATCGGATAGCTTTTGAGCTTGCGCCCGATCACCGGCATGTTGGTCGCGATAAAGGCGCGTCGGTCTGTCAGCGTGTACCAGGTGTGCCGCCGCACAAAGGCCGTGCCGAACAGCGCAGTGACGACGATTCCGATGCCCACGGAAAAGTGGATCAGGCCGAACATCCAGAAAGCGCCGCCCGCCTGCATGGCCATGATCATCCAAAACAGCGCGAAGCCCGAAAAGAACGTGCCGAAAACGGCGGTCAGGATATTGGCCGGACCGATGTTCAACCCCGCATCGGGGCGACCCTGCCACAGGATCGTTTCGTTCGGGTCAAGAATGCCGTCCCAGCCGTCGGGAGCCTGTGCCATGGCTCAGCCCCCGGCCAGGTAAACGGCGGCAATCCCCAGGATCACCACCGTGGCCATTGCCGCCAGCGCCAGTTTGACAATCGGCAGGCCGGGTCCGGACCTGGCCGAGGCCCTGCCGCCGCCGATGCTGCCCCGGGCCGATTTCGACCGCAGCGGCGCCTTGGCGCGGGTCGGTCTGATTTCCTGGAACGTGCCGACCCAGCGCAGCGGGGTGCGGATGGTCAGCGATTGAGCGGTATGGGCGAAGGCCTGGCTGGGCAGGATCAGGACATGCCCGCGCAACCGGTTCAACTGCCCGGCATTGTCGCGCAGCTGGTCTTCGGGGATGCCGTGGGCCTGGTGCAGGTAGCTGGTCAGCGGCATGTCTTCCAGGTCGCGGATGCGCACCACGTCGATGAAGCTGGCGCTGAGTTTCTTTGCGCCCAGCCCGTACAAAAGCGGCCATTCCCCGGTACCGGCCTGCACGGTGAAGCGTTCGATCGCCTCGGGTGGCAGGTCAAGGTGGAAGACCCGGACAATGCCGGCGTCACTTTCACGGATGTCCATCCGGTCGCTCATACCATCACCTCCTTGGGGCTGGCGCGCAGGTTGCGGGCCAGAAGATCCATCGCGGCCATGCGCACGGCGACACCCATTTCCACCTGTTCCTGGATCACGCTGCGGTTGATGTCGTCGGCCAGCGTGCCGTCGATTTCGACGCCGCGGTTCATTGGTCCGGGGTGCATCACGATGGCGTCGTCCTTGGCATGGGACAGCTTTTCGGCATCCAGTCCAAAGCGATGGAAATATTCGCGTTCCGACGGGATGAACCCGCCGTCCATACGTTCCTTCTGAAGCCGCAGCATCATGACGACGTCCACGTCTTTCAGACCCTCGCGCATATCGTCATAGACCTCGACCCCGAAGTCGCCGATCCGGTTGGGCATCAGCGTCGGCGGACCGATCAGGCGCACGCGGTTTTCCATCTTGCCCAACAGCAGCAGGTTCGACCGCGCCACGCGGCTGTGGGCGATGTCGCCGCAGATCGCGATGTTCAGACGGTGAATGCGGCCCTTGGCGCGGCGGATCGTCAGCGCATCCAGCAGTGCCTGTGTGGGGTGTTCGTGGCGTCCGTCACCGGCGTTGATCACCGCGCAGTTGACCTTTTGCGCCAGCAGGTCGACCGCGCCGGAATGCGGGTGCCGCACGACCAGCAGGTCGGGGTGCATCGCGTTCAGTGTCAGCGCGGTGTCGATCAGGGTTTCGCCCTTCTTGATGCTGGACGCCTGCATCGACATGTTCATCACATCCGCGCCCAGCCGCTTGCCGGCCAGTTCGAAACTGGACTGCGTGCGGGTCGAGTTTTCGAAGAACATGTTGATCTGCGTCAGCCCGGCCAGGGTGCGGGAATGCTTGTCGCGGCGGCGGTTCAGTTCGACATATTTGTCGGCCAGATCCAGCAGCGTCGTGATCTCGTCGGGGCGCAGATGTTCGATCCCCAGCAGGTGACGTTGATCGAAACGCATGGGCGGGCTCCTTGGGTCGGGTCGAAGGGGTTATAGAAACGCCGCGCCCCCCCGGCAAGTGGACAGCGCTGCGGCTTTCTCTCTTGTCGCGCAAAGGATAGGGTTCGCGGATGGAATCGGCACTGGATTGGCATACGGCAAAAGCTCTGCTGGACTGGCAGATCGAACTTGGCGCGACCGAGGCGATCGGCGATGTCCCGGTGAATCGGCTTGAACTGCCCGAAAAAGCCCGGAAACCCGAAGCGGTTGCGCCTTCGACCGGCCCCGCCGGCCAAGGCGCCAAACCGCCAGAGGCCGATCCGCTGGCCGAAGCGCGGAACGCCGCGAAGGACGCGGCGACGCTTCCGGCGTTGCAGGCGGCGATGGCGGCCTATCCCCATTGCGAGCTGAAACAGGGCGCGCGCAATCTGGTGTTTTCCGACGGCGATCCTGCCGCTCGGGTCATGATCATTGGCGAAGCGCCGGGCCGGGACGAGGATTTGCAGGGCAAGCCCTTTGTCGGGCGGGCGGGGCAACTTCTGGACCGGATGCTGGCGGCCATCGGCATGGCGCGCAGCGCCGACGATCCGGCGCAGGCGGTCTATATCACCAATGTTCTGCCCTGGCGGCCGCCGCAGAACCGCGACCCGCGTCCGGATGAAATCGCGATGATGCTGCCGTTCCTGGAACGCCATGTGGCCCTGGCCGCGCCGGACGTGATCGTGCTGATGGGCAACATCAGTTGCCAGGCGGTGTTGAAACGCCGGGGCATTACCCGCCTGCGCGGCACCTGGGACGAGGTCTGGGGCAAGCCGGTGCTGCCGATGTTCCACCCGGCCTATTTGCTGCGCCAACCCCATGCCAAGCGCGAAGCCTGGGCCGATCTGCTGGCTTTGCAGGCACATTTGCGCCGCTGACGGTGCTGCAACAGCTTGTCCGATTGACGTTGCGGTGTGCGGGCCACATCTGTTGCGGAAATCCGCAAGACAAAGGCCGCCCATGTCCCGTATCGACGAAAGCAAGGAATTCATCCCGGTTCGCATCGCCGTTCTGACCGTCAGCGACACCCGGTCGCTGGCCGAGGACAAATCCGGCGACACGCTGGTCGCCCGGATCGAAGCGGCGGGCCACACCCTGGCCGCGCGCCTGATCCTGCGCGACGAACGCAAGGAGATCGCCGATCAGTTGCGGGCGTGGTGCGCCGACCCGGAGATTGACGTAATCATCTCGACCGGGGGAACCGGGTTGACCGGGCGCGACGTGACGGTCGAGGCGCACCGCGATGTCTATGAGAAGGAAATCGACGCGTTCGGCACGGTCTTTACCATCGTTTCGATGCAAAAGATCGGCACCTCGGCGATTCAAAGCCGGGCCACTGGCGGGGTCGCAAACGGGACCTATCTGTTTGCATTGCCCGGCAGCACCGGGGCTTGCAAGGACGCCTGGGATGAAATTCTGGTCAAACAACTCGACTACCGGCATCGGCCCTGTAACTTTGTCGAGATTTTTCCACGTCTCGATGAACATAAGCGACGGAAATGACCCAAACCCACGTATAATGAACGCGGGTTTGCAGGTATTCAAAACTCGCTATATATGCGGCGACCCCTTCCGAAGGATTGATCTCACATGCGTTTCCTGCGCCAGAGCCTGACCGGGCTTTTCCTGTTATCCCTGACCCTGGGCCTTTTGGTGTATGCCGGGGTGATGGTGCGTGATGCCGTGGAGGCGCGCATGGCGCAAGAGCCGCGCGTGCCGCAGGTGCGCGAACGGGTTTTTGCCGTGAACGTGGTGCCCGCGACGTTCGAAACGATCACCCCGGTCCTGACCGCCTTTGGCGAGGTACAGTCGAGCCGCACGCTGGAAATCCGCGCTGCCAGTTCCGGCACGCTGATCCGGCTGGCGCCAGAGTTCCAGGAAGGTGGGCGCGTGACCGAAGGCCAGCTTCTGGCGCAGGTTGATCCCGCCGATGCGCAGGCCGTGCTGGACCGCGTCAAATCCGAACAACTGGATGCCGAGGCCGAAGCCCGCGAGGCCGAACGCGCGCTGGCGCTGGCGCGGGACGAACTGGCCGCCGCGGCCGAGCAGGCCGATCTGCGGGTCCGGGCGTTCCAGCGGCAGAAGGATCTTGAAACCCGTGGTGTCGGCACCGCCGCCGCCGTGGAAACCGCCGAACTTGCGGCATCGTCCGCGCGGCAGGCCGTGCTGTCGCGCCGCCAGGCCGTGGCCACCGCCGAGGCGCGCGTCGATCAGGCCGCCACCAAGCTGGCGCGTCAGGCCATCGCCCTTGCCGAGGCAGAGCGGCGCTTGGCCGATACGGAAATCCGCGCCGGGTTTTCCGGCACGCTCAGCGGCGTTTCGGTGGTCGAAGGGCGGCTGGTGTCATCGAATGAAAAGCTGGCCAACCTGATCGACTCCGATGCGCTTGAAGTCGCGTTTCGTGTGTCGACCCAGCAATACGCCCGGCTTCTGGACGATAACGGCCAGTTGAGCCCGGCAAATGTGACGGTGATGCTGGACGTGTTCGGGACCAACCTGACCGCGACGGGCACGCTGACCCGCGAAGGCGCGTCAGTTGGTGAAGGCCTGACCGGGCGGCAACTGTTTGCGTCGCTTGACGCGCCCGCCGGGTTCAAACCGGGAGATTTCGTGACGGTCGAGCTGAAAGAGGCGCCGCTGGATTTCGTGGCCCGCCTGCCTGCAACCGCGCTGGATGCGTCCAATTCGGTGCTGGTGCTTGGCGACGAAGACCGGCTGGAAGCGATGGAGGTGACCCTGTTGCGGCGTCAGGGCGACGACGTTCTGGTTCGGGCCCGTGGTTTGCGTGACCGCGAAGTCGTCGCGGAACGCACGCCGCTGCTGGGCTCTGGCATCAAGGTGCGCCCGCTGCGCGGCGAAACCGACCGCGCGCCGCAAGAGCCAGAGATGCTGGAACTGACCGAGGAACGCCGCGCCAAGCTGATCGCCTTTGTCGAAGGCAACGACCGGATGCCGTCGGAGGCAAAGCAACGCATCCTCGCGCGGCTGACCCAACCCAAGGTGCCGGCCGATGTGGTGCAACGCATCGAAAGCCGGATGGGGGGCTGATCCATGGCAAAGGCACCCGCATCGCCCGGCGGCGGTATCCTGTCCTATTTCACTCGTCACCGGACAATGGCGAACCTTTTGCTGGTGATCCTGTTGGCATCGGGGCTGTTCGTCATTCCGAACATGCGGGCACAGTTTTTCCCCGATGTGGTCATTAACAACGTCACGGTGTCGGTCCGCTGGGACGGCGCCGGGGCGGAAGACGTCGACAAGGCCATCGTGCAGGTGCTGGAACCGGCATTGCTGGCCGTCGAGGGCGTTGACAGCACCGAGGCGACCTCTCGCGAGGGCTCGGCCCGGATCCGGATGGAATTCGAACCCGGCTGGGACATGGCACGAGCCACCGACGATGTGCAATCGGCGGTCGACACGGTCAGCAATCTGCCCGAAGAAGCCGAAAAGCCAGAGGTCACCCGTGGCATCTGGCGGGACCGGGTGACCGATATCGTCATCACCGGGCCTGTGGGGCTGGACCAGCTTGCGCGGTTTGCAGATGAACTTGTGGTGCGGCTGTTTGCCGAAGGGGTCACCCGAAGCACGATCCAGGGTCTGGCTGCGCCCGAAACGATCATCGAGGTGCCGTCGTCGAACCTGATCGCCTATGACATCACCATGCGCCAGATCGCCGACGCGATCGCGGAAGAGGTCAACGCAGACCCGGCGGGCGACGTGGGCGGTGCGGGCGCGCGGGTGCGCACCGGTGTGGAAAAACGGGCCGCCGACCAGATTGCCGCCATTGTGCTGCGGTCGAATGCCGACGGGTCCAAGCTGACTGTTGGCGACGTGGCGACGCTCAGGCGCGAAGGGATCGACCGCGAACGGAGCTATTTTGTCGGCGACAACCCGGCGATTTCGGTCCGTGTCGACCGCAGTGACCAGGGCGATGCCATCGGCATTCAGCACCAGGTCGAGGACGTGGCCAGGACCATGCAGGCAACCCTGCCGTCGGGCGTCACCATCGACCTGATCCGCACCCGCGCCGAAGCGATCACCGGGCGTCTGAATATCCTTGTCGATAACGGTCTGACCGGGCTGGCGCTTGTGGTTCTGCTGCTGTTTCTGTTCCTGAATACGCGCACCGCGATTTGGGTGGCGGCGGGGATTCCGGTGTCGATGCTTGCGGCGCTGGCCCTGATGTATGCCTTTGGCATCACCATCAACATGATCTCTCTTTTTGCGCTGATCATCACCCTGGGCATCGTTGTCGATGACGCAATCGTGGTAGGCGAACATGCAGATCATCGTGCACGGATGGGCGAAGGCCCGTTCGAGGCGGCGGAAAACGCGGCGCGGCGCATGGCGCTGCCGGTGTTTTCGGCCACGCTGACGACGATCATCGCCTTCTTTGGCCTGACCTCGATCGGGGGGCGGTTCGGCGACCTGATTGCCGATATCCCGTTTACCGTGATCGTGGTGTTGCTGGCGTCGCTGGTGGAATGTTTCCTGATCCTGCCGAACCACATGGCGCACGCGCTGGCCAATTCGGCCAAGGAACACTGGTACGACTTGCCGTCGCGCGTTGTGAACCGGGGCTTCCGCTGGGTGCGGACCTATCTGTTCCGCCCGTTGATGGCCGGTGTGGTTGTCGCGCGCTATGCCGTTGTGGCGGGGGCGGTGGTGTTTCTGGCCTCGCAAGTGGCGATGGTGATCAAGGGTGACGTGACCTGGCGCTTTTTCAATGCACCTGAACAATCGTCCGTGACCGGCAACTTTGCCATGGCCCCGGGCGCGACGCGCGAAGATACGCTGGCGATGATGCGCGAGATGCAACGCGCGACCGAGGACGTGGCCAAGCAGTACGAGGAACGCTATGGGCTGAACCCGCTGGTCTATGTCATGGCCGAGATCGGCGGCAATGCCGGGCGCGGTTTGTCCGGCACGGAATCCAAGGACATCGACCAACTGGGCGGTATTTCGATCGAGCTGATCGAATCCGACTTGCGACCGGATTATTCTTCTTTTGCCTTTGTCGGAGATTTGCAGGACGCGGTGCGCCGTCACCCGATGGTCGAAACCATCAGTTTCCGTGGCTGGCGGTCCGGCCCGGGTGGCGATGCGCTGGACGTTCAGTTCTATGGCGCCAGTGCTGAGACGCTGAAGGCTGCGTCGCAGGATTTGCAGGCGGCGTTGGCGCGCTTCCCCGAGGTGTCGGCGGTCGAGGATGACCTGTCCTATGACAAGGAAGAACTGATCCTGGAACTGACGCCGCAAGGGCAGGCGCTGGGCTTTACCATCGACGGGCTGGGCCGAGTGCTGCGCAACCGGCTGGGCGGGATCGAGGCGGCGACCTATCCGGACGGGCCCCGCAGCGCGGCGATCCGGGTGGAGTTGCCCAGGGGTGAGCTGACCGCCGACTTTCTGGAACGCACCCAGATGCGCACGCCCACCGGCGCCTATGTGCAATTGGCCGACCTTGTCAGCGTGGAACGCCGTACCGGGTTTTCGACCGTGCGGCGCGAGAACGGGATCCGGACGATTTCCGTCACCGGTGACATTTCCGAAGACGACCCGGCGCGCGCGGCAGAGATCACCAAGGCACTGGCGGACGAGATCCTGCCCGGCATCGCCGAGAGCCGGCAGGTCGATTACCGCATGGCAGGGCTGAGCGAGCAGGAAAACGATTTTCTGAACGACGCAAAGACCGGGCTGACGCTGGTGCTGTTGGGGATTTATCTTGTGCTTGCGTGGGTCTTTGCCAGTTGGACGCGGCCGCTGGTTGTCATGTCGGTCATTCCCTTCGGTCTGGTCGGCGCGATCTATGGTCATGCGTTGTGGGATGTGCCGCTCAGCATGTTCTCGGTCGTGGGGCTGCTTGGGATGACAGGGATCATCATCAACGATTCGATCGTGCTGGTCAGCCAGATCGACGAATACGCCCGCGACCGCGGTATTGTGCCGTCGATCATCGACGGTGCCGCCGACCGGTTGCGCCCCGTGATCCTGACCACACTGACCACGGTGCTGGGTCTTGCGCCGCTGCTTTATGAAAGCTCGAGCCAGGCGCAGTTCCTGAAACCGACGGTGATCACGCTGGTCTATGGCCTTGGCTTCGGGCTTGTGCTGGTGCTGCTGGTGGTGCCCGCCCTGATCGCGATCCAGGCCGATATCGCGCGGCTGTTCCAGACGGTCCTGCGTGGCCTTAGGTTCCGCGATGCGAGCGTGCGCGGAGCCATGAACCTTGCGTTGTCGGTGGTGATCATGTGGCTTGGGGCGACGATGGGATATGTCGCCGTAAAGGGCAGCCTGCCCGCCGTGCTGGCGTTGCCGCAACTGGCAGGGCTGACGCCGATCCTTGGGGCGCTGTTGCTGTTCCTGGCGGGGGTGATGGCGCTTGTTCTGGTGCTCTACGTGATCGTCGGACTGACGTTGGTGATCGGCCGCCGCCGAAGGCGGCTGGCCTGAACAACCGACCGGCCCCTGGCCTGAAGGCCGGGGTCAGTCGCACCCCTGGATGTCGACGGCGTATTTCTTGCCCAGCACGGTGATGCGCACCTGCGACCGGTCGAGCGCGATGGCCCCGCCGTCAAGGTGGACAAGGTCGGCGCTGGTCACAAGGGTGCGGCCTTGCCGCGTGGTTTCGGGCTCAGAGGCCCAGATCGCGGCGTTTCCAGCCTCGATCACCGTTTCCTCATGGCCGCCGGATTTGGGCATGTCGATGCGCGCGGTCAGGCGCAGGCCCTGCGCCGCCGGGGCAATGTCACAGGTCACGTTGCGCACGCCGGCCTCTGCCTCGGTGAACGGAACCGAGGCCAGCGCGGCGGCAATCACCGGATCGGGGGCGGTATTGTCCGCAGGCAGGTCGGCGGTGATGCGCAGGGTTTCCGGCATGCAGATGTCCTTGCACAGCCCTAGCATCATTTCGCCCTTCAGCCGGATGTCGCCGTTGCCACGGGGCGTGACCCGAAGCGGCAGGACAACCTCTTGGACATAACCGATAGAGCGCATCCCGCTGAGTTCGAAAACCCTGGGGGTGGGCCAACTGATCGTGACGCTGGCGGCATTGCCGGAGCCCGACCAATCGAATTCCGGCGGCACCCCGGCATCGCCTGGCGCGCGCCAGTAGGTTTTCCATCCCGGCGCCAGCTTCAGGTGCAGCGCGGCCATGTGGTCGCCATTGGGCAGACGCCATCCCGGGCGCAGTTGAGCCGTCAGCATGTCGCTGGCCAGGGCAGGCCCGGACAGGGCCAGAACGGAGGCAAGGGTGGTCAGGATACGTCGGATCATAGCATTCAATTGAAACCTTTGACGGCGATTGCCAAGTCACTTTGCAGAGACTTGGCCGTGACAGTCGCATTCTTGTCGCGGTCGCAACGCAGTGCTTGCAGGGCAGGCACAGCATCGTAACATGGGAAGAAAGGGAAAGGACAGTTCATGCCATCGACGTCCGGGGCCACGGACCTGACCGGAAAACTGCTGATCGCCATGCCGGGCATGGGCGACCCGCGATTCGAACACAGTGTCGTTTACCTGTGCGCCCATTCCCACGAAGGCGCGATGGGCCTGATCGTGAACAAGCCCACTGCCGACGTGACCCTGCCGATGCTGCTGGAACAGCTGTCGATCCAGGCTCATGCCGACCTGCGCGGAAAACCGGTGCGCTATGGCGGACCGGTGGAGCAGGGTCGGGGGTTCGTGCTGCATACGCCCGACTATACCTCTGCGGTGACGACGCTGAAGGTGGATGACGGATTCAGCATGACCGGCACGCTGGACGTGCTGGAAGACATCGCGGTGGATCGCGGGCCGCGGTTTCACCTGATCATGCTGGGCTATGCCGGTTGGGGGCCGGGTCAACTGGAGAGTGAGATCGCCGCGAATGGCTGGCTGACCTGCGATGCAAGCGCGGATCTGGTGTTCCATACCCCGGATCCCGACAAGTGGGAGGCGGCGCTCGCCTCTCTCGGGGTGCCGCTGATGGCGCTGTCGTCAGAGGGTGGGCGGGCCTGACACCGTGCGCGGCGCGGCGGCGCGCGACAGCCTGTCGTTGATCGCCACGCCCAGCCCGAGGTGCGGGATCGGGGAAACTGCGATGGTGGCACGCCCCAACGCATCCAGCCGGTGCAGGTAGTCGAACAGATGTGCCGCAGCCTCGACCAGATCGGCAGAGGGCGAAAGGTTCAGGTCGCACTCCACAGGGCCGAACCCCAGCCGCGCCTCTCCGTCGTGCCACGCGGTCGCGTTCAGCCGAACGCCCGCGTTGGGGGCGTAATGCGATGCCAGTTGCCCCGGCGCGCTGATTGCCTCGGCCTGTTTGCGTTCGGCCAGCGGCTGGCCCAGGACCCGGGCCAGATCGTCCGCCGTGACCCGCCCGGGGCGCAGCAGTACCGGCTGGCCCACCAGGCCGACGATGGTCGATTCAAGACCCACGGAACAGGGCCCGCCATCCAGCACCGCGTCGATCCGGCCGGTCAGGCCCTGCGCCACGTGCGCCGCGGTGGTCGGGCTGATCTGGCCCGAGCGGTTGGCCGAGGGCGCCGCCACCGGCCCGTCAAAGGCGTGCAGCAGGGCACGGGCGGTGTCGTTGGCCGGCATCCGGACCGCCAGCGTATCCAGCCCGGCGGTCACCAGTTTCGACACCGGCGCACCGGGGCGCAGCGGCAGCACCATGGTCAGCGGTCCGGGCCAGAACGCCTGTGCCAGCGCCGCGGCCCGGTCGTTCCAGACAACCAGTTCCTGCACACGGGCCAGGTCGGCCAAGTGCACGATCAGCGGGTTGAAGCTGGGCCGGCCCTTGGCCGCGTAGATCCCGGCAACCGCGCGGTCGTCGCCCGCGTCCGCGCCAAGGCCATAGACCGTTTCAGTCGGAAAGGCGACCAGTCCGCCCGCGCGCAGCACTTCGGCGGCTTGGGCGATCCCGTCGGGGCTGTCGGTCAGGGCGAGGGTGGTTTTGTCGGGCATCTGGGCAGGCATCGGCGGCGTGACGCCGCGTTTTTGTTTGAACCCGCCTTCGGGGGGGCTAAACGCTGAACCCGGCGGCGGTGCATTTGCATAGCCTTCCACCGCCCGGATGCCAAGCCAAGGGATTGGAGAGTACCCATGCCATTTCGCGCCCCTGTCGCTGATTTTCGTTTCCTTCTGAACAATGTCGTGGGCTACGACGCCATCTGTCAGACCGACCGCTTTGCCGAGGCCGATCCCGACGTGGTCGACGCGATCCTGACCGAGGCCGGCAAGATGTGCGAAGAGGTCATGTCCCCGGTGCAGCGCAACGGCGACCTGACGCCGGCCTTTCTGGAAAACGGCGTTGTGCGCACCTCTCCCGGGTTCGCCGAGGCGTTCAGGTCGATCGCCGAGGGCGGCTGGATCGGTATTTCCGCGGATCCCGAATACGGCGGCATGGGTCTGCCCCTGACCGTGGCGACGGCGGTGAACGACATGATGAGCGCGGCCTGCCTGTCGCTGGAACTGGCGCCGCTGATGTCGCAAGGCCAGATCGAGGCGCTGGAACACCACGCCACGGACGAGATGAAGGCGCTGTATCTGCCAAAGCTGATTTCCGGCGAATGGACCGGCACCATGAACCTGACCGAACCGCAGGCGGGCAGCGACGTGGGCGCGCTGCGGTCCAAGGCGGAACGCAAAGGCGATGGCAGCTATTCCATCACCGGGCAGAAGATCTTTATCAGTTGGGGCGACAACGATTTCACCGGCAACGTCTGCCACCTTGTTCTTGCGCGGCTGCCGGACGGCGTGCCGGGCACCAAGGGGATCAGCCTGTTCCTGGTGCCGAAATACATCCCCGATGCCGATGGCAATCCGGGGGAACGCAACGGGGTCAGCGTGGTCAGCCTGGAACACAAGATGGGTCTGCATGGCAGCCCGACCTGCGTGATGGCGTTCGAAAACGCCAAGGGCTGGCTTGTCGGCAACGAACACGACGGCATGAAGTGCATGTTCACGATGATGAACAACGCGCGCCTCGGTGTCGGCGGGCAGGGCATCGGTGCGGCTGAGGGCGCGTATCAGCACGCGCTGGCCTATGCGCTGGACCGCAAGCAGGGCAAGACGCCGGTTCCGGGGGCCGGTACGATTGCCGATCATGCCGATGTGCGGCGGATGCTGGGCACCATGCGCGCCGATCTGATGACCGCGCGTTGCATTGCGCTGAACTGCGCCAAGGCGATCGACCTTGCCAACGCCACCGGAGACAAGGACTGGGCCTCGCGGGCGGCCTTCCTGACGCCGCTGTCCAAGGCGTTCGGCACCGATACCGGCGTGATGGTGTCCGACCTTTGCGTGCAGGTGCACGGCGGCATGGGCTATGTCGAGGAAACCGGCGCGGCGCAGTATCTGCGCGACGTGCGCGTGACCGCGATCTACGAGGGCACCAACGGCATCCAGGCGATGGACCTTGTCGCCCGCAAGCTGATGGACGGGGGCGAGGCCGCCTGTCGCCAGATCGAAGAGATCGAACAAACGGCCGAAGCCGCGAAAGAGGTCTTCCCGGACCTGGCCGAACTGCTGTGGCAGGCGACCGAAACACTGCGCGAAACCACCGAATGGATGATTGGCCAAGCCGATTTCAGCAACCGGTTTGCCGGGGCCGTGGCCTATCTCAAGGGCTTTGCCCGGGTGCTGGGCGGGCATTACCACCTGCAGGCGGCGATGGCCGACAAAGGCGGCAGCTATGAACGGCTGGCGCGGTTCTATATCACGCGGATGTTGCCGGAACATGTGGGCCTGCTGGAACAGGCGCGCTGCGGGATGGAGGACCTCTATGCCCTGACGCTGGAGGACCTGGCCCAGTGATGGACGGCGCGGCAGAGGGTATCCGGTATCCCTGGGCCGAGCCGCCAGAGCATGGCGCGGCGGTCGAGATTGCCGACGGCGTGTTGTGGATGCGCCTGCCCCTGCCGATGAAGCTGGACCACGTCAACGTCTATGCCCTGGACGACGGCGACGGCTGGACCATCGTCGACACCGGGTTCAACACACGCAAGACCCGCGCGATCTGGGATACGGTCCTGGCCGGGCCCCTGGCGGGCAAACCGGTGCGGCGGGTGCTGGTGACGCATCATCACCCGGACCACATCGGCCTTGCGGGCTGGTTCCAGTCCGAACACGGTGCCGAACTAGTGACGACGCGCACCGCCTGGCTGTTCGCCCGGATGCTGACGCTGGACGAACAGGACCTGCCAACCGCTGAGACCCTGACCCACTGGCGCCGCGCCGGGATGCGGCCGGACCTGCTGGAGCAGCGCGCGGCGGAGCGGCCCTTCAACTTTGCCGATATCGTCTGGCCGATGCCGTTGGGGTTCACCCGGATCGGGCAGGGTGATCTGTTCCGGGCCGCGGGCCGGGATTGGGATGTGCACATCGGGAACGGCCACGCGCCCGAACACGCAACCCTGTGGAGCCGCGATGACAGCCTTGTGCTGGCAGGTGACCAGATCTTGCCCTCGATCAGTTCCAATATCGGGGTCTATGCGACCGAACCGGATGCCGACCCGGTGGCCGACTGGATCGAGGCCTGCGAGCGGCTGAGCCGCCTGGCGCGGCCCGATCATCTTGTGCTGGGGGGGCACAAGCTGCCGTTTGTCGGCTTGCCCCTGCGGATGCGGCAGTTGATCGACAACCACCACGGCGCGCTGAAGCGGCTGTTGGCCTATCTGGACACGCCGAAAGCGGCGGGCGAGTGCTTTGCGCCGCTGTTCAAGCGCAGCATCGGGGATGGGGAATATGGCCTGGCACTGGTCGAGGCGATTGCTCACCTCAACCATCTGCACCACGACGGGCTTGTGCGCCGCGATCTGCGCGACGACGGCGCGTTCGTCTTTCAGGCGCTCTGAGAGCCGCGGTTTTCGATCCGCGCATAAAGCCGCCGGGTGATCCGGCTGGCGGTGGTTTCACACAGCACCGGGATTACTGCATGCACCAGTGCCGCGCCCGCCGCGACCGCCAGCCAGAAGGAAAACCCGAAGGCGAACCGCATATGCTCGAAATAGGTCTCGTCGACCGAAGCGGGGTGGTCGAGGAAGATCTTCTTCAGCGGGGATGCGTGAGTGGTGGTCATGCGGGCGACTCCTTGTTTTCCTGTGCAACGTTTGTGCCCGTGTTCGCCGCTGAACGGATCCCAAAAATCACATTGATTTTGCAATTTCTTGGGATAAATTCCCAAGAATGACCGAAATTCTTGACGAAACAGACCGCCGTATCCTGAACCTGCTGCAACGTGACGGCAGCCTGACCGTCGATCAGGTGTCGGAACAGGTGCACCTGTCGCGCAACGCCTGCTGGCGCCGCATCCGCCAGATGGAGGCGGCCGGCGTGATCCGGGGCCGGGTGGTTCTGGCCGATCCCGATCTTGTCGGCTGCCCGCTGGAGGTCATCGTGATGGTGCGCACCTCGTCGCATGACGAAGGCTGGATCCAGCGGTTCCAATCCACGGTCAAGGCCATGCCCGAGGTCGTCGGTGCCTATCGCATGACGGGGGATCTGGATTACCTGTTGCGGGTCCGGGTGGCGGATGTTCCGGAATATGACCGGTTCTACAAGGCGCTGGTCGCCCGTGTCCCGGTCTCGGATATTTCCGCCAGTTTTGTTATGGAAGAGATCAAGGAAACCACCGCCCTGCCGCTTTGACCCGAAAGGACCGGGATGGACGACAGGATCGCCACCACAGCAGAAGCCCACGAAGCCGACGCCCTGCCGCGCAAGCGCGATGTGCATACCGGCGGCGAGGTGCAGGATGAACGCCTGCCCGATGCCGTCACCCGCACCCCGGTCGAGGACAAGAGCGCAGCGGAATGGGCCTATGAGCGGCTGATTCTGTACATCCAGAATTTCGAGGAGCAGTTGGACAACGAACACGAGGTCGCGATGGGATTCGCCGGGGGCGAAGCGGGCGTTCTGCGAATCGAGGGGCTGGGATTTTTCGATCCCGACATCGTCACCTTTTACGGGACCGACGAAACCGGTATGCGGACACAGTTGATCCAGCATGTCACACAGCTGAGCGTATTTCTGCGGGCGATGCCGAAACAGGTCGAAAAGGCCACGCCACGGCGCATCGGATTTCGTCTGGGCAGCGGGCTGGAGCAGAGCTGAGCCGCGACAGGTTGCAGCGGTAATGCGGGCTGACAGGCGATTTCAAATCGGCTAATCCTGTTCCCGGAGAGGAAACCGCAACACGAAGGAACGCCCAAAATGGCAGAATACAAGCACGGCGAAATGGATATTTCCGTTCAGGAAAAGACGTTCGACGGATTTATCAAGTTTACCATCCGCAGCATCATCTTCATCATCGCGACGCTGCTGTTCATCGCGCTGGTCAACGGCTGATCGAACGCACGCCCGGGGGCACTGGATTCATGAAACGACGGATTTTCCTGCTTGGTTGCGCCGCAGCCAGCGTGGCTGGCTGCACTGTGCCGAACAAGGACAGCAGCGCCAGCGACGAAGTCATCGCGCGCGCAGCCTATCGGCATGACGGTCCCCCGGCGCTGACGCTTTACACCATGGTGAACAACCGCACCGGGGCAGGGGCGCACACCAGCCTGATGATCAACGCCTCGCAGCGGGTGATCTTTGACCCTGCCGGTTCGGTACGTCACAGCCGTATCCCCGAGCGCGGCGATGTCTTGTACGGCATCACTCCCGTGGTCGAAGACGTCTATACCCGGGCCCACGCGCGCGAAACCTATCACGCCGTGATCCAGCATGTCGAAGTGCCAGCCGCCGTCGCGGAAAAGGCGCTGCGACTGGCGCAGGCCAACGGTGCGGTGGCGCAGGCGCAATGCGCCAAGGTCACCTCGGGTCTGCTGGCGCAGTTGCCCGGTTTCGAATCGATCAAGGTGACGTGGTATCCCAACAAGCTGTCCGAACAATTCGGTGCGCTGCCGGGCGTCAGCACGCGCGAGCTGTGGGAAGACGACCCCGACGACAAGGCAATCGCGCTTGCCAAGTTCAATGAACAGCTGTCTGCCGCCGGGCAGTGATCGGGCCTAGCCCAGCAGCGCGGCGCCGATCATGACCGCCGCGCCTGCCAGCATTCCCAGCATCACGTTCTTGCTGAAGTAGCCGGTGGCAAAGGCCACGGCAGCAGCGGTCAGGCGCAGCGGGTCAGGCTCGCCCCCCGTTGCGCGGGGCCACAGCACGATCGGGGCGACCAGCGCCGGCAGCACGGCGACCGCGGTATAGCGCAGGTGCCGCATCAGCCATTCCGGCAACGGCCTGTCCCCCACAACGCCGAGGAAAATGAAGCGCAGGCCAAAGCTGCCCAGGCCAAGCCCCGCGATCACAATCCAAAGGTCTGTCCGGTCGATCATACCTTGATCCCCCGCCGGGCCAGAATCAGTTCCACCCGTGCGCCTGCGATCATCCCGCCGATGCCGCCCACGATCAGGCCCAGGTTGAACGGCAGCCAGGCAAAGCCCAGCGACAGCAGCACCGCCGTCAGTGCCGCCGCCATATGCGCGCCGGTGCGCAGCAGCGGACCGATCATTGCAAGAAAGGCGATGGGCAGGGCGAAATCCAGCCCAAGCGACGGCGGGATCGCGCTGCCGACCCAGGCGCCCGCCAGCGTGGCAAAGTACCATGGGATGCAGATCGGCGTGACGGTTCCAAAGAAATAGGCCGTCTTTTCCACAAGCGTCATGTCCGGGCGACGGTCGTATTCCACCACCGACTGGGCATAGGTCTGGTCAACCAGGAAATAGGCTGCGACGACCCGTTGCCACATGGGAATCTTGCCCAGATGCGTGGTGATCGACGCCGAATACATCGCCATCCGCAGGTTCACCGCCAGCGCCGATCCCAAGGCCACCCAGACCGGCGCGTCATCCATCATCAGTTGCAGCGCGGTGAACTGTGCCGCCCCGGCGATGACGACAACGGAAAACGACAGCGCTTCCAGGACGTTCAGGCCGGCCTCGGTCGCCAATACCCCGAACAGCATGGCGAAGGGGATCACAACAATCAGGAACGGGGTCGCATCGCGCACCCCGCGCCAGTAGCTTGACATTGTCTCGGCCCGTGCCATCCCATCGTCCTGTCTGGTTTGGGGCAGGCGTAATCTGCCCCGCGCCAAGATGCAATCGCCTGCCAAGCCAAGGAAAGACCTGTGACGCCACCCGAATTCCTGCCGATCACCGATGCCGACGTCCCCGGCGCAATCGCCCTTTGGGAGCGCTGCGGAACTCTGCGCCCGTGGAACCCGCCAGAGCAGGACATCGCCGACTATCGGGCCCATCCTACTTCGGACATGCTGGTGGCCCATGACACGGGCCGGGTGGTGGCGACGGTGGGTGTGGGGCACGACGGGCACAGGGGGTTTGTCTACTATGTCGCCACCGACCCGGACATGCGCGGGCGGGGGCTGGGACGCGCGGCGATGGACGCCGCCGAAGCGTGGCTGGCGGCGCGCGGCGTGAAGAAGCTGCAACTGCTGGTGCGTGAAACCAACCTTCCCGTGATCGGGTTCTACCAAAGGCTGGGGTATGAGGACGGGCAATGCCGGTTGATGCAGAAATGGCTGGATCCAGAGCGCGACCGCCTGTTCCGAGAGGCGACCGGTGGCCACTGACCTGCCTGCCGTCATCCTTGCCGGGGGGCAAGGCAGCCGCATGGGTGGGGCTGACAAGGCGCTGCTGAACCTGGGCGGCGTACCGTTGCTGCGCCATGTGCTGGATCGTCTGGCACCGCAGGTCGGACAAGTGGCCCTGAACGCCAACGGCGATCCGGCGCGATTCCAGGCGTTCGGCTTGCCGGTGCTGCCTGACAGCGTTGCGGGATTTCCCGGGCCGCTGGCAGGCGTGTTGGCCGCGATGGACTGGGCGGCAGGACTGGGTGCCGCGCAGGTCGTGACAGTGGCCGCCGATACGCCGTTTTTCCCGCGCGACCTGGTCGCGCGTCTGGCGCAGGCGGCGGGGGCGGGTGTGGCGCTGGCCGCGGTCGAAGTTGCCGACCGTGGAGTGTTGCGCCACCCGACCTTTGGCCTGTGGCCTGTCACGCTGCGCGACGACCTGCGAGAGGCCCTGGAGGGCGGCACCCGCAAGGTGCGCGCCTTCGCCGATGCCCATGGCGCAAGCGATGCGGTGGTCCCGGCCGGGGCGTTTGACCCGTTTTTCAACATCAACCGGGCCGAGGACCTGGCGCGGGCCGAGGCGATGTTGTGACCGGCTTCGACCGTGTGGCGATGGTGGACTGGTCGGGCGGCAACGACACCGGTCCGCGCCCGCGCAAGGATGCGATCTGGATGGCAGAGGCGGGCAAAACGCCGGTCTATCTGCGCAACCGGGTGCGGGCGGAACAGGCGCTGTCCGACCTGATCGCCGACGCCCTGGAAAACGGCCAGCGCCTGTTTCTCGGCTTCGATTTCCCCTTTGGCTATCCGGCAGGCTTTGCCCGGGCCCTGACTGGCCGCGCCGATCCGTTTGCCGTCTGGCGGTTCCTTGCTGAACGGCTGGACGATACGCCCGACCGCAACAGCCGCTTTCACCTTGGGGCCGAACTCAACCGGCGCTTCCCCGGCATCGGTCCGTTCTGGTTCAACGCCCTGCGCGAAGACATCCCTGACCTGCCGCGCAAGGACATCCGCGCTGGGCACGGCATGGCGGAACGCCGGGCCTGCGAACAGGCGGCAAAGGGAGCTTTTTCCTGCTGGCAGCTGGGCGGGGCAGGGGCCGTGGGCGGGCAGGTGCTGACCGGGCTGCCGGTGCTGCATCGGCTGCGGCACCGGTTTCCGGAGCAGATCGCCGTCTGGCCATTCGAGCCGCTGACCCGACCCGTTGCGGTGGTCGAGGTCTGGCCGTCCCTGATCAACGATGTGGTCAGGCAGGTGCAGGACGCCGGGGTCATCCGCGACGCGGCGCAGGTCGCGCTTTTGGCGGCCGCCATCGCGGCGCTGCCGCCGGCCGTGCTGGCCACGATGCTGGATGTGCAGTCCCCCGAAGAAGGCTGGATTTTCGGGCTGGGGCACGAAGACACCCTGCGCGCGACCGCCGCGGAACTGGACAAATCCGCGCTGTTGTGAAATGCCCCGCGCAACAGGAGAACCCCGATGACCGTCACCCGTTTCGCCCCGTCGCCCACCGGCTATATCCATGTCGGCAACCTGCGCACCGCGCTGTTCAACTATCTGCTGGCCCGCAAGGCCGGGGGGCAGTTCATCCTGCGCATCGACGACACCGACCCCGAGCGGTCGAAGCAGGAATATGTCGATGCGATCCAGCAAGACCTGGAATGGCTGGGCCTGACCTGGGACCGGATGGAGCGGCAGTCGGAGCGTCTGGACCGGTACGAGGACGCGGCACAACGCCTGCGCGACATGGGCCGGTTCTATGAGGCGTTCGAGACCCCGGTGGAACTGGACCTCAAGCGCAAGAAACAGCTGAACATGGGCAAGCCGCCGGTCTATGACCGTGCGGCGCTGGCGCTGTCCGATGAGGAAAAGGCCAGGTTGCGTGCGGAGCGCGGCAATGGCGTCTGGCGCTTCCTGCTGGATCAGGAGCGGATCGACTGGACCGACGGTATCCTGGGCGACATTTCGATCGACGCGGCCTCGGTGTCCGACCCGGTGCTGATCAAGGCAGACGGGCAGTTCCTGTATACGCTGGCATCGGTTGTCGACGATGTGGAAATGGGGGTGACGAACGTGGTGCGCGGGTCGGACCATGTGACCAACACCGCGACCCAGATCCAGATCATCCGCGCGTTGGGTGGCACCCCGCCGTCCTTTGCACACCATTCGTTGCTGACCGGGCCGCAGGGGGAATCGCTGTCGAAACGCCTGGGCACGCTGGCCCTGCGCGACCTGCGCGAGGCCGGGATCGAACCCGAGGCCCTGTTGAGCCTGATGGCACGCCTTGGGTCGAGCCAGCCGGTGGAACTGCGCCTGTCGCTGGACGAAATCGCCGAGGGGTTCGACACCGCGCAATTCGGTGCAGCCCCGACCAAGTTCGACGTGCAGGATTTGTACCCGCTGACCGCCAAGAAACTGCACGAACTGCCGTTCGAGGCCATCGCGGACGAAATCGCCGCGCTGGGCGTGCCCGCCGACAAGGCCGAACTGTTCTGGAAAGTCACCCGCGAAAACATCACCACCCGCCGCGATCTGGCCGGCTGGTGGGACCTGTTCAAGAACGGGGCAGAGCCGCTGATCGACGACGAGGACCGCGCGTTTATCGCACAGGCCATGACCCTGCTGCCCGATGCGCCCTATACCGCCGACACCTGGAAAGCCTGGACTTCGGCGGTGAAAGACGCGACCGGCCGCAAGGGCAAGGGTCTGTTCATGCCGCTGCGCAAGGCGGTGACGGGCCAGGCCAGTGGGCCCGACATGTCGGATGTGATGCAACTGATCGAGGTTGTACGCGCCAAAGGATGAGACGGTTGGCCCCGGGCCTGTCCGGGGTCATTGGCGCTCGAGCCAGTCCTTGTCTTGCTGAACCCGCAGCGCCGCGCGGGCATGCGACAGCGCATAGTTGCGGGCGTCGTCTGCCGCACGAGACAGGTCGTCCCAGCCGCCGTGCGCCAGCGCCGTCAGGGCCGACAGAAGGTTGTCCACGACTTCGCGCTGGTTGGCGCCGCAGCGGATCATCGCGAAATAGCCGTCTTCGATCAGCGACCGCGCTTGCAGCGGCGGCACGGTCACGCGGTCGAACAGCGGGGCGTTGTCCTTGGGGCCCCCGGCTTCCAACAGCAGCGCGGTCATGCGGTGGATCACGTCGATGGCCGTGCCAGGGTCGTTTACGCCGGACGATAGCGCGCGGGTGCCGATTTCGTTCAGCACAAGCAAGCCAAAGCGGGCGTCCTGTTCCATCGACCGTGTCTTGCCCAGCGTGAAACAGGCGCAGATCGCCTGGGTGTCGACAGCGTCGGTGTCGGTCAGGCCCAGCACCGCCCCGGGCATCACATAGTCGCCGGGGGTCTGGCGCAGGTGAAACCGGGCATCGTGCGCTTCCATCAGCGCCTGAAGCCGCTTGATATCGATGAACTGGACATAGCCGGCGCGAATGGTCTTCACCGGCTTGGCGGTTTCAGGGATGCGGCTTTGCGCGACGCCACCCAGACAGGGCTGGGCAATCACCGCCGTCAGGGGCGCGCGGGCGGCTTCTTCGGCCATGTGCAGGGTGTGATCCATGCTGCCCAGGCGGCTGAGGTGGTCGATCCAGCGCAGGATTGCCACGATGATCCCGGCGATGGCAAAGACCGTCAGCGCGAAGACCACGACAGAGGCGGCACTGCCATAGTAGCCGGCCCGGAACATCACGATGGCCGAAAGCGCAAACAGGAAGGCGCCGGTGAAGGTGGCCAGCACGTTCTGCGTGGTCGGATCGGCAATCAGGATGCGATACGCCCGCGGCGTCGCTTGTGACGACGCGGCGCGAAACGCCTGCACCATGACGCCAAGCGAAAACGTCGTCACCGCCAGCATCGACGACGCCAGGATCGTCAGGATCGGCAGCACCGCTTGCTGGTTGAACCGGTCGCGCAGCGTTTTGGGAATGACCGGTTCCAGGACCGGTGCAAGAACCACTGCCAGCAGCGCCAGTACAGCCAGCAGAAGCACCCTCACTGCCAGCGTATGCCACAGCCGCAGGACCAGCATGAGGGACTTGGACAGCATCAGACGAACACCTTGCTGCCCATGCGCGCCAGCCCGGCATCGACCACTGCGCGTTCGGCATCCGACAGACGTTGCGCGCGGGGATAGCGTGGTGTGGCCCGGTCATCCAGGATCGGCGCTTCCCACCCGGTTGTGGTGTCAAAGAAATGTTCGGCCCCCGCTGCACCGTATTCCTTCAGGTAGCCCTGAACCACCACGTCGACATAGCTGAGCAGGACAGGGTGATGCTCGTCGGGCATATTCAGCCGGTCGGGCGCGATGGCATAGATGGCGATGTCCAGGTCCGGCCCGGCATCGTGCACGACACTGTGCGCGGCGGGCAGGCGGTCATAGGCGTGTTCGCGTTGGTCCAGTGCGTCCCAGTCTTCGTGCGGGACCCCGGCCATGAGCCCGTCAATGGCGCAAGCGGGGTCGCGAATCACCGTCAGGAACGACACGTCACGCAGATCGGTAAAGCGCCAGGCCCGCCGCCAGCCATGGCACCGGGCCTTGTGCGCGGGGTCAAAGGCGTGGGTTCCGCGGTTCACAAGCGACCCGTACCCGAAAAAATAAGCATGCTGCATGTTCTGGACCATTCAGGTTTGACTTACATCAATGATATATATTTATCGGCGGCGTATCTAAACTGCGGAGCAAAAGAAAAGAGGGTGTTACCGTGCGGGTCACGAAACGAACGAACATTGCCATTCGCGTCCTGATGTTCTGTGCGGCGAACAAAGGTCATCTGGTGACCAAATCCCAGATTGCCCGGACCTGCAACGCATCGGAAAACCATCTGGCGCAGATCATCAACCAGCTTGCGCAACTGGGTTACCTGCATACGCAGCGCGGCCGTAACGGTGGGCTGGAACTGTCCCGCCCGGCCGACCAGATCCAGATCGGTGAGGTTTTCCGCTTGCTCGAAGCGCCGGTGCCGATCGCCGAGTGCTTTGCCGATGTCGACAACACCTGCCCGCTGAAAGACGCCTGTCGCCTGCGTACCGCGCTGACCGACGCGGCGAATGCGTTCTACGAAACGCTGGATCCGATCACGCTGGACGCGCTGGTCTGCGAAAACGGCCCGCTTCTGGACATCCTGGAAACCCCGGTGAAATGCAGCGGCCGGTCCAACAGGGCGCTTGCCTAAGCGCCCGACATCCACTATCCAAAGCGCCATCCGCGATGGGAGAACCGGGTCATTCCGGTGCCGAAGGAGCAACCGCCCCGGAAACTCTCAGGCCAAAGGACCGTCGCGGGAAAAGAACTCTGGAGAGTGATGCATTTGCTGCATCCGCCGAAGGGATAACGATCTCAGGCGTCAGGACAGAGGGGGCATTCGTGGCGCAAGCTTGCGCCTGGGATGCCGCGGTCCTGCAAAAGACAGGCCCCGGTTTTGGGAAAACGGGGGCGGCATGTCCGAACTGAAACGTACAGCACTTTATGACCTGCACATCGGCCTTGGTGCCCGCATGGTGCCGTTCGCCGGTTACGAAATGCCGGTGCAATACCCGCTTGGCGTGTTGAAGGAACACCTGCACACCCGCGACAGGGCGGGCCTGTTCGATGTCAGTCACATGGGGCAGGTCATCCTGCGCGGCGAGAACCTGGCGCAGGCGCTGGAAACACTGGTGCCCGTAGATGCGGTCGGGCTGGCCGAGGGGCGGCAGCGCTATGGTTTCTTCACCAACGAGTCCGGCGGGATCGAGGATGACCTGATGTTCGCCAACCGCGGTGATCACCTGTTCGTCGTGGTCAACGCCGCGTGCAAGGATACCGATCTGGCCCGGATGAAAGCGGCGTTTGAACCGCAGGGCATCACGGTCGAGATGCTGGACACCCGCGCGCTGCTGGCGCTGCAAGGCCCCAAGGCCGAGGACGTGCTGGCAACGCTGAACCCCGCCGTGCGCGACATGCGGTTCATGGATGTGGCGACGGTCGATCTGAACGGGGTGGACTGCTGGGTATCGCGGTCGGGCTATACCGGCGAGGATGGCTATGAAATCTCGGTGCCCGACGGGGCCGCGGTCGCGCTGGCTCAGGTGTTGCTGGACCATGAAGACGTGGAACCGATCGGCCTTGGCGCGCGCGATTCTCTGCGGTTGGAAGCCGGTCTTTGCCTTTATGGCCACGACATCGACACCACGACCAGCCCGGTCGAAGGCGCGCTGACCTGGGCCATTCAGAAGGTTCGCCGCACCGGTGGCGCCCGGGAAGGCGACTTTCCCGGCGCGTCCCGCATCCTTTCGGAACTGGCAGACGGTGCTGCGCGCAAGCGTGTCGGCCTGCGTCCCGAAGGCCGCGCTCCGATGCGCGAGGGCACGCCGCTGTTCGCCGCCGCCGAAGGTGGCGACGCGGTCGGCACCGTGACCTCTGGCGGCTTTGGTCCGACAGTCGGCGCACCGGTTGCGATGGGATATGTGGCGACGGCGCAGTCCGCGCCTGATACGGTTCTTTTCGGCGAAGTTCGGGGCAAACGGTTGCCGGTCCGCGTGGCGGCACTGCCCTTCGTTCCCGCCGGCTTCAAACGATAATCCAGCAGGAGAGCTAAAAATGAAATTCACCGAAGAACATGAATGGCTGCGCGTCGAAGGTGACGTGGTGGTGGTCGGCATCACCGCCCACGCCGCTGAACAACTGGGCGACGTGGTGTTCGTGGAACTGCCCGATGCCGGCACCACCGTCAGCAAGGATGACGAGGTCGTGGTGATCGAATCGGTCAAAGCCGCGTCTGACATCCTTGCTCCGCTGGACGGAGAGATCGTCGAAGTGAACGAAGCCATCGTCGACGATCCCGGCAAGGTCAACGAAGACCCCGAAGGCGAAGCCTGGTTCTTCAAGATGAAGATCGAGGACATGTCGGCCATGGACGAGCTGATGGACGAAGCCGCCTACAAGGACTTCATCGGCTGATATGGGCATCCGGCGTATCGTTCCCAACCTGCCCGCCCGCGATCCGCAGGCGCTTGCCGCGTTCTATTGCCAGATCTTCGGTATTGAAACGGTGATGGACGGCGGGTTTATCGTGACGCTGGCCGGATCGACCCAGACCACGCAGCTGAATCTTGCGGCAGAAGGCGGCGCAGGCACCGACATCCCCGCCATCTCGGTCGAGGTTGACGACCTTGACGAGGCGCACGCCCGGGCGCTGCTGATCGGGGCCGACATCGTCTATGGGCCCGTCGAAGAAATCTGGGGGGTGCGCCGGTTCTACCTGCGCGACCCCGAAGGCAACCTGATCAATATCCTGACCCATAGCGGAGCCTGACGAATGGCATATACTCCGACCGACTACCTTCCATACGACTTTGCCAACCGCCGCCACATCGGCCCGTCGCCTGCCGAAATGGACCAGATGTTCAAGGTGCTGGGCGTGTCGGGGCTGGACGAACTGATTGACCAGACCGTGCCGAAGTCCATTCGCCAGGCCGAGCCGCTGAAGATGGGCAAGGCCATGTCGGAAAGCGAACTGCTGTATTTCATGCGCAAGACCGCGCAGAAGAACAAGGTCATGACCTCGCTCATCGGGATGGGCTATCACGGCACGGTCACACCGCCGGCAATCCAGCGCAACATCCTGGAAAACCCGGCGTGGTACACAGCCTATACGCCCTACCAGCCGGAAATCAGCCAGGGTCGGCTCGAGGCGCTGCTGAACTTCCAGACGATGATTTCCGACCTGACCGGGCTCGAGATCGCCAATGCCTCGCTGCTGGATGAATCCACCGCCTGCGCCGAGGCGATGACCATGGCGCAGCGTGTGGCCAAGTCGAAGGCCAAGGCGTTCTTCGTCGATGAGAATTGCCACCCGCAGAACATCGCCGTGATGAAGACCCGTGCCGCGCCGCTGGGGATCGAGGTGATTGTCGGCAGCCCAGACGATCTGCAAGCCGACGCCGTGTTTGGCGCGATCTTCCAGTATCCCGGCACCCATGGCCATGTGCGCGATTTCACCGAGGTGATCGCCGCGCTGCACGCCGCCAAGGCCATCGCGATTGTCAGCGCCGATCCCATGGCGCTGTGTCTGCTGAAGGAACCGGGCGCGATGGGGGCCGATATCGCCGTGGGATCCACCCAGCGCTTCGGCGTTCCGGTCGGCAACGGCGGCCCGCACGCCGCCTACATGGCGACCAAGGACGACTACAAGCGTGCCATGCCGGGCCGGATCGTGGGCATTTCCATCGACAGCCACGGCAACCGCGCCTACCGCCTGTCGCTGCAAACCCGCGAACAGCACATTCGCCGCGAAAAGGCCACGTCGAACGTCTGCACCGCGCAGGCGCTGCTGGCGGTCATGGCGTCGTTCTATGCCGTTTTCCACGGCCCCAAGGGCCTGCGTGCCATTGCACAGCGCATCCACCGCAAGACCGCGCGTCTGGCCAAGGGGCTGGAAGCGGCGGGCTTCAAGGTCGAGCCGAAGGACTTCTTCGACACGATCACCGTCGATGTCGGCCTGTTGCAGCGGGGCGTGCTGCAAGCCGCCGTTCAGCAGGGCATCAACCTGCGCCGCGTCGGCAAGACCAAGGTCGGCATCACGCTGGACGAACGCACCCGTCCCGAAACCATCGAGTCGGTCTGGCGCGCCTTTGGCCTGCTGCGCAAGGATGACGATTTCACCCCGGAATATCGCCTGCCAGAGGCGTTGATCCGCACCTCGGACTATCTGCAGCACGACGTGTTCCACATGAACCGGGCCGAAACCGAGATGATGCGCTACATGCGTCGTCTGGCCGACCGCGACCTTGCGCTGGACCGCGCGATGATCCCGTTGGGGTCCTGCACGATGAAGCTGAATTCGGCGGCAGAGATGATGCCGATCAGCTGGCCGGAATTCGCCAACCTGCACCCCTATGCCCCGGCCGATCAGGCCAATGGCTATGCCGAGCTGATCGCCGACCTGTCGGCCAAGCTGTGCCAGATCACCGGCTACGACGATTTCTCGATGCAGCCGAATTCGGGCGCGCAGGGGGAATATGCCGGTCTGCTGACCATCGCGGATTACCACAAGGCGCGCGGCGAAGGGCACCGCAACGTCTGCCTGATCCCGGTCAACGCCCACGGCACCAACCCGGCGTCGGCCCAGATGGTCGGCTGGAAAGTCGTGGCGGTGAAATGCGATGACAACGGCTCGATCGACGTCGAGGATTTCCGTGCCAAGGCCGAGAAGCATTCCGCAGACCTGGCGGGCTGCATGATCACCTATCCCTCGACCCATGGGGTTTTCGAAGAGACCGTGATCGAGGTCTGCAAGATCACCCATGAGCACGGCGGGCAGGTCTATATCGACGGGGCCAACATGAACGCCATGGTCGGCCTGTCGCGTCCCGGCGATCTGGGCGGCGATGTCAGCCACCTGAACCTGCACAAGACCTTTGCCATCCCGCATGGCGGGGGCGGCCCCGGCATGGGGCCCATCGGGGTCAAGGCGCACCTTGTGCCGCACCTGCCGGAAAAATCCGGCGCGGTCAGCGCGGCGCCGTTCGGTTCGGCATCGATCCTGCCGATTTCCTGGGCCTATATTCTGATGATGGGGGGCGAGGGGCTGACACAGGCGACACGCGTTGCCATCCTGAACGCCAACTACATCGCCAAGCGGTTGGAGGGTGCGTATGACGTGCTTTACAAAGGTCAGAACGGCCGCGTGGCGCATGAATGCATCATCGACACTCGCCCCTATGCCGACAGTGCGGGCGTCACCGTGGATGACATCGCGAAACGCCTGATCGACTGCGGTTTCCACGCGCCCACGATGAGCTGGCCAGTGGCCGGCACGCTGATGATCGAACCGACCGAGTCGGAGACCAAGGCCGAACTGGACCGGTTCTGCGACGCGATGCTGGCCATCCGCGAAGAAATCCGCGCCATCGAAGAGGGCCGGATGGATGCGGAAAACAACCCGCTGAAGAATGCGCCGCACACGATGGAAGACCTCGTGAAAGACTGGGATCGGCCCTACAGCCGTGAACAGGGGTGTTTCCCGCCCGGGGCGTTCCGGGTCGACAAGTATTGGCCGCCGGTCAACCGGGTCGACAACGCCTATGGCGACCGCCACCTGGTCTGCACCTGCCCGCCGATGAGCGATTACGCCGAGGCGGCGGAATAAACGGAAACGGGCGCCCGATCGGGCGCCCGTTTTCATTGCAGCCAGGTGACGGCCGCGTCACCTGGCTGTTGTCATTCTTCCAGCAGGAACGCGTAGATCTCGGCCAGCTTGTCCCACAGGTCCTTGTTCGCGGCACACAGCAGGTACTGCGACCGCTTCGCATCGGCGCGATAGGCCGACCCGTCCAGCAAGGCGACATGGCCGCCCGCCTGTTGCACCGCCAGCGCGCCTGCGGCGTGATCCCAGGGCGTCAGACCGGCGGACAGGATGAAATCCACATGCCCCTGCGCCATCATGCGGAATTCGTGGCACGCGCAGCGCAGCGTGTTGACCCGCGCAAAAAGCGGCAGGGTCGCCGCCTGTGCCGCCTTTTTTGCCTCAGGTAAATGGTGCAGCCCGACGAAACCGGTCAGATCCTTGATCTCTCCACCGTCCGAAACGCTCAGATGTTGCGCCGCGCGGCGCGGGCGGATCAGCTGCGCAGTTCCGCCTTCTTCGGCAATGATCACGTCATCCATGATCGGATCGTAGAGCAGCCCGAACACCGGCGTGCCGAAGCGGGTCATCGACAGGATGACCCCGAACAGCGGCATGCCATGGGCAAAGTTCCACGTCCCGTCGACCGGGTCGATGGTAAAGGCCATCTCGGCATCGGCGATCTTGTTCACGATTTCGGGGTTTTCGGCCACGTCTTCCTCGCCCACGATCAGGGCGTTCGGAAACAGCCCCAGCAACCCGCGCGCGATCATCCGTTCCGAGGCCCGGTCGGCTTCTGTCACCACGTCCTGCGGGCCGGTCTTCTGGTCGATGTCGTGCTTTGACAGGGTTTGGAACCGCGGCAGGATTTCTGCCTTGGCGGTGCGGCGGATCAGGTTGACGATGCTGGTGCGCTGGGCGCGGGTCAGCGGCGCGGGGATTGGCATGGGCAGGTGGTCTGTCATCAATGGCTCCGGGGAGAAACGGGTACGCCCGATGTGCCAGCCCAGCGCCACGGGTGCAAGGTGGCGAATTGTGCCGAGCCTATTCCCGCGCGCGCAAAACCCGGGCGGGACGTGCCGCCAACGGGGACCAGGCAAAGCCAAGCCCGGCCAGCAGCGTGGCCACCACGCCGCCGATCACGATCCCGAATGCCGATGACCACATGACCGCGAAATCCGTTTCCATGACGAAATGGCTGACGGCCCAGCCGCCCAGGATACCGGCACCGATCGCCACCGTTCCCGCACCAGCGCCCAAGAGCCCGGCCCGCAGGGCAAAGCTGCGCAGAATGCGCGCTCGGCTGGCACCCAGCGTCTTCAGCACCGCGGCCTCGTAGGTGCGGGCCTGTTCGCCCGCCGCCGCCGCCCCGATCAGCACCAGGAACCCGGTCAACAGGGTTGCCGCCGCGCCCCAGCGGGTGGCGCTGGCGATGCCTTCCAGCAGTTCGCTGACCCGGTCGATGGCGTCGCGCACCCGGATCGCCGTGATGTTGGGATAGGCATTGGCCAGCTCGCGCAGGATGCGCGCCTCGGCCTCGGGTGCGGCATAGACCGTGGCGATGAACGTATGCGGCGCGGCCTGCAAGGCGGCGGGGTTCATCGTCATGACGAAACCGATCCCGGCGGTCGAGAAATCGACCTCGCGGAAGCTGGTGATGGTCGCGGTAATGTCACGGCCCAGGATGTTGACGGTGACGGTATCGCCCAGTTTCAGGCCGATTTCCTCGGCCTCTTCGGCGGCGAAGCTGACCTGCGGCGGACCGGCGTAATTTTCGGGCCACCATTCCCCGGCGACAACGGTCGTCCGCCCATCCGGCTTGGCCGAATAGGTGATCCCCCGATCCCCGCGCACCACCCAGTGGCCGCCCGCCACCTCGGTCGCGGGGCGGCCGTTGATCTGGGTGACCACACCACGCAACATCGGCGCGTGGTCGACCTTGCTGACCTCGGGGTCGTCGTTCAGCCGTGACAGGAACCCGTCGATCTGGTCCTTCTGGATGTCGACGAAGAAATAGCTTGGCGCGACTTCGGGCAGGTCGCGGGAAATCGCGCTGCGCAGGTTGCCGTCGATCTGGCCGACGGCGGCCAGCACCGACAGGCCCAGCCCCAGCGACAGAACCACCGATACAGCGGCTTCGCGTGGTCCGCCGATCGCCCCCAGCGCCCAGCGCAGCACCGGGCGGCCCCGGGCCAGCCGGGCGCTGTGGCGCGCGGCAAGGCGGATCAGCACCGCGGCCAGCATCAGCAACACCAGCGCCCCAAGAATACCGCCGGCAATACCCAGCGTCAGCCGCGTATTGCCCGAAAACAGAACCGCCGTACCCACCAGCGCCGCCAGCAGGACAAGCGTCATCCCGACGTACCGCCACGCAGGCAACAGCCGTGCGCTGTCCAGCGCATCGCGGAACAGGGTCGCGGCGCGCACGTCCTCGGTCCGTGCCAGCGGCCAGAGCGTGAACAGCAGCGCGGTCAGGATACCGTAAACCGCCGCCTCGAACAGCGGCTTGGGATAAAGCGCAAAGACCGCGGGCACCGGCAGCGAGGCAGAGATCAGCGCCGAAAACGCGATTGGCACCAGTGCACCCAGGGCAAGACCGATGGCGATCCCCAGAAGGCTGAGCGCGCCCACTTGCAGGAAATAGGTCTGGAAGATCGTCGCGCGGCTGGCCCCCAGCGTGCGCAGCGTCGCGATGACGGATGTCTTTTGCGCCAGATAGGCGCGCACGGCTGCGGACACGCCGACACCGCCGACAGCCAACCCCGACAGGCCAACAAGCACCAGGAACGCGCCCAGCCGGTCAACGAACCGGGAGATTCCCGGCGCTCCGTTCCGGGAATCGCGCCAGCGCAGGCCCGTGTCGCGGAACCGGTCCTCTGCCGTGTCTTTCAGCGCGTCCAGATCGGTGCCGGGGGGCAGGGTCAGCCGGTACTTGGTTTCAAACAGCGTGCCCGGTTGCAGCAGGCCCGACCCGTCCAGCGCCGCGGTCCGCAGCAAGGTGCGCGGCCCAAGGCCAAAGCCGTCGCCCGCGCCGTCGGGTTCCACTGTCAGGATCGCGGACAGGGTATAGGCCTTGGTGCCAAGCCGGAACGTGTCGCCGGGTTTCAGCCCCAGCCGGTCGGCCAGCGCCGGGGCCATGACCGCGCTGTCACCGGCCAGCGCCTGTTCCAGCGGCATTTCGGGCGACAGGGTCACCGTGCCAGTCAGCGGATAGGCATCGTCGACCGACTTGATCTGCGTCAGTGCGCGCTCGGTCTGTCCATCGCGCTCGATCACGGCCATGGACCGGAAATCGGTGATTTCCGAGACCTTGTCGGCGACCGAAGCCAGCCACGCCTTTTCGGCCTCGTTGGCAAAGCGATAGGTGAACCGCGCCTCGGCCTCGCCGCCCAGAAGGATCGCGCCCTGACCTTCCAGTCCGGCTTCGATCGCGGATCGAACCGAGCCGACCCCGGCAATCGCCGCCACCCCCAGCGCCAGGCAGGCCAGAAAAATGCGGAAACCGCGCAAACCGCCGCGCAGTTCGCGGCGGGCAAAGCGGGACGCGGTGCGCAGGCTCATTCCGCGGCCTGTGCGTCTTTGGCGACCTGCCCGTCGGTCAGGCGCACGATCCTGTCGCAGCGCGCGGCCAGCGTGTTGGAATGGGTCACCAGAACCAGCGTCGCCCCATGCCGGTCGCGCAGGCCAAACAAAAGGTCCATGATCGCGGTGCCATTGGCGCCGTCCAGGTTGCCCGTCGGTTCATCCGCCAGCAGGATCTGCGGCCTTGGGGCCGACGCCCGTGCCAGCGCAACGCGCTGTTGTTCGCCGCCCGACATTTGCGCCGGGTAATGATCGGCGCGGTGGCCAAGCCCTACCGCCTCCAGTTCTGCCTGGGCGCGGTCGAAGGCATCCTTGACCCCGGCCAGTTCCAGCGGCGTGGCGACGTTTTCCAGCGCGGTCATCGTCGGAATCAGGTGAAAGGATTGGAACACAACCCCCATGTGATCGCGCCGGAATCGTGCCAGCGCGTCCTCGTTCATCGCGGTCAGGTCCTGGCCCAGCGCCTGCACACTGCCCGATGTCGCCCGTTCCAGCCCGCCCATGATCATCAGCAGAGAGGATTTGCCGGACCCCGACGGCCCGATCAGGCCCAAAGTCTCGCCCCTGTTCACATCCAGAGTTATACCGTGCAGGATTCCCACCATGCCGGCATTGCCGCGCAGGCTCAAAGTGACATCTTTGAGGGACAGAACAGGATCGGGCATCGGAAAGGGAACCTCATGGTTTGGTGTGACACATATGGGCGTCTGGCGGGGATCAGCAAGGCGATGGTTGTATTTCTTGCCTTTTCCAGCGCGGCACAGGCGGATCGGGTCGATATCCTGGCACTGGGCGACAGCCTGACGGCGGGCTACGGCCTGATGGACCACGAAGGCTTTGTCCCGCAATTGCGCGACTGGCTGGGGGCGCGGGGGCACGATGTCAGGATCGTGAACGCCGGTGTGTCGGGCGACACAACGGCAGGGGGGCTGTCACGCGTGGAGTGGTCGCTTTCGCCGGAAATCGACGCGATGATCGTCACCCTCGGCGGCAATGACATGCTGCGTGGCCTGGCGCCCGAACTGGCGCGCGCCAATATAGACGGGATTCTGAAGGTGGCGCAGGAGCGCGACCTGCAAGTTCTGCTGGTGGGCATGGTCGCGCCGTCGAATTATGGCCCCGACTACAAGGCGGCCTTCGATGCGCTTTATCCCGAACTGGCGCAGACCTATGGCACCGTGTTCTTTCCGTCCTTTTTCCAGGGTCTGACCGAAAACGGCGAAATGCCCGGGGATGTGACCGACTTCATGCAGGACGACGGGATTCACCCCAATCAGCGCGGCGTGGCGCGGATCGTCGACGCCATTGGCCCATCGGTCGAAGAGCTGATCGCGCGGGTCGAAGCGGCGCAGGGCAGTTGAGCCGGAAAATTGAAACGCGGCCCGGAGACCGAACCGCGCTTCACGAGTGATGCGAACAAACGCCCCGGACCGGTCCGGGGTTTGGTATGGGTCAGGCTGTCAGGGCCAGATCCCCGTCGGAATAGTCGGTCTGGCCGCGGGTGGCCTGCATGATCGCGGCCAGCGCGCCAAAGCTGATGCTGAAGATCGCGTAGACCGCGCAGGCAGAGGTCAGCGACATGTCCAGGGCGGCCCAGCCATACACTGCTGCAAAGACCCCAAGGAAGCTTCCGAAGTTTGTGGCAATTGCGGTCATGTCTGGTCTCCTGTTGCTTGGGCAACGATGTCACCCTTGCCTTAATGCCAAGTTAAGCGCCCCGAATCGGGCGCGATTAAGGCACTTCCGGGGCCATGTTCTGCCCGCTATGCCAAGCGCGCGTCACATGCGCGGCGATGATGCGCCGCGCCATCGCTTACAGAACGGTTACGCGGGTTCCGATCGGCACGCGGCTGTACAGGTCCTGCACATGTTCGTTGATCATGCGGATACAACCGTTCGAAACGGACCGCCCGATCGAACTGGGCTGGGTTGTCCCGTGGATTCGAAAGAACGTGTCACGCCCGTTCTGGAACAGGTACAGCGCGCGCGACCCCAGCGGGTTGCCCGGACCGCCCGGCTGGACATAATCGTTGTCCTTGAACTTGCCATAGGTCTTGGGATCGCGTTCGATCATCTCTTGCGTCGGGCGCCAGGTCGGCCATTCCTTCTTGACCTGGATCACCGCCTCGCCCGTGAATTCCAGCCCGGCCTTGCCCACGCCAACGCCATAGCGCAGCGCCTGTCCAGGGGCGGTTACGAAATACAGGAAATGCGCCCGGGGCAGGATCAGGATCTGGCCAGGTTCGATTGTCGGGTCCATCCGCACCTGCTGCGGCTTGAACACCGGGTTCAGTTCGAACGCGCTGGCCAGCGACGGAACCGCCGCTGCAGCCAGGGACGCGGCAATCAAAGAGCGTCGTGAAATCATCGTTTCCTCATTCGGCGTAATCTGTAGGCATCCTTCAGATTGACCATGATCGGGCAAAAGGCAATGCTCAAGCCCTGTCCGTACCGGGTTCGTGACACCCGCGCGACAGGTCTGCCGGTTCGGTCTGTTCTGGCCAGCCGCCTGATCAGGCAAGCCTGCAAAGGGGCCTGTCGGCACGCCGGTTCTTGTGGCCGCGGGGCAGGACTCCGGGTACGCTCATGACAGATCCAAGGACAAGGGCCAGCAGATGCTGCGAATTTTCACAGTTTTGGGGCTGATGCTGGGGGCTGCGGCGGCGCAGGCCGATCAGATCATTGGCAGCTATCATGCCTATATCGGTGAAGATGACCTCTACAACTCCAAGGGTGCGCGCCTGTCCGCGCCATGGCAGGTGCTGCGGCAGGACCGTGCCAACTTTCACAAGTTCGGCATCTTTCAGCCAGGTGACGAATGGGATCCGTTCTTTGACGACATCGGCGACCGGGGCCGAATGGAGCAATGGATCATGAATGGCTGGATCGACCCGGCCGCCGCAGACATCCTGATGCGCGGAGGCGCGTCGGTGCTGGTGGAGATCTATGGTCGCGGCAGCACCGGCACCTCGATCCGGGTGACGGTGGCGCGCTAACACCCTTTGCCGGACAGCAGGTACCACAGGTAGGCGGGTATTTCGCGCAGGCCCGCCTTGATCTGGGCGCGCGGTTTGCTGCCGCGCAGGGGCGGGCTGCTGCTGCGCGCGTCCAGCCCCAGCCGCCGCGCCACCAGCCGTGCCCGCGGCGCGTGGTAATGATCGGTGACGATGATCACCTGCCGGGTTTCCAGCAAGGGCAGGGCAAGGCGCAGGTTCTCCTCGGTGGTGGCAGAGCGGTCCTCCAGCCGGATCGCCGCCGGATCGACCCCTTCGGCGATGCACAGGTCGCGGATCACCTCGGCCTCTGACGGCGGATGCTGACCAAGCCCGCCACAAGCAATGATCGTGCCCACCTTGCCCCGGTGCCACAGCCGGGCCGCATGCAGCGCCCGCCGCCGCAGCGTTGGCGATGGCTGACCGCCGGGCCAGACGGCGGCACCCAGTACGATGGCGGTGGGCAAGGTCATGTCCGCACGCTATCGCGGGGAACTAGCTGCGGCAATCACATCGCGCGTTCCCACGCGCCCGCGCGGCTGCTAGTGGATTGAATCCAACATTTGGAACCCTCGATTTCTTGCGGCGATGATGTCGTTGGGGTCTGCCCGCCAAA
>NZ_JAYLLH010000026.1:0-61406 GCF_035818635.1 Mesobacterium hydrothermale | reverse complement strand
GGGCTGCGTCTCGGACGACTATGTCGAGTTCCTCGAGCGGTTCGAGCCCAACGTCGACTGGCCGGCGATGCGCGCACAGCTGGCCGCGGCGATCGAGGTCGGATCGGGCGGTCGGGGGTCGCTCGAGGTGTGTAGCTTCGAGGACGAGTTCACGCACAAGCAAGCGCGCGACATGCGCTTCATCTCGTTGCTGAACATCCCCGAAGACGTCATGGAAAACTGCGAGCCCGGCCTGCCGCATATCAATCCCTCGGTGCCGCTGCGCATGGCGCCGCCGCCGAAGCTGCACGGCATGGTACTGGGCGGGTCGAACTCGATGCTGCAGGGCGGCTGGGTCAACCTGCTGCGCCGCGACTTCGGCCCGCTGGCCGAGATCACCAACCTGTCGGTGGGCGCCTGCACCACGCTGATGGGGCTGTTCCGGTTCCTGTCGATGCCCAACCGACCAACCGAAGCGGCCGTGTTCTGGGAATACGGCATCAACGAATTCAACCACCTGCAAAACGGGCAGTCGCTGGAAACGATGCTCTACCATGTGGAATGGCTGATCCAGCTGTGCATCCGTGAACGCCGGCCGCTGATCCCGGTGGTGATGCGCACCCAGTATCAGGCCGGCCTGGCCGAGGACCCCTACCTGCCGCACCTGCGCAAGCTGTTCAACAGCTACCGGGTGCCGATGCTGGACGTGCACACGCTGCTGACGGTGATGGCGCGCGGCGCGCCCGATCTGGTCCAGTGGTATTCCGACGACGCCCATTACAAGGTCGACGGCCCGCTGCCGCAGCGGGTGGCAGAATACGCCATGGTGATGCACCGCCAGGCCCGCCCGCCGGTGCAGCGCCCCGAGCGCGCGGCGCATTTCGACGTGCTCGACCTGACCTTGCTGCGGCCCACGGACGCCAAGGAAGAGGTGTTCGACAATTCCATCATGCGGGTGCCTTTCACCCCGTTCGGGGCCGAGCCCGAGATTGCGCTGACCGGCCGGCTCATTGGCGCGGCCATCGTCACCTCTGGCTCCGGGCCGGCGATCAGGTTTGATCTAGGCCCAGGCAAGGTCCTGAGGTCGATCTCGACCCAGGTCGACTACGGCTCCGGCACCCCGACCCGCCAGTTGCGCCAGCTGGTGCTGTCGGATGTCGGCGACGGCGCGGAAGTGGCCGAACGTGTCGTGGTCCGCGCCGTGACCCCAACGAGAAAGCCCCAGCAACAAACCATGTTTTGCTGGAAGGCCCCCGATGAAAAGGCCCCTCCCGCGCTTGACGGCAACGGGCTCGCAGCGCTGATCTGCGAGACTGCACGGGCCTGATACGCAAGACATTGATTAAAGGAACAGACCCCATGATTACCCCAATCCTGCTTTGTGGCGGTTCCGGCACCCGGCTGTGGCCCCTGTCGCGCAAGAGCTTTCCCAAGCAGTTCACCGACGTGGTTGGCGACGAAAGCCTGTTCCAGGCCTCGGCCCGTCGGTTCGCCGGCGACGGCTTTGCCGCCCCGGTGGTGGTGACCGGCGATGCCTTCCGCTTCATCGTCTCAGAACAGCTGGATGAAATCGGCGTCACCCCCGCCGGCATCATGATCGAGCCCGACGGCCGCAACACCGCACCGGCGGCGATCGCCGCGGCGCTTTACGCCGCCGAGATCGACCCCGAAACGCTGATCCTTCTGGTGCCGTCCGACCACGCGGTGGCCGATCCCGAAGCCTTCCGCAAGGCCGTGGCCCAGGGCCGCGTCGCCGCCGAGGAAGGCCGCATCGTGACCTTCGGCATCGCCCCGGCCCGGGCCGAAACCGGCTATGGCTGGCTCGAGGCGGGCGCTGCCACCCATGACGGCGTGCATGTGCTCAACAAGTTCATCGAAAAGCCCGACGCCGCGCGCGCCGAGGCACTGTTCGCCGACAAGCAGAACATGTGGAATGCCGGGGTGTTCCTGGCCCGGGCCTCGGACCTGATCGAGGCGTTCAAGACTCACGCGCCCGACATCCACGACACCGTCAAGGCGGCGATGCAGGCGGCGCGCAAGGACCTGGGCTTTACCCGCATCGACCCGGCGCTCTGGGCCCGGGTGCCCGAGGATTCGATCGACTACGCGGTGATGGAAAAGGCCCCCAACGTCAGCGTCGTGCGCTTTGACGGGCACTGGTCGGACCTGGGCAGTTGGGAATCGGTCTGGCAGGAATCCGACAAGGACGCCGCCGGCAACGCCGTGTCCGAGCACAGCACCGCCTATGACTGCGAAAACACCCTGCTGCGGTCGGAATCTCCCGAAATCGAACTGGTCGGTATCGGGCTGAAGAACATCGTCGCCGTCGCCACCCGCGACGCGGTGATGGTGGCCGACACCTCTGACAGCCAGAACGTCAAGAAGGCCGTGAAGGAACTCAAGGCCCGCGGCGCCAAGCAGGCAACCGCGTTCCCGACCGACCACCGCCCCTGGGGCTGGTTCGAAAGCCTGGTGATCGGCGACCGGTTCCAGGTCAAGCGGATCCACGTCCACCCCGGCGCGGCGCTGTCGCTGCAATCCCACCACCACCGGTCCGAGCACTGGATCGTGGTGCAGGGCACCGCGCGGGTCACCATCGACGACACCGTCAAGCTGGTGAGCGAGAACCAGTCGGTCTACATCCCACTGGGCGCGGTGCACCGGATGGAAAACCCCGGCAAGGTGCCGATGGTGCTGATCGAGGTCCAGACCGGCTCCTACCTGGGCGAGGATGACATCATCCGCTACGAAGACGTCTACGCCCGCAGTTGATCGGCGACAGGGAAACGACGGCCATGAAGAAGCTCGATCCAGGCCCACCTTTGCACCACTCCGGTGTCCTGCGCACCAGCATTGTCGGCCCCTACCAGGGGACCGATCGCCGGATCGTCGACTATGGTCAGGTCATGCTGGCCGGCCATGCCTTCCGGGGGCCGATCCCGGACCAGATGTATACCCGCAACAAGATCACCTTTCTTGGGGCGGCGCAGAGGAAACCTTCCTGCACGATTTGCTCGTGACCCGCCTCGGGCATCAGGATCTGACCGTCGTCACCTACGAAAACCTTGATGTCGGGCAGGTCGTCGCCATGCTTGAAGACCGGTTGGCCATCCGCGCGCGCAAGGGCGCAGATACGCTCGCCACCAACCTGCTGCGCGATGAGCGGACGCTGGACTTCGCCGGACGTTTCCTGGCTGACTACAAGGCATCATACCGCGCCCGGGAAAAAAAGACCCATGTCGCGTTGCAGGTCACGGTTGACCCGGTGTCGCTGAAAATCGGCCGCAACGTCGCCCCTGATGCCGTGACATTGGACTGACCCCCAGGGGGGGCAGGTCCAACGCGCGCCGCTCAGGCAGCAACGCCGCTACGCCCGCAGCTGATCGCGGATCTCCGACACCCGGTCGCGCGCCACAGTGCGCGCGGCCCGCACCTCCTCGGGCACCGCGGTGCCGGTTTCGGCAAAGCGGGTGACGTACCAGTCGGTCGCCGCGAGGTAGGCGGCCTGCTCTGCCACCTCGGCCTCCAAGGTGGCCACGGTCGCGGCCCGGGCCTTGTCCTCGGCGCTGACCATCCGGCTCATATCGATATTGCTCATGGCGTGCTCTCCTCGGGCAAGGGACCGAACGGCGGCAGCGCAACCGGCCCGTCGGTCGTGATGGTCAGGGGATGCGGAAACCGGGTTTCGTCGGGGGCCCCGGCCCCATGTGGCAACCGCAGGGTCAACCGCAGGTCCCCGCCCTGGCGCTCGACGTCAGAGATCAGCCAGTCGCAGGCCACCGCCTCGCGCGGCAGGCTTGCCCCTTCGGGCAGGGCGGTGAAATCGAAGGCTTCGCCGTTGATGATCAGCACATCGCCGGTCACCGCCAGCGTGTAACGATCATCTCTGCGCACCGGGGATAGCTCGATCTTCATGGGGGGATCTCCTTAAAACCAGCGGCCTTGTACGCAAAAGCGCAATGTGTCCTTGTACGCAGAGGCGTCCGCAACCCCTGCCGAATTGAGATTTATCGCAACGCTGTCGTGCGTATTGGACACGGAAATTCCCTCAATATTGCTGTAGTGCAAGGCCGCGTTGGGGGATGCCGTCCCGTCGTGACACCACGACACGACAGGTGCCGGATCAGAGACGAACGTGACCGGCAGGTTGAACGTCTGGGCGCCTGTTGCGGTCACGTCGATCAGCCGTTCGGTCCATGCAACCATGTAGCCGCTTGCATATTTTTCGTAAGATCCATTTGCATTCGCGCCAGCCTCGAAGATCGCGCCGGTTGGTGTGCCACTGCTTTCCGAAACCGCCCCGAGGATGCTGCCTTGGGTAAATATCTGGTCCCAGGTCCCCCAACTTGCCCCGGCGTCCGTTGACGACCGAACCCACATGTCAGACCCGTTGGAATGCACGAACAACTGCTGCAACCGGTTGCCACCGGTTCCGGCAAACACCTGCAAGGAAGACCCATAGGGGTTTGCGACAGGGCAATTGGCGCCGCTGGTGCTGAACCGGTAGTTGAACCCGGGCACAACGCAGTCGTCGGCATCGTTGTTCGGGGCAGGCAGCCCGCCGCCCTTGCCCAGACCAAACGCCCCGACCGTCAGCAACACGCCCAGCGTCTGGTCAAGGTTACCGGCCTGCACCGCGCTGCCTGTCAGCACGCCGCCGATCTCAGCCCCCTGCGGCACGATCACCCGGCCGCTGGCCGCCTCGGTGCGCAGCGCCTCGGTCCAGGCGCTGCCGTCGGGGCTGACCTTCAGCGCCAGGTCGTCATTGCCCGCCAGCCCGATCTCGGCCCGGCCCGACCAGCCGGTCTGGTACAACAGGCTGGCGGTCTCAGCACTGGCGGCCTTGTTGATCTTGAGCTGGTGCCCCGCCCCGTCGTGGCTGAGCAGCGTCGCCGGCGACGACACCGCCAGCCGGTTCACAAGGTCAGAGCCGGTGTTGATCCCGACCCCGGCCAGGTTGTCGGTGTCCGGCACCGGCCGGGCCCAGGCGCTGCCGTCGAACACCAGCACCTCGCCGGTGTCGCGGTCGTGCAGCAGCCATCCCGGCTGCGGTGCGACAAAGGCCCAGCCGCCGCCGCGCGCCACCGCCACCTGCCCCGCCTGCCCGTCCCAGTCGCCGGTGGCACCGGCCGCCACAAGATACCGGGCCCCGTCCCCGGGCAGGGCCGGCGGCACGGTCAGGGCGCGGCTTTCCACGCTCAGCTGCACCACCGCGTCCAGCAGATCCAGCGCGGCGTTGTGGGTGACATGCTTCTGTGCCTGGCTGGGCAGCAGATAGGGCATCGCCAGGTTGGCGGAGGTATCGGACATGCGGCGACTCCCGGTGGGTTGACTGACCGGAGCGACCCTAGGCGGGCAGGTTAAAGCAATCTTTACCCCAGCGCGCGTTGCGCGCCGGTTTGGCGGTTGCACGGTCTGGCGCCGCGCGGCATACCGATCCCAGTTCCATTCCAGACCCAAGTTGAAGCGAGACCTTTCATGTCCCCCAAATTCGGCACCAGCGGCCTGCGCGGCCTTGTCACCGAGCTGACGCCCGAGCTTGTCACCGATTATACCCGCGCCTTCCTGGCGGCCTGCCCGCAGGGCGACGGTGTGCATGTCGGCTGGGACCTGCGCCCGTCTTCGCCCGAAATCGCCGGCCATGTGATCGCGGCCATCCGCGCCGCCGGGCTGACCGCGGTCGAGGTCGGCCCGATCCCGACGCCGGCGCTGGCGCTGCGCTCGATGGCGGCGGGGCAATCGGCGGTGATGGTCACCGGCAGCCACATTCCCGCCGACCGCAACGGGCTGAAATTCTATGTCCCCAGCGGCGAGGTGTCGAAACAGGACGAGGCGGCGATCAACGCCGCCCTGGGCCAGGACTGGACCACGGCCGCGGCCCCCGGCGGGCATGAGATCGTCTCTGACACGGCGCAAACCTACCGCGACCGCTATGTCACCGCCTTCGGGCCGCAGGCGCTGGCGGGGCTGACCATCGGGGTCTATGAACACAGTTCTGTGGCGCGCGACATCCTTGCCGACACCGTCGAGGCCCTGGGCGGCACCGCGGTGCGGCTGGCGCGGTCCGACATCTTCATCCCCGTCGATACCGAGGCGGTCGATCCCGACACCCGCGCCCAGCTGGCCGGCTGGTGTGCCGAACACGGGCTCGATGCGCTGATCTCGACCGATGGCGACGCCGACCGCCCGATGCTGGCCGATGCCGCCGGCACGGTGATCCCGGGGGATGTTCTGGGCGCGCTGACCGCCCGCGCGCTGGGGGCCAGGGTGCTGTGCACGCCGGTATCATCGAACGGCCAGATCGCCGATATGCCCGTGTTCGACACGATTCACCGCACCCGCATCGGCTCTCCCTTCGTGATCGCCGCGATGGAAGAGGTGCTGGCCGCCGATCCCGCCGCGGCGGTTGTCGGCTACGAGGCCAACGGCGGCTTCCTGCTGGGTTTTGACGCCACCGGCCCCGCCGGACCGATCGCGCCGCTGATGACCCGCGATTGCCTGCTGCCGCTGGTCGCCCCGCTGGCCGAAGCCCGGGCCCGCGGCCAGAGCCTGGCCGCGCTGGTGGCCGACCTGCCGCCGCGCTTCACCGCCGCCGACCGGGTGCAGGAGGTGGCGACCGAGAAATCCAAAGCCCTGATCACGGAACTGACCGGCAGCGCCGCGGCGCGGGCGGCGTTTTTCACTGGTGTCGGGGCGGAACAGTCCCTGGATCTGACCGACGGCCTGCGCGTCACCTTCGACGATGGCTCGGTGGTGCACCTGCGCCCCTCGGGCAACGCCCCGGAATGCCGCTGCTATGCCGAGGCCGCCTCGACCGCCCGCGCCGAAGAGCTGGTCACCGCGCACCTGGCCCTGATCAAGGCACGGCTGGGCGGCTGACGCCGCCAGCGCGGCCTGTCTTAGCGCAGAAAGCCGATGCTGTAGGCCGGCTGGCAGTTTTCCTTGTCGAGATAGGCCGCCAGCGCGGCGGGCTCGGGCTGCTGCGTGGTCCTGGTTTCAGACGCGGCCAGCCCGCCGGTGATGAACAGCGCGTCGATGCCTTCACCCATGGCGCCTTTGATGTCGGTGGCGATGCCGTCACCGATGGCCAGGATCCCGGCGGTGTCGGCCGATTTGCCAAGCGCCTTGAGACGGCGGCGGGCAAGGTCGTAGATCGGCCCGTGCGGTTTGCCAAAATACAGGCTCTCGCCGCCCATCTCGGTATACAGCCGCGCCAGCGCCCCGGCGCACCATTCCCGGCGCTCGCCGCGATCAACGACGATATCGGGGTTGGCGCACAGCAGTTTCAGCCCCTTCGCGCTGGCATAGGCAAAGGCCTCTTGGTTTTCCTCCAGATCGGCATGGGAATCGAACGGGCCGCAGCAGACGATGCCCTCAGCCTCTTCCAACGCGACGCGCTCGATCTCGACCGGGGTGTCGATCAGGCTCAACGGCTCGAAGAACGGTAGGTCGAAATCGGTGCCCATGAACCAGACCTTCCGTCCGACGGTGCCCTGGAACATCGCCGACCGGGCGCTGTCGCCGCTGCTGGCGATGTCGTCATAGCACTCCGCCGGCACGTTGAACCGCTCCAGCTGGCGGGCCACCTCGTGCCGCGACCGCGGCGCGTTGGTGACCAGGATCACCGTGCCCCCGGTGGCGCGATAGGCCTGCAGTGCCGCCACCGCCTCGGGGTAGCCGGTGATGCCATTGTGCACACAGCCCCAAAGGTCGACGTAAAGCGCCGGGTAACGGTCGGAAATCTCGGACAGGGATTGGATGATGCGGGTCATGAAAATCTCTCGGGATGCACGGTCAAAACAAAGGGGGCCGATGGCAGGCCCCCACCTGCGGGGATGGTATGCCGGTTGTCTAGCGTCGAAAGGAATCGACGACAACAGACCATTGCGCGCGGACCGTCGCGCCCGCAGTGCCGGCTTCCGGGTCACCAGCAGGCCCGCGGTGGGGCCACCGGGGTCAGGGTGCTGCCGTCGGGCTGCCCCGACCACCCGGCCGCGGCAGATCCGCGCCGACGGGATCGCATGTTTGGCCACAGGCTCCGAACGCAGCCAGAGGGCCGCCCGCGGCCCCCTGCCCTGCCCCAGGATCAGACCCTGTTCCGGCGCAGATCAGACCTGGATCATGTCGTCCGAAATCATGCCCAGCTGGATGTTCAGAAGCGTGACGTTCACCCCCTGATCGTCGAACACCACATCGGCGCCGGCCTGGGTCATGTGGCTGCGCGCGGCCGCATCGTCGGCATAGCCGAAGCCTTCGAAATGCAGCTCGTCCCAGGCCTCGAGGTCCAGCACCACGTGGTTGCCACCCTCGGCGGTGTCGAAGATGAACCAGTCCGACAGCCGCCCGCCGGCCAGGGTATTGTCCCCTGCCCCGCCGCGCAACTCGTCGTCCGAGCCCAGGCTCTTGATCCAGTCGGTCGTGTCCTGCCGGGTGTTGTTGATGAATTCCGTGCTTTCGGAAAAGCCCAGCACCACCTGCGACCGCGTCGTGCCGCTGTCCAGCCGCCCGGTCCAGTCGGCCAGCCCGCCGGCGTCGGCGGCGCGGCCCAGCACGTTCTGATACAGCAGTTCGACGAACTGGGCGTTGGTCAGCGCGCCATAGGTGTTCTGGAATTCCTGGCTGTTGACAAAGCCGGTGACGGTGTTGACCAGCGGCGTGCCATCCGCCAGCCGGTCGATCCAGTCGAGGAAGCCGCCCCGGTCGGGGTCCCGGTCCAGCGTGGCGCGGTAGACGCGATAGACCTCGTCCGACCAGGTCTGTTCATTGGCGTTGCGGGCAAAGCTGGCGGCCTCGGCGGCGGTGTTGGCCTTGAACTCGGTGCTTTCGGAAAAGCCCACGACCACCTGCGCCCGGGTTGCGCCGCCATCCAACTGGCCGACCCAGCCCGCCAGCCCGCCGGCATCGGCGGCGCGGCCCAGCACGTTCTGGTACAGCAGCTCGACGAACTGCGGGTTGTCCAGCGCGCCATAGGTGGCCTGGAATTCGGCCGAGTTGACAAAGCCCCCGGCCGCACCGCGGATGTCGACGTCGCCGGCATAGATCCGCCCGGTCCAGTCCAGGTGGCCGCCGATGTCGGGCGCGCGGCCCAGCGTGGCCTGGTACAGGCGATAGACCTGCGCCGCTTCGCCCGGGGCATAGGCCGCAACCCAATGATCGCCGACCAGCAGGTCGTTGCCCGCCTCGCCCAGCAGCAGATCGGCGCCATAGCGCCCCACCACCGTGTCATCGCCGCCATTGGCCAGGAACCGGTTCGCCCCGCCATCGCCCAGCAGGATGTCGCCGCCATCGCGCGACCCGCGCGCCCATTCCACCCCGCTGAAGGTGGTGGTGAAGGCCGCCCCGTTCCAGTCGCCGGTGGCCTGCCCCGCCTCGAGGTCCAGCTCGATCGGACCGACGCCCGACCGGTCATAGCGCAGCTCGTCGGTGCCGCCGCCGGCGTTCACCGTGTCGTTGCCGCCTTCAAGGATGAAGCGCTGATAGGCGGCATCCGACCCGACGATCAGGTCGTTGAACCGGGTGGCGCGGATCTCGGTGATGTTGTCGACGCCGATCAGCGTGTCGGTCCCGCCGGTGCCATCGTTCGACACCAGCCCGTTGCCCAGGTTCATGGCGATGCCGTTGCTGCCGTTCCACATGTTGTAGTTCAGCCGGAGCGTGCCGTTGTGGGCCAGCACCTCGATCGTGTCATTGCCTTGCAGAGCCGCCACTTCCAGCCAGCCGTCGTCGGACGGGGTCAGCACGAAACTGTCGCCAAAACGGGTGCCGGACAGGCCCAGCCCGTCGGCGCCCATCGCCGCCTCCGGGTCGATCAGCGTGGTGCGCCCGCCCGCGGCCTTGTCGATGGTGGCGGTGTTGGCCGGGCCGTTCAGAACCGCGGTGATCGCGCCGCTTTGCAGGTCGCTGTGATCGATGTCGACATAGCCCAGCTGCACGTCGCTCAGGTCGACGGTGTCGGTGCCTTCGCCCGGCATGACATAATCGTATTCCACGTTGCTGTCGCCGGTGCGGATGGAATCGTCGCCGTCGCCACCGAACAGGTTGTCGATGCCAAAGCCGCCGATCAGCGTGTCGTTGCCCGCGCCACCGATGAACCGCATGCCGCTGCTGCCGCCGGCATTGGTCATGCTGTCGTCAAAGGCGCTGCCCTCGATGGCGTTGATGTTGCTGAAACTGTCGGTGAAGCCCTGGGTGTCGACCACCGTGCCGGTCGCGACATTGGCCACGATGCCCGAGCCGGCGCCGTTGTACCAGTCGGGCTCATAGGCATAGACCAGCTGGTTGACACCGGCGCTGCCGCCGCCGTCGATCGTGTCGTTGCCCGCCAGCCCGGCAAAGCCTTCCCAGATGTCGTCGTCGCCACCGGTGATGTTGTCACCGTCCTGCGAGCCTTCAAAGAAGTTCACGTAAAGAAAGCTGTCACTGACCGCGCCCGGCATGCCGCTTTCGGTCGAGCCGGAGCCGTTGCGCCCCGAAGTGATCGTGACCCCGCCAATGCCCGACAGCTCGCCATAGCTCAGATCAAGCCCCTCACCCAGCTGCCACAGCCCGGCATGGCCGATGATGGTGTTTTCGCCCAGGCCCGGGCGCACGTAGTCGCCCCAGCTCTGGCTTTCGGCCGACCCGCCCGACGCATCCAGCATGTCGTCGCCGATCCCGCCATACAGGCGGTCGCGCCCGGCACCGCCCGACAGCTCGTCATCGCCCGCCCCGCCGTACAGCCGGTCGTCGCCGTCGTCGCCGAACAGCGTGTCATCGCCCGCGCCGCTGCGCAGGGTGTCGTCATAGGGGCTGCCGTCGATCAGCATCGCCCGGGTCACGCCGGTGAACGTGTCGCCCAGGTCGATGCTCTCGTTGCTCTGGCCACCGTCAAAGGAGATGTCCTGAAGGTTGAACAGCGCGTTCATCGGCGCCGGGTTGCCAGCGTCGATCAGCGCAACCAGCCCTTCGATGAACGCCTGGAAGCTCCAGCTGATGTTGGACGCGCTCAGCACCTGGTGGCCCTGGTCGTCATACAGGTCCCAGTCGGTCAGGGTACCGGTCAGGGTAGTGTTGGGATCCAGCGGCAGGCCGGTGCCGGTAAAGACCGAGCGATAGCCGTTGCTCGGGTTCTCGATCGTGATCTCTTCCGTCGAGGTGGCGATCACCGACGGGTTCACCGAATTGCTGGTGGTGTTCAGAAAGGCATCGACAAAGACATCGTTGCCGCGCGGATTGCCAAAAAAGTCGATCAGCATGGTCTGGAACCTCCTCTTCCCGGTGTGACCCCGGGTGACCCCTTATTCCCTGCAAGAAAACACGGTTTTCCCTGTCCTCTCAAGGACAAAGCAAAAGGGCCCCATCACGTTTTTCAGCCCCGGACCCGGGGCGGTCGTGTCAGGCCAACTGGAAATGCGCCGCGTCCAGCTCGGTCACGGCCACGTTCAGCAGGCGCAGGGTGACATTGTCATCGACAAACACCGCATCCGCCCCCGACTGGGTGAAATGCGCCAGCGCCTCGCTGGTCTGGATATAGCCAAAGCCTTCCAGGTGCAGCTTGTCCCAGTCCTCGAAATCGCCGATCACCGTGTCGGAACTGACCGCCGCACCGGCCTGCGAGGCAAAGACGAACAGGTCCGACAGCGCGCCGCCATACACCACCTGGCCGCTGCCCGCGCCCGGCTCCAGCCGGTCGTCGGTGCCCAGGCCCCGCACATAGCTGACCAGCGCCGCATCGGTGGCGGCGATGAACTCGCCGCTCTGGGCGAAACCACGCACCACTTCCTCGCGCGAGGTGCCTGCCGCCAGTTGCCCGGTCCAGTCCGCCAGCCCCGCCGCATCGGCGGACCGGTTCAGCACGTTCTGGTACAGCAGCTCGACGAAATCGCTGTCGCTGAGCGCGCCATAGGTGGTCTGGAACTCGGTCGAGGCGACAAAGCCGGTGACCACCGACAGGTAGGCCCGGCCGCTGCCCAGCTGGCCGATCCAGTCCAGCAGCCCCGACAGGTCCGGCGCCCGGTCCAGCGTCGCCTGGTACAGCCGGAACACGTCGTCGGTCCAGGCCGACGGCGTGTGGCCCTGGGCATAGCTGGCCGCGTCGCCCGCGGTGGCGGTGATGAACTCGGGGCTTTCGGAAAAGCCGATCACCACCTCGGCGCGCGAGGTGCCGGTCTCCAGCTGGCCCACCCAGCCCGCCAGCCCGCCGGCATCGGCCGCCCGGCCCAGCACGTTCTGATACAACAGTTCGACGAACTGGGTGTTGGTCAGCGCGCCATAGACGGCCTGGAATTCGGCCGAGTTGACGAAACTGCCCGCCGCGCCCTGAAGATCGGTGTCGCCGCACAGGATCTGCGTCACCCAGTTCAGGTGGCCGCCGCTGTCCGGCGCGCGGTCCAGCGTTGCCTGGTACAGCCGATAGACCTGCCCCGACAGCGCGGCGTGGTACGTCATCTCGATATCGTCGCCATACAGCGTGTCGTCCAGCGTGGCGCCGGTCAGCGTGTCCATCCCGCCCTTGCCGATCAGCATCTGCGCCGTGCCGCCGGTGCCCAGCACGATTTCGCTCAGGCTGGTGCCCATGATGCAGGACGCAAACGCCACCGCGTCGCCCGCGATGCCATCAAGCTTGAGGTTCTCGGCCCCCATGGTAATGGCATGCGCCAGCGCCCCGGTGATGCCGCTGCCCGCGAAGCTGACGGTATAGCTGCCCGCCGGCAGCACCATCTGGTAGCCGCCCGAAGACCAGCTTGTGGTGCTGAAGGTGCCCTGCGTCCCGACCGCGGTGACGGTGATGCCCGCCAGCCCCTCGCCCATGTCATAGAACCGGTCGCCGTCGTTGTCAGCGATCACCACCCCCACCAGTTGCGACTCGTACCCCCCGCGAGAGCCGAAATCCTGGGTGACGACATAGGGCCCGACCTGGGTGGCGCTGCTGGTTTCCTCCAGCGCGGCGATGCCGACCTCGGTATAGCGGCTGTTCATGATCGTTTCGCGGTGGCCCGCCGGATCCTGGATGCCGTCGCCGTTGGTCTTCCAGTTGGAAATCAGCGTGCCGCTGGCGGGGTCGAAATCGCTGGCGTCAAACCCCCAGTCGATGAAGAACCCGGCATGGCCGAACACCGGATCATCGGTAAAGGCATAGACGTTTTCGCCAAACGCATAGCTGCGCGCGCCCTGAAGATAGCCGGTGGCAACGATCCGGTCGCCCAGGTCGGCCTCTCCGGGCAGTTGGTGCGACTGGGTGTCGGCGGCGATCATCGCCTCGGAATGGTCCTTGGCGGCCTCGGTCAGATCGGTGTTCCAGGCCAGCGGCGCCACGGCGGTCAGGCTGGCGATCTGGCTTTGCAGCGCGGCCATATCGACGCCGAAATAGCTCAGCGCGTTGGTGATGTTGCCTTGCACCCCGGTGCCCGCCGCGGCATCGGCGATCAGCGCGGCGAATTCCCCTTGCGGGTCGGTGCGGGCGCGGTTCAGCAGTTCCAGCATCGCCTGTTCGAAATCGGTGGGGGTATAGGTCGCTGTGGGAATCGGGTATTCCTTGAACGGATCAGGCGCGGATCGGCCGGGGCGCTGTCCGCTGGCCGTTTCGCGGGGCCACCAGACATTTTCGACAGGTCCATCAGGACCATGGCCGACCGGGTTTTTCAATAGTCGAACATGGCATCGGACAAATCGTCCAGCCCCGCACCGACCAGCCGGGCGCTGACCCCGCCGTCGCTGAACAGCACATCGCCGCCCTGCACCGACAGATGGGCCCGGACATCGGCGGCGCTGTCATAGCCGAAGCCCTCGAACCGCAGCATGTCCCAGGGTTCGAGATCGGCCACCACGTGATGGCCGCCGGTTCCGGCGCGAAACACGAAGCAATCCGACGCCACCCCGCCGGCCAGCGTGTTGACCCCGCCACCGCCGTCCAGCGTGTCGTCGATCCCCAACCCGCGCAGCCAGCCCGCCAGATCCGCGCGGGACGCGGCAATGAACTCGGGGCTTTGGGCAAAGGACTCGACCACCTGCGCCCGGCTCCAGCCCTCGATCCCCAACCGGCCCAGCCAGAAGAACAGCCCGCCGGTGTCGGGGGCGCGGTCCAGCACGTTGCGATAGAGCAGGCTGACAAAGCTGATGTTGTCGGTGGCGCCATAGGTCTGCTGGAACTCGGCCGAATTCACAAAGCCCGCCACCGCGCTGCCAAAGGGCAGGCCCTGCCCCAGCTGCGCGGTCCACGACAAGAACCCCGCCGCATCCGGATCGCGGCCCAACGTCGCCTGATAGAGCCGGAACACATCGTCCGAGCACTCTGCCTGCAACCCCGCGAAACTGACCGACAGCGCCGCCACTGCGGTGCCGGCCCTGAACTCGGTGCTTTCGGAAAAGCCCAACACCACCTGCGCCCGGCTGGTGCCGCCGTTCAGCAGGCCCACCCAATGCGCCAGCCCGCCGGCATCGGGGGCGCGGTTCAGCACGTTCTGGTACAGCAGGCCGACAAAGGCGCTGTTGCCGGTCTGGCCATAAACAGAGACGAATTCGGCGCTGTTGACAAACCCCGCCGCGACCTGCGCCAGGTCGCGTGTGCCCGCCATCAGCCGCCCGGTCCAGTCCAGCAGCCCGCCGGTGTCGGGGGGGCGGTCCAGCGTCGCCTGGTAGAGCCGGTACACCTGTCCGGCGGCGGCGTCGAACAGCGGGGCGCGGGCCTCTCCCAGCAGCCAGTCATCGCCGTCCTGGCCCTGCAACAGATCGCCCGCCGCGCCGCCGATCAGCGTGTCGTTGCCACCCCGGCCTTCCAGGAAATCCACCCCGCCGCCGCCTTCCAGCACCAGGTTCTCGGGCGGCAGCGGCGCGGTCGAGAGATGCCACAGGTTGCGCAGGTCGCCGATGTCGAAATCGCGCGCCGACAGGCTGCGGCCGTCGGCGCTGCGCACCACCAGCAGATCGTCGCCCAGCCGGATCTCGGCACCCTGGGCGGTGGCGCGGATGTCCAGCGCCGCGACGGTGTAGAACCGCCCGACGGTGGACAGGTCCAGCCGGTCGAGACCGCGTTCGAAATCGGTGATCGTGTCGGTGGTGCCGTCGTTGGACAGCACGAACAGGTCCGCCCCCGTCCCGCCGGTCAGCACATCGGACCCGGCCCCGTCCCACAGCACATCCTCGCCCGGACCGCCCGACAGCGTGTCATTGCCCAGCCCGCCGACGATCTGGTCGCGCCCGGCGCTGCCGTCATGGCGCGCCCCGGCGTTGCCGACATGCACGCTGACCCCGATCGCGCCAAGATCGACCCGCAGGTGGCTGATCCCGGCACCGGTGTCGCTCTGGCTGGCGGGCAGCTCGCCCGCGACGAACACCGCCAGCGCCGCATCCGCCGCGCCGCCCAGCGACGCCAGCGCCAGCGCCGACGGATCGCTCAGCGCCAGGGCGGTGTCGTCGGCCACCTGCGCCAGCTGCACCAGCCGCCCGCCCGGCAGCAGGGTCAGCAGGCTCAGCCCGTCGTCCGAGCCGCCCGCAACAATATACGTTTGGCCATGAACAGAGACTGTTTTCAGCACCGACACCCCGGCGAACCGGGTGGTCAGGTCATCGCCCGCCTGGTCGGTCAGCTGCAGGCTGCCATCGGGCCGCAGCGCCAGAACCGACAGCGTACCGCTGCCCGCCGCGCCCACCAGCACATAGGCCTGCCCCGCCACCGTCGCGGTGGCCAGCGCCACCGGCGTGTCGATATAGAGCCCGTCGCGCGGATCGACCCGCGCGGTCACCCCCAGCCCGGCCAGCGGATCGGCGCGCAACACCGTCAGGCTGTTGCCCGCCGCCGACAGCGCCAGCACGAAATCGCCCCCACCGCTGCGCAGATGCGCCAGCGCCGTCACGTCGCCGGCGGCAAAGCTGGGATCGCGGGCCTGCGCCCCCACCGGCACCAGCCGCGCCTGGGTGCCGGCCTGCTGCCACAGGGTGATCCCGGCACCGTTGCGCAACGCGGTGACATGCAGCACCTGCCCGCCCGCCGCGGTGAAGGACGCCAGCGCCGTCACCGCGTCCGGGCCCAGCCCGTCCAGCGTCAGCGCAAACCGGTCGCCCAGCGTGCCGTCGGCGGCCAGCCAGCGGCCCTCGATCTGCTGGCCATAGCGCCCCGGCGTCAACAGCGCGGCACCGCCCGACACCGGCGCCGGCACCAGGTCGCGCGGCGCCGACAGGCCCGCGCCGCTTTCGCTGAAGATGTCGTAATCGCGCGGCGCCAGCCCGCGCGCGGGGTCCAGCACCATCACCCCGCCCTGCCCGGCCGTACCGACATAGAGCCGCATATCGGCCCCCGCGCCCCGCACCATCAGCGCGCTGATTGCGGTCAGGTAGGCCTGCGGCCCCTCCGTCCGCGTGTTGATATGTGTAAACGCCACCACGGCCTGCGCGACCCCGATCCCCGGTTGCCCGCCCCCGCCGGACAGGCTGGGTCGTCCCGGCGGCGGCGGCGCGCAAGCTTGGCGGCGAAACCGCGGCGTTTGCCGACAAGACCGCTCAAATTGCCACGGTTGCGCGGGGTCCGTTTCTCGGGCATGAGCAGGCGATGCCGACCCCGTCCGCCCCTCCGTCCGTCTCTTCCGACACCTCGGCCCGCAGCGCGCTCCGGCGGGCGCGGTTCACCATCGTCCTGGGCGCCTATAACGGCGAAAAGTGGCTGGCCGACCAGCTGGCGTCCTACAAGGCGCAGACCGACACCGCCTGGGATCTGTGGGTCAGCGACGACGGCTCGACCGATGCCACCCGCGACATCATCCGCGCCTTCGCGGCCGAGGTCGGCCCCGATCACGCGGTGCGGCTGATCCGTGGGCCGGGGCAGGGCTTTGCCACCAATTTCCTGTCGGCGCTGTGCCACCCCGAGTTTCCTGCCGGGCCGGTGGCGCTGTCGGACCAGGACGACGTCTGGCATCCCGGCAAGCTGGCCCATGCCCGCGCCGGGCTGGGCACCGGGGGGCCGGTGACGATCTATGGCGGGCTGCTGCGGATGACCGATGCCGGGCTGCAGCCGATCGGCCGGTCACACCCGCCGAAACGCCCCCCCGGATTCGGCAACGCCCTGGTGCAGAACGTGGTCAGCGGCAACAGCCTGGTGCTCAGCCCCGGCGCGCTGGCGCTGGTGCGCCGGGTCGGCGTGCCGGCAGGTGTGCCCTATCACGACTGGTGGCTGTACCAGCTGGTCAGCGGGGCTGGTGGGTCGGTGGTGATCGACCCGCGCATCGTTGTCGATTATCGCCAGCACGGCCAGAACACCATGGGCGCGCATCGCGGGTTTGCCGCCACGCTGGAACGCGCGATGCAGGTGCTGGGCCGGGACTATGGCAGCTGGATCGCCACCAACATCGCCGCGCTGCAGGCCGCCGAAAACGAACTGACCCGCCGCAACCGGGCCCGGCTGCGGGCGCTGACGGCGGTGCCGGTGCGGCCCGGGCTGGCGCGGATGCGGGCCTTTGCCCGCGCCGGGATCTATCGTCAGACCCGGCTGACCACGCTGGCACTGTATATCGCCGCGGCCCTGGGGCGGGTCTGATCCAGAGTCTGTTTGCCTGCTACAGGGTCTGAAACGGCCCCGCGCAGCAGACTCTGTTTCGCGCGCGAAACGTTTCAGGTGTCGGTCGCCATGTTGCGCTTGTGATGGGCGATGGCTTCCTCGACATCGTTGTAAAAGATCAGGTTGCCGTTTTCCAGAACCACGGCCGCATCACACAGTTCGCGTACCTGGCTCATCGAGTGGGTGGCGACCACCGCGCCCGAACGTTTCATCCGGTCGAGGAAGATCTCGCTGCTGCGGGCGCGGAACGCGGCATCACCGACCGCTGTGATTTCATCGACCAGGTAGGTGTCAAAGCCAATGCCCATCGACACGCCGAAGGCCAGCCGCGACCGCATCCCCGAGGAATAGGTCCGCAACGGGAGGTGGAAATGCACTCCCAGCCCGGCAAAATCCTCGACAAACCCCACCAGCTCGTCGCAGTCCACGCCATAGATCCGGGCGATGAACCTGGTGTTCTGCGCGCCGCTCAGATCGGCGTGGAACGAGCCGGCAAACCCCACAGGCCAGGAAATCGACCCGGTCGATACGATCCGCCCCGAGGTTGGGTCCTGGGTGCCCGCGATCATCTGCAGCAGGGTCGATTTCCCGGCTCCATTGCGTCCCATCAGCGCCACCGAACGCCCGGTGGGAAAAACCATGTTGACGTTGTCCGCGACGACCTTGCGCTTGCCATCCATCGAGAAGATCTTGGTCAGGTTTTCCAGCCGGATCATGCCTGCGCCCCGCTCAGCGGCGGTCCTTGACCGAGTAATAGATCATCACCCCGATCGACCAGCCCAGGAACAGGAACAGCGAAACCAGGAACAGCAGCGTGGTGCGCTGCGGGTATTTCGGTGTCTCGGCCAGCGTCGGTTCCAGATAAGCGGCAAGATAGCGGCTCTTGCGGCGGGATTCGGCCAGCGCGGCATCATAGGCCCCCAGCGCCGACAGGTAGGCGCGTTCGGCAAATTCGCGATCGACCACCAGACGTTCGTATTCGCCGACGATATCGGCCATCGCGCGTTCGCCATTGGCCGGGTCGGTGCTGCGCACCCCCAGCTTTTCGCGTTCGGCAGCGATCCGGGTCTCGATCACCTGCAACCGGCGCTGCGCCTGTTCCAGCCGCGGGTCGCCGTCGCGCACGCTTTCGCTCAAAAGGTCGATCTCGATGATCGCCTCGGCCTGTTGCGCCTGCAAATTGCCCAGCAGCCCGGCCTGGCTTTGCAGGTCGATCTCGGGGTTGATGATCTGGTTTTCGTTGCGGAACCGGGTCACGGTTTCGCGCGCTTCCTTCAGCCGCTCCAGCGCGGTGTCCAGGTCTTCGCGGGCGTAGGAAATCGAATCCTCGCGCGCAACCGAACTGAGTTCGTTGACCAGGTCGGAACTGCGCTCGAACAGCTTCTGGGCAATCAGGTGGGCATCGTCGGCGGAAAACGCCCGCACCTCGATATCAAGCAGCCCCGAACCGGTGCCGAAAGACAGCCGCACCATCGAGTTCCAGTACTCCACCAGTTCCTCGATCGAGGCATCTTCGGGCAGAGCAAAGATCACGTCCTGCGATGGTTTCGACCAGATCGCCCTCAGGTCGATCTCGGAATCAAGATCGCGCACCAGGCGCTGGCTCTGGACGTATTCGTACAGGATGTCGGTGTCGTTCGAGCTCGACCCGGAAAGCTTGCTGAGCCCGCTGAGCATTTCCAGCGCCGAGCTATTTTCCTCGCGCCGGACGGAAAAGCCCATGCGCGACGCGTATTGGTCGGCCGCGATCTCCCACAGATAATAGCCCGTACCCCCGGCGGGCAACAGCACGCACAGCACGAAGCTGAGCATCACCAGAGAATGCCGCAACCGACGATAGGCCGGCGACACCGGCGGCGCGACACCGGTCGCGGCGGGCTGGGCCTGCGGCTGGGCGGCAGGCGCTTTTTCTTCTTTCGGTTTGGGCGCCGAAAAATCTGGCGGCGGCGGAACCGGGCGCGGTTTCGGTGCCTCTCCGGTGTTCGGAACAAGACTGAGCGTTCCGGGTTTTTGATCAGAGGGGGTCAAATCAATATCATCATATTGGCATCGCTAAAGCGACAATGATACTACACTCATCATGGCATCGACGCCATGTCAATGATCCGGCCACGCAATGACTGTTCCAAGCGCTTCGCCCCCCAAGCTTTACAAAAGCCAGCGGTTTGCCAGCCTGCGCGCCATCGGGGCGCTGGTTCTGCGCGAAATGAGCACGAGTTACGGGCGCTCTCCCGGCGGCTATCTCTGGGCGCTGCTGGAACCACTGGCCGGGATCGCGCTGATGACGGTGGTGTTCTCGGCGGTGTTCCGCTCACCACCGCTGGGCAACAATTTCCCGATATTCTACGCCACCGGGATGCTGCCCTTCACCCTGTTCAACTCGATGCACAACAAGATCGCACAATCGCTGGGCTATTCCCGGCCACTGCTGGCCTATCCGACGGTGACCTATCTCGACGCGATCCTGGCCCGCTTCATTCTGAACGTGATGACACAGTTCATGGTCGCCTACTTGGTGTTTTCCGGGATGCTGCTGGTGTTCGAAACCCGCACAACGCTGGATCTGCCGGTCATCATCGAGGCCTTTGGCCTGACCGCACTGCTGGCGCTGGGGCTGGGCACGCTGAACTGTTATTTCTTCACCCGGTTCGAGGTCTGGCGCTTTGCCTGGTCCATCATGATGCGGCCGATGTTCATCATCTCGGGGATCTTCTTTTTGTTCGAGAACATGCCCACGCCGTACCAGCCCTACCTGCTGTGGAACCCGATGCTGCACCTGATCAGCCTGACTCGGCGGGGGTTCTACGCCAATTACGACGCCATTTACGTGTCGAAGACCTACGTGCTCGTGGTGGCGCTCTCGTCGCTGGCTTTCGGGCTGGTGCTGTTGCGGCGCCATCACCGCGACCTGCTGAACAACCGCTGACCCTGTTCAGGCCCGGTTCCGGGGCACTCCCCGCGTTACAGCACAGCCCGCAGCCGGGCCAGGACGGCGGCCTGCATCTCGGCGTTGCGCGGCCCGGCCTGCTTGCTGATCCGGGGCACGTCGGGCGCCCAGTCCTTTGGCGCCAGCCCCGCGGGCACCAGCACATTGCCGACATGGGTGGCCGGGTCGTGGCACATCTGTTCATAGGCCAGTGCCCAGCGGCGCATCCCGGTGGCGTCGCAGATCAGCCGGATCAGCAGGTTGGCCTGGTGGAAATCCGCCGCCACATGCTCGATCAGATCGGGCTTGAAGGGCACCTCGTCCTGTTCGACGGCGTGCTTGCTGGTCCATTGCTTGGTGTGCAGCGCGATCACATAGGACACCGCCTGCGCCAGCACGTCCTGGCGCAGCATGTGCAGCACCCGGACCTCGGGGAACATGCCGGTCAGCCCGGTGCGGTGCAGCATCGCCAGCTGGTCCCAGGAGGCCTTGATCGCCAGCGCCCCGGCCGGCCCGGCAAAGCGCGTTTGCAGGTACAGCATGTAGTCCGGCAGCCGGGTGATGCCCTGTTCGCGCGCATGTTTCGTGACGAAATCGTGATTGAGGAACTCTCCGGCCGGGCCCGCGACCTTGCCCTGGCGGACATAGTCGGCCAGCAGGTTCGACCCCGAACGGTTGGTAAAGGCGATCACCACCAGCGGGGTCTGGAAACACAGGCCGTCAGAGCGCCGCCGCATACCCTCTGCCCCGAACAGCCGGGTCAGGGCGGTTTCGTGCGGGCCGGGGGTGGCCAGCGTTTCAGACAGCCCCTTGCGCTGAAACAGGTCAAGCGGGCCGCGCGAGCCGGAAAAGAAACGTTTCATCCTGGATCGGTCTCCAACACGGTGTTGCGGGTGGGGGCTGGCGGGCGCCGCGCCTCCAGTACCGCCAACAGGTCGGCCGGATCAAGCCGCGGCGGGTCGGTCATCGGCAGCACCGCCCCCGGCGCGCCCGCGGCCACGGCGCGGGCCACCGCGTCGCCCTGGGCGCCAAGATCGAAGGCGATCACCGGCAGGCCGGTGGCCAGCGCCTCGTGGGTGGTAAAGGAAAACGTCTCGGGCCAGACCGACGGGATCAGCCAGGCCGACACGCCATAGCGCGCCACCAGCCCCGGCAGGTCGCGCAGTTCATAAGAGCCATGCACCCGGGCCGGGGCGGCCAGGGCGTAATCGGGGTCGATATGGCCGATCACCACCAGCCGCGCCTGTCCCGACCGGGCCAGGTCCCTGCTGAGCGCCTGCAACACGGCGGCGCCTTTCTGGGCGCCGATATTGCCAAGCGCGGCCAGCACCGGCACGCCGTCGGCGGGCTGACCCGGCGCGATACGCGGCGGCGGCGCGGGCAGGGGGTGCGGGCGCACGATCAGGCTCTGTTCCGCCTGCGGATAGGTCTGCGCGACCAGCTGGCGGCTGTTGTCGGAAAACACCGTGACGCGGGCCGCCGCCGCCATCAGCGCCCCCCAGGCGGCCTGCCAGTCGGCCAGCGCCACGCGCGCGCCGCCGGGGCGTTCATAGACATGCGCCGGGTTGTCCCCCGCCGCCGTACCCGGCAGCGGCAGCCCGTGCCAGACACCATCGGCCCCCAAGAGCGTATAGGACGGGCTGACCGGGAAGAAATCGTGGATCATCACCTCGACCGGCTGCGGATCGGGGCCGTCGTGGCCCGCCAGCCGCAACAGCAGCCCCGGCAATTCCAGCGCGTCGCGGTCGCCGACACCGCAGGAATAGATCACCCGGCGCCGGGGCAGGCGGGCGATCAGCGCCTCGACCAGGGCCAGGTCCTCGGTCAGGCCCTGGGTGATGCCCTGCGGCGCGTGCAGTTCGATCCGCCAGCGCCGGCCCTGCCCGACGCGCAGCACCACCGCCGCGCCGCCGCTGGCCAGTCGCTGTGCGATCTGGCCGCGCAGCCAGTGTTCGGCGCCACCGCCCATGGCATGGGCCAGGTAGACCGGCACCGCGTCCCCTGCGCTCAGCGCCGCCCAGCTCAGCCCCAGCGCCAGCCGCGCCGCGGCCAGCGGATCGGCACGGATGAAGTCCTGCACCTCGGCGTCATAGCGGGGATAGCGGCGGCGGATCTCGGCGCCGTTTCTTTCCAGCAGCCGCACCTTGTCGGCACTGCCGAAGGACTGCCCGCCGCGATGTTCGACAAACAGGTCGGTGGCACACAGGTGCACCCCGCCCAGGGCGCGGGCCTTCTGGCACCAGTCGGTTTCCTCGCCGTAGCCGCGGCCAAAGGCGGTATCGAGCTGCGGATGCGCGCGCAGGAACCGCGGCCCCAGCACCATGCAGAACCCGACCCCGGTGGGCGCGTGCACGGCCGGTTGCGGCCGCAGGCTGCGGGCGGCACGGTCCAGCGCGTCGCCCAGCCCCGCGGGCAGGTCGTGGCGGGCGCAGATCGCCGGCACGGTAAAGATCTCGGCATCGTTGGACCACGGCGTGACCGAGGCGACATCGGGATCGGCCAGCGGCGCCAGCAGCCGGGGCAACCAGCCCTCGGGCACCAGCACGTCGGAATTGACCAGCACCACCGGCAGGTCCGGCGCCAGGCCCTGCGCCACCGTCAGGCCGCGGTTGACCGTGGCGATGAAGCCCAGGTTGGCGTCGTTTTCCAGAAGGGTCACGTGGTCGGGGTGGCTGGCGGCCCAGTCCCGCAGCCAGGGCCGCACCTGCGGATCGGTCGAGGCATCCTCGATCACGATCAGCTGCCAGTCCGGGCCGCTCAGCGTCGCGATCCTCTCCAGCGCCTCGGTCAGGGTGGCGAAGGCGTTGTAGACCGGCATCACCAGCACCGCCGCCGCGCTGCCCGCGGGCGGGACCGGGCCGAACAGGGCAGAGCTGTCCATGTCGACCGCCGGGGTGGTGTCGGTCAGATAGAGCCGTTCCTTGACCACCTCGCGCGCGCCCAGATCGCCGTGGCGTTTCCAGCGCCAGATCACCGGTGCCAGCCCGGCAATCGCCAGCAGGTAAGGCAGGAACAACAGCCCCCGGCGCCACGCCACCCGGCGCGCGCCGAAGCCGGCAAAGTCGGTTTCGCCGTCGTGGCCCTTGCCCTCGGCCAGGATCGTGAAGGGGCCGGGCTCGAACGGCACATCCAGCGCGAACCCGCGCCAGTCGCTGCCGGGGCGGGCCAGTTCGGGGCGGGTCCAGACGGTGTGACGGCCCTGGCGCAGCCCGATGCGCGGCGCGGCGCTCCAGCCTTCGACATGCAGGCGGTTGCGGACCAGGGCGATGCGGTCCAGCCGGCCATGGGTCTGGCCTCCCGCCGACAACAGCGGCCCGCCGGGGCGCGCAAGGCTCAGGCAACCATCCGCGTAGCGCCGGAAAATACGCAACACTCTTCCAACTAACATCGGCAAAGGCAGGTCTCCGGCAGGTCTGGCGCTCAGGCTTACGCGGTCGGGCATCTTGGCGCAAGCAGGCCCCGGTTTCGCGCGCGAAACATCGCGCCCCCAGGGCCGCGGCTCAGCCCTTGTCGACCTCAAGCCAGGCGCGCAGCGCATCGATGAAGTCGCGGGTCAGGCCAGGGCCCTGCAACACCACCTTGCCGGTGCCGGTCTGGCTCAGCTGCACGGTGTCGGCGGGGCGGGGCAGGGCGGGGGGCACCTGGGCGGGGCCCCGGTCAGGACGGGGGGCCGGGGCGGCGGCGGCGCGCAGCCCGGCCTGCAGGCAGGCCTGTTCGGCCTCGGCGTTGTCGGGGGCGGCGGTCTCCAGCCGGGCGCGCAGCACGGGCGCCAGCCCCGGGTCGGCCTCCAGCGCCTTGGCCAGCGCCAGGCCCAGCCGTTCGCTGATCGCCTCGGGGAATCGCAGCTGGCCGTCGAACGCCGCGACCAGCGCCAGGAAGCTGCCGATCTTCGACCGGCGCGGCCGCGAAGCGGCGGCAAACAGCGCCCGCAGCGCGCTGCGGGTGTCGGGAAACACCCCCCGCTCGGTCGCGCGCGCCACGATCCGGGCGCGTTCGTAATAGCTCAGCCCGGCGCGGATCTCGTTTTCCTCGACCATGGCGATATAGGCCTCTGACGCATCCGACGGCTGGCGCACCAGCCCCAGCACGCTGGCAAAACGGTCTTCGCCGGTTTCGGCGTGCAGCGCCATCAGCGCGGTGCAGCGCCGCCAGCCCGAGATCAGCCCGTAGCGCCCATCGCCCAGATCGGTCAGTTCCACCGGCGTCTGCTGGCCGCGCGCCAGCAGGCTGGCCTTGAGCACCGCCATCTCTTCGCTGCCCGATCCCATGCGGTCGCGCACCAGGTGGTCCAGCTCGACCTGGGCCAGCGGCACGGTGATCACCATCCGCCCGGTGGCGCGGGCCTCGGCCATGCTGTCGGCCAGTTCCTGCAACGCCGCCGCGCTGGACGAGGCCGCGGCCACCCCGGCAATCGGCGGCGCGGGGGAAAACGCCTTGGTCTCGTATCCCGGGGTCTCGGAAAACAGCGGGTTGGCGGGGGTCAGTCGTTTGCGCTTGGCCATGTGGCACCTCCTGCGGGTTGGGCGCCCCAGCAGACCGCGCCTTGGTTAACGGGGCCTGAGCGCAGCGCCCGGACGGCACCGCGCAGGCCGTTTCGCGCGCGAAACACCCCGCAACAGGGTCTTGTTGTCGCCACGCAGATCATGCCGCGGCCCCGGTCCGGGCTTTTTCGTCCCGGCGCCAGCTGCCCACCAGCAGCGCCTTGAAGGCGGCATAGGTTTCGTCAAAAGTTTCGCGCCCGCGGACATAGGTTTCGCGGTTGAAATCGCGGTAATCGGCCTCGTAGATGCCCTGCACCTGCTCGCCCGCCTGGCCGATCAGCGCGGTGAAATCCTGCCGGTGCGGCGACAGGGTGGGGCCCAGGTAGACCTGCATCAGCGCCGCCAGTTCGGCCTGCTGGGTGGCATCGAACCGGGTGACCACGGCGCGCACCGCGTCCCATTCGAACCGCAGCCCGGCCCGGCCCAAGGCGCGGGCGGCGATGTTTTCCGCGTCTTCGATCGAACCGAAGGTGGAATGCAGCATGTCAAAGAACCGCCCGGTGCTGTCGAATTCCAGGAACGACGCGCCCAGCGGCACCAGCAGGATATCCGCCGCCGCCAGCCCGTTGATCGTCAGGTATCCCAGCGCCGGCGGCGTATCGAGGAAGATCACGTCATAGGCGTCCAGCAGGCCATCGGCCTGAAGCGTTTCCGACAGTGCCTCCCACAGCTTCCAGCCACGTCCGGCCATGCGCCAGACCGGTACCTGGAATTCCGCCCAGTACAGGTTCAGCTGCGCCCCGATCAGGTCGATGTTGGGCCAGTGGGTTTTCTGCACCAGGTCGCGGGCGTTGACCTCCAGCGCCTCGGTCAGGGTTTCATCCAGCGGCTGCGGCGCCTCGCCCCGGTCCATCCGGCGTTGGTTCTCGGTGCGCAGGTGGTGGGCATAGTGGCGCGCCATCAGCGGGAACACCGTCTGCCATTCGTCCTCCACCGTGCCGCCGAAGATCGAGGTCATGCTGCCCTGGCTGTCAAGGTCGATCACCAGCACCTTGTAGCCATCGAGCGCCGCCGACATCGCCAGGTGCGCCGCGGTGCTGGTCTTGCCGACCCCGCCCTTGAAATTCGCCACCGCCACCATCTTGGCCGGCAGGCCCTCGGGGCGGTAGGGCAGATAGTTCTTGGCCTTCGATCCTTCGGCGGCGAAATGCGCCCGCAGGCGCAGCACCTCGTCCAGGGTGAACCACTTGGCCCCGCCCTCGGTTTCCGACCGGCCCTGCGGCAGCTCGGGGTTCTGTTTCAGCACCCGGCGGAAATGGCCGGTGGCCACCGGGATCAGGTAGCGGGTGATTTCCCAGGTCGAGAACAGCCGCAGCTGGCGCCTGCCATCCTCTTGCAGCCCGCGGCTGGCCAGGTCGGCGCGCCCGGCGGCACAGGCGCGGGCGATCTCGGCAAAGCCTGCGCTGGTGGCGGGCGCCCCCAGCTGGGCCGCTGCGCTGTCGGGGTCGATCCCGAGATAGGGGGGCAAATCGCCCCGGAGGTCCGTTTTCATCTGCCCGGCCTTTCGGTCTGCCCGCGCGTGCGTTGCGGGAAATGTTCGCTTTTTTTACGAGTATATCCAAAAACCCCGCACATCCAACAGAAATGCGTACAAGCTTGTATTTTCCAAGCATATTCAGGGCATTGCCAAAGGCTCTGGGGTCTGGGGCAGGGCGGGGTTTCCTGGGGGATGGAGTTATTTTCCTGTTATTTTTATAGTTAAGGCAAGAGGCGGTTTTTCTAAGAACCTGAGAATGCTTGCCTTTTTTCCATCCTGTGGGGCTTGGGCGACTCTGATCCCCCGAACGGGCGACTCCAATCCCCCGAGCCGCCGACTCCGATCCCCCGAAGCCACAGTGGACAGGCGCCTGTGGATAACTTTACATAGGTGTCACTGAAACCCCGAAAGCCGAGTCGCAACATCGGCAGGGGGGCAGGGGCATGGCCGGGGTGCCCCGGCGCGCGCAGAGCAGGACAGGCAAGGGACAGGCCATGACAGCAGGCAGTGGCGGCGGCGCGGGGCTTTTGCCCGACCGCCATCCGACCGCGGATTTCTTTATCTGCGATATCTTCGACGCCACGCCCAAGGGCGATCTTGGCTCGATGGAACATCCGATCTTCTCGCTTTCGACGCGGCCGGACCGGCGGGTGCTGAGCTATGAGCACAACGGCACCACGGTCGAGGTCACGCCCTCGGTCAAGGGCCGGGCGACGATCCATGACAAGGACATCCTGATCTATTGCGTCAGCCAGCTGATGGCGGCGCTGAACATGGGCCGGGCGGTGTCGCGGCAGCTGACGCTCAAGGCCCATGACCTGCTGGTGGCCACCAACCGCGACACCTCGGGCGATGGCTATGCCCGCCTGCGCGAGGCATTCGAGCGGCTGGCCGGCACCCGCATCACCACCAACCTGGAAACCGGCGGGATCGAAACCACCCGCGGCTTCGGCCTGATCGAGGCTTGGGAAATCGTCCGGCGGTCGCGCGGCGGGCGCATGGTCAGCGTCAGCGTGACCCTGTCGGACTGGCTCTATCGCGCGGTGCTGTCGAAATCGGTGCTGACGCTGTCGCGCGATTACTTTCGCCTGCGCAAGCCGCTGGAACGGCGGATCTATGAACTGGTCCGCAAGCATTGCGGCCGGCAATCGAGCTGGACGGTGTCGGTGACGGTGCTGCACAAGAAGGCCGGTTCGACCGCGCCGCTGCGGGTGTTCCGCGCCGCGCTGCGCCGGATGATCCAGGATGCCAACCTGCCCGACTATGACATGTCCGAGGCGCCGGGCGACCGGATGGTGTTCGAACGCCAGGGCCAGGTGGTGGCGCCGGGCAACGGACCGGTGCTGTCCGAATCCGCGCTCGAGGCCGCGCGCGGGCTGATGCCGGGGGCCGATGTCCATGCCCTGGCCGCCGACTGGCGCGCGTTCTGGGACAGCACCGGGCGGGTGGCGCTGCAAAGCCCCGACAAGGCCTTTCTGGGCTGGGTGCGGAGCCGGCGGGCGTGACCCCGTGCAGGAGATCCCCGGGCGTACCGGGGGACCGGCAAGAGACAGGACCGAAAGGGAAATGAGATGAGTATCGAAAACCGGCTGTTTCCGCCGCGCGGTGCCAGGCGCAAGCCCGGGCAGTTGCCGGCACCGTTGCCGGGGCTGCTCACGCTGTTTCCCGACGCGTTCCGCAGCCCCGAGGCGGCGCAGCGGTTCGTGCATCATATCTGGTTCCCGCCCAGCCGAGCCTGGCGCTATCAGCTGAACGGCAAATCGGGCAATACCTTCGTGCTGAACCTGCTGTTCGAAATCGAATACGGCACCCGATTCTCGTGCCGCGTCGACCCGGGACAGACCGGCAACCAGCATCCCGACCTGGCGCTGTTTTCCATGCTTGATGCCGGGCTGTATTCCAACGCGCTGCGCGAGAAAGACCGCTATCCGGCCTTCCTGGAGTTTCCCGGCCTGTCGTTGGCGACGGTGCGCGACCCCTGTTCGCGGCTGCTGTCGGCGTTTTTCTACCTTTGCCGCAGCCACGAGGTGGGGGACCGGCGGTTCCTGGCCGAACGGCTGCGGATCAACGCGCTGGCCGGGATGGACTGGGACCGCGACGCCGGCACGCCCGCGGGCTTTGCCCGCTTCGTCGCCTATATCGGCGCGATCGCCGACGGCCCGGGGGCCGACACGCTGGATGCGCATTGGCTGCCGCAGGCGCTGCACATCCGGCCGGCGATCTACAAGCCCGACCTTGTCGGCCGGACCGAGGACCTGCCGCGGTTCGCCCGCGACCTGTCGGTGCGGTTGGACCGGCCGCTGCCGGCCGACATGGACGGGCTGCGCACCAACAAGAGCAAGCGCCCCGACACCCGGGCCTTTCTGGCACAGCCGGGGGTGCGGGCCACGATCGAGAAAGTCTATGCTGCCGACTTCGATCTTTTCGAGTATCCCCGTCCCGGCGCCTGACCCCGCCACCAGCAAAGGACAGCTTTCATGGACGTCACCGACACCGCCCTGCCCGAGGTGAAGATCCTCACCCCCCGCCGTTTCGGTGATGCCCGGGGTTTTTTTGCTGAAAGCTGGAGCGCCCGGCGCATGGCCGCGGTCGGGCTGGCGCTGGATTTCGTGCAGGACAACCATTCGATGTCGGAACACCCCGGCACCGTGCGCGGGCTGCATTACCAGGCCCCGCCCCATGCCCAGGGCAAGCTGGTGCGCTGCGGCCGCGGTGCGCTGTATGACGTGGCGGTGGACGTGCGCCGCGGCTCGCCGCGCTATGGCCAGTGGGTCGGGGTCGAGCTGTCCTATGAAAACGGCCGCCAGCTCTGGGTGCCGCCGGGCTTCCTGCATGGTTTCGTCACCCTGCAGCCGATGACCGAGGTGGTCTATAAATGCACCGATTTCTACGAACCCGACTGCGAAGGCGCGGTGCTGTGGAACAGCTGCGGCATCGACTGGCCCTGGGACGGCGCGGCGCTGCTGAGCGGCAAGGATGCCGAGGCGCCGGCCTTTGCCGACTGGACCTCGCCCTTTGACTATGATGGAGAGCCGGCATGAAGATCCTCGTCACCGGCGGCGCCGGGTTCATCGGATCGGCGGTGGTGCGGCTGGCCATCGCGCGCGGCCACCAGGTGGTCAACCTGGATGCGCTGACCTATGCCGCCTGCCTCGACAACGTGGCCATGGTCGCGGACAGCCCGCTTTACGCCTTTGAGCAGGTCGACATCCGCGACGCGGCCGCGGTCGAGGCCTGCGTTGCGCGCCACGCCCCCGACGCGATCATGCACCTGGCCGCCGAGAGCCATGTCGACCGGTCGATTGACGGGCCCGGCGTGTTCATCGAGACCAACGTGATGGGCACCTACAACATGCTGCAATCGGCCCGCGCGCTGTGGGACCGGCAGGGCTGTCCCGACGGGTTCCGGTTTCACCACATCTCGACCGACGAGGTCTTCGGGTCGCTGCCCGCCGACCCGTCGGTGAAGTTCACCGAAGACACGCCCTATGACCCGCGCAGTCCCTATTCCGCCTCGAAAGCGTCGTCGGACCACCTGGTGCGGGCCTGGCACGAGACCTATGGCCTGCCGGTGGTGCTGACCAACTGTTCCAACAATTACGGCCCCTATCACTTTCCCGAAAAGCTGATCCCGGTGGTGATCCTGAACGCGCTGGCGGGCAAGCCGCTGCCGATCTACGGCGACGGGTCGAACGTGCGCGACTGGCTTTATGTCGAGGACCACGCCGACGCGCTGCTTGTGGTGGTGGAAAAGGGCGCGGTCGGGCGCAGCTACAACATCGGCGGCGAGAACGAACGCAGCAACCTGGAACTGGTCGAGACCCTGTGCGCCATCCTTGACGACCTGCGCCCCAAGGCCAGCGGCCGCTATGCCGACCAGATCACCTTTGTCACCGACCGGCCCGGGCACGATGCGCGCTATGCGATCGACCCGGCGCGGATCCGCGCCGAACTGGGCTGGCGTCCGTCGGTCACGGTCGAGGAAGGGCTGCGGCGCACGGTGCAATGGTACCTGGACAACGAACCCTGGTGGCGCGCGTTGCAGGCCCGTGACGGGGTCGGTCACCGTTTGGGCACCGGCTGAGCGGTTTGGCCCGCGGGGAATTTGAGTATTTCCGGAAAGATGAAAGGGACAGCATGATCCTTGTCTTCGGCAAAACCGGCCAGGTGGCGCGCGAATTGCAGCGCCAGGCCGATGTCGTGGCGCTGGGGCGGGCGCAGGCCGACCTGTCCGACCCGGCGGCCTGTGCCGCGGCGATTGCCGCCCATGCGCCAACGGCGGTGATCAACGCGGCCGCCTGGACCGCCGTCGACGCCGCCGAGGATCACGAGGCCGAGGCCCATGTGATCAACGCCGACGCCCCCGGCGCCATGGCGCGGGAATGCGCGGGGCGCGGGATCCCGTTCCTGCATGTCTCGACCGACTATGTCTTTGCCGGGGATGGCGACAGGCCCTGGCGCGAAACAGACCCTGTGCAACCGCAAAACGCCTATGGCCGGACCAAGCTGGCGGGCGAGGAAGCGGTGCGGGCGGCGGGCGGCGTCCATATCATCCTGCGCACCGCCTGGGTGTTTTCCAGCCACGGCAACAATTTCGTCAAGACCATGCTGCGGCTGTCGGAGACCCGCGACGCGCTGAGCGTGGTCGAGGACCAGGTCGGTTGTCCGACACCGGCCGCCGACATCACTGCCACGCTGCTGGCGCTGGCACCGCGGCTGCGCGACGGCCAGCCGGGGGGCACCTATCATTACGGGGGTCAGCCTTTTACCAGCTGGGCAGGTTTCGCGCGCGAAACCTTTGCCGGGGCGGGGCGGGCGGTGACGGTCACCGGCATTGCGACCCGCGATTACCCGACGCCCGCGGCGCGGCCGCTGAATTCCCGGCTCGATTGCGCCAAACTGGCGACAGATTTCGGGATTACCCCGCCCAACTGGAAGGCCGGACTGGCCGCGGTGCTGAAGGAGTTGGGGCATGGCTGAGCGCAAGGGCATCATTCTGGCGGGGGGGTCGGGCACGCGGCTGTACCCGATCACCCTGGGCCTGTCGAAACAGCTGGTGCCGATCTATGACAAGCCGATGATCTATTACCCGCTGTCGGTGCTGATGCTGGCCGGCATCCGCGAGATCGCGATCATCACCACGCCGCAGGACCAGGACCAGTTCCGCCGCACCCTGGGCGACGGCAGCCAGTGGGGCCTGTCCTTTACCTATATCGAGCAACCCTCGCCCGACGGGCTGGCGCAGGCCTATATCCTGGCCGAGCCGTTCCTGGACGGGGCACTAAGCGCGATGGTGCTGGGCGACAACATCTTTTTCGGCCATGGCCTGCCGGAACTGCTGGCCGCGGCCGATGCCCAGCCGGTGGGCGGCACGGTCTTTGGGTATCGCGTGGTCGATCCGCAGCGCTATGGCGTGGTCGATTTCGCCGCGGACGGCACCGTGCGCGCGATCGTTGAGAAACCCGAGGTGCCGCCGTCGCGCTATGCGGTGACCGGGCTGTATTTCCTCGATGGCAGCGCCCCGGCGCGGGCGCGCCAGGTGGCGCCGTCGCCGCGGGGCGAACTGGAGATCACGTCGCTTCTGGAAATGTACCTGGCCGACGGGCAGTTGCAGGTGCAGCAGATGGGCCGGGGCTATGCCTGGCTCGACACCGGCACCCATGCCAGCCTGCTGGACGCGGGCAATTTCGTGCGCACCCTGTCGGAACGCCAGGGCCAGCAGATCGGCAGCCCCGACGAGATCGCCTGGCAGCAGGGCTGGATCGACGCCGAGGCGCTGCGCGCCCGGGCCGCGATGTTCGGCAAGAACGACTACGGCGCGTACCTGCTGCGGCTGTGCGACTGAGACCGCGGCAGGACCCCTGCCTGACAGAAACGAAACGGGGGCCCGCGGGCCCCCGTTTGCCTGGTGCCGTGTGCGCAGTCACGACAGGTTGTATTTCACCCGGCTCATCTCGGACAGGGCGGTGTTGAGGAAGGTGATGGTCTGGCCGCCAAAGCTGAACACCACGTCGGCGCCCGACTGGGTCATGTGCGACAGGGGCTGCGAGGCCTGGCTGAAGCCGAAGCCCGACAGCTGCAACTGATCCCAGGGCTCGAAGCCGTGGATCGTGTCGTTGCCGCCCTGGCCGGCGCGGAACACGAAGATGTCCGAGCCGATGCCGCCGTTCATCGCGTCGTCGCCGGCGCCGCCTTCCAGCACGTCCTTCCACTTGGGCTGGATCGACCGCATGTAGTTGTCCAGTTCGGAATTGGTGGCAGCGCGGTATTCGCCGCTTTCCGAGAAGCCCAGAACCACCTGCGCGCGGCTGTCGCCATCGTCGAGGCGGCCGGTCCAATAGGCCAGCCCGCCAGGATCGGCGGGGCGGCCCAGCACGTTCTGATAGAGCAGCTGGACGAACGCGCTGTTGGTCAGCGTGCCATAGGTGTTCTGGAATTCGGTCGAATTGACGAAGCCGGTGATCGCCTGCAACAGGGTCACACCGCCGGTTTCCACCGGCTTGGTCAGGCCGTTGTACCACGACAGGAAGCCGCCGGAATCGGGGATCCGGCCCAGCGTCGCACCGTAGATGCGATAGACCTGGCCGAACACCGCCTCGTTTGCGGCATCCTGTTCGATCACCGTGGTGCCTTCGTCGTAAAGCGTGTTGTTGCCCGCCCCGCCGCGCAGCACGTTGGAATCTTCGGCATTGCCGACGATCACCGCATCGTCGGAATAGGCGCCGAAGCTGGTGTTGGCGCGGATGCCGTAGGAATTCGACAGGTTGATGAATTCGCGGCTGCCGATGAAACCGTCGAGCACCTCGGCGCGGGTGGCGCCGTTGGTCAGCTGGGTCATCCAGCCGCTGAAGCCGCCGGGGTCGGCGGGCCGCCCGAAGAAGGCGGCGTAAAGCGTGTTCACGTATTCTTCGTTGGTGGTGCCGCGGCTGATGAATTCCTGGCTGAAGATAAAGCCGCGGGCCACGTTGGCGCCGCTTTGCACCCCGGTATAGAGCTTGTCGGTCCAGTCGTTCAGCCCGCCCGGATCGGCATTGCGGCCCAGGATCGTGGAATAGAACCGGTCGACGAAGGCCTGGATTTCATGCAGCGACTGGCGGCCCTGGTATTCCGAGGTGCGATAGTCGGTGGCGGTCACGTCGGTGGTGTTCTCGAACCGGAAGATCACCGCCTGGTCGTTGCTGAGCGTGGTCCCGCCCGAAACGATGTCGAGCTTGCCGTCGCCGTCGATATCCTTGGCCACCGGCGAGCCGGCATAGGTGCTGAAGGCGCGTTCCGGCAGATCCTGGTTGGTCAGCTGGGTGCCGTCGCTGTCGAGGATGATGACCTGGCTGCCGATCGAGACCAGGATTTCCAGGTCGCCGTCGGCATTGTCGATGTCCACCGCGACCGGCTGGCGGGCGATCGGCAGATCCTGCGGGACCCCGTTCAGCGTGTCGTCATTGTAGGGCAGCACCTCGGTGTCGAACAGCTGGGTGCCGTTCGAGGCAAAGGCATGGACATGGCCCTGCACGGTGGCGGCGATGATTTCGTAGGTGCCGTTGCCGTCGAGGTCGGCCACCAGCGGCGAGGCAAGCACCCGGCCGGTGGTGTTGAGCTGCTGGCGCAGGGTGCCGTCGGCGTTCCAGATCTTCACGTACTGGCCGCGATCGTCGAGGAAGAAGTTGCCGGTGCCCTGGATGATTTCCACCGTGCCGTCGCGGTCCAGATCGACGATCTTCGGGCTGGACCACAGCGACTGCGGTTCGAACTTGCCGCGGAAATCGGCCGAGGTGGAGTCGGCCACCTGGCCATCCCAGCCCGGCACGATGGCCTGGCCGTAATTGGTCATCACGTGCAGGATGCCGCCCTGGTCGGGCAGGCCCGCGGCCACGTTGGTGGTGATGTCGGCCGGCACGACCAGTTCGTAGATCCCGTCGTTGTCGAGATCGGCCACCGCCGGGGTGGCCCCCGCGGTGTCGTGCAGGTCGACCGATTTCTCGACGCTGCCGGTGCGGCCGTCGAGGATATAGAGATAATGATCCCACGAGGTGAAGATCACCTCGCGCACGCCATCGGCGTCGATGTCGAAGATCCGCGGCGCGCTGTAGACCCCGTCGGGGCGGCCGTCGGGGCCGGTGTCGCTGCCGCCGAAGCTGTCCTTGGTCTGGTGGAACCACAGCGTGTTGCCCGCCGCATCCACGGCGTAAAGCCCGCCCAGGTCGCCGGGCTGCGACGCGGCGCCGAAATCCGACCGGTTGTCGGCACCGACGCCGACGATGATGTCGATCGTGCCGTCGCCGTTGACATCCGAGAACACCGGCTGGGTCGACACCGAGGTGGTGTTGTAGATCTTGCCGGTGTTGGGATCGGGCTGGTCATAGGCGGCGAAGGTCTTGGTCCATTTGACGGTGCCGTCATCCTCGAGCACGATCAGGCCGCCGGGGCGGATCTCGTTGGCGTCGGTGTCGAAGGCCTTGGAGGTGCCGACGAAGATCTCGTCCTTGCCGTCCTTGTCGATGTCATAGGCCGCGACCGAAGCGTTGCGCACCGGGCCGAAATCAAGCTGCGTCGACCAGGTGTTGTCGGGCAGGTCGATGTCCAGGCTGTAGCGCAGCTGTGTGCCGTTGGGCGCGCCGTTCTGGAACGGGGCCCAGAACACCTTGAGGTAATAGGTCCCCGTCACCGGCGCCAGCACGGTAAAGCTTTCGTCGGCGAAATCGATCGCCTCGCCGCCGACCGGCTGGTTGTTGGCGTCGTACAGCTGCATGTTGAGATCCATCAGCTCGCCATCCGGCGCGGTGCCGGCAAGGTGGCTCATGTTGAATTTCATCATGCCCGGGCCGGAAACGATCCGGTACCAGTCGACATCGGTGCCGGTATGGTTCGCGAGCGTGGTGTCGGCGGTCACCAGCGTGCCGGTGGACTGCACGTCGTCGGCCTCGGCCGGGTCCGCGGTGGGCAGGTCCAGCGTCAGCGCATAGCTGAGCTGGGTGCCGTTCGGCGCGCCGTTGGGGAAGGGCGCCCAGAACACCTTGAGGTAATAGCTGCCGTCGCGCGGCAGCAGGTCGGCCAGCGTCTTGATCGCGTCGAGGCTGTCGTTCGAGGCCAGCTGGATGCCATCGGCGTCTTCCAGCACGATGTTGAGGTTCATCTCGGTGCCGTCGGGGGCGGTGCTGTTCTGGGTCATCGACAGGTTCAGCAGGCCCGACGGGCTGTCGATGCGGTGCCAGTTGACCCCGGTGCCGGTGTGATTGGTGGTGCCCGCGGCCAGGGTCGGGGCGGTGTCGCGGCTGTCGTTCGGCTCGGCCGCGTCGATGTCGGGCAGATCCAGCGTCAGGTCGTATTGCAACTGCACGCCATTGGGCGCGCCGCTGGGGAAGGGCGCCCAGAACACCTTGAGGAAATAGGTGTCGTCGCTGCCCAGCAGCTTGCTCAGGGTCTTGGTGCTGCTGTTGCTGTCGACCGAGGCCAACTGATCGCCCGAGGCGTTTTCCAGCACCATGTTCAGCGTCATCGGATCGCCATCGGGGGTGGTGCCGGTTTCGGTCAGCGAGAAGTTGATCAGCCCCGAGGGGCTTTCGATCCGGTGCCAGTCGACGGTGGTGCCGGTGAAAGAGGTGGTGCCCTCGTCCAGGGTGGGGGCGGTGGCGCGGCTGTCGTTGGCTTCGCCTTCGTTGTTGGCGGGCAGATCCAGCGTCAGATCGTATTTCAATTCCACGCCATTGGGCGCGCCATAGGGGTAGGGGGCCCAGAACACCTTGAGGAAATAGGTCCCGCCGGTGCCGATCAGGTTGCTGAGCGTCTTGGTGGTGGCGCCGCTGTCGGTCGAGGCGCGCACCGTGCCGTCGATATCGGTCAGCACCATGTTCAGGGTCATCGCGGTGCCGTCAGGGGCGGTGCCGGTTTCGGTCAGCGAGAAGTTGATCAGCCCCGAGGGGCTTTCGATCCGGTGCCAGTCGACCCCGGTGCCGGTGAACGATCCGGTGCCCTCGGGCAGCAGCGGTGCGGTGGTGGGGGTGTCGTTTTCCTCGGGGGTGTTGGCCGCGGGCAGATCCAGCGTCAGGTCGTATTGCAGCTGCGTGCCATTGGGCGCGCCATCGGGGTAGGTTTCCCAGAACACCTTGAGGTAATAGGTGCCGTTGCTGCCCACCAGCCGGCTGATGTCCTTGGTCGCGGTCGGGCCGCTGGCCGAGCCCAGGGTGGTGCCGTCTTCGGCCTCCAGCACCATGTTGAGGTGCATCGCGCTGCCGTCGGGGGCGGTGCCGGTTTCGGTCAGCGACAGGTTGATCACCCCCGACAGGCTTTCGAACCGGTACCAGTCGATACCGGTGCCGGTGTGGCTGGCGGTGCCTTCGGTCAGGGTGTCGGCGGTGGAGCGGGTGTCGTTGTCCTCGGCCCCGCCGACGTCGGGCAGATCCAGCGCCAGGGTATAATTCAGCGGCACGTTGTCGACCCCGTCGGGCCGGTCGGCCCAGAACACCCGGGCGTAATAGGTGCCGTCCTGCGACAGCAGCTTGCTGATCGACTTGATGCCGTCGCCAGCCCCACCCGAGTCGATCACCACGCCCGAGGAATTGAACAGGGTCAGGTTCAGCTGCACCGGGCGGCCATCGGGCCAGGTGGTTTCATCCGGGGTCAGGGTCAGCCCCAGCAGCCCCGAGGTGCTGTCGATGCGGTGCCAGTCCTGCCCGGTGCCGCTGAAGGCGGTTGTGCCTTCGGCCAGGGGGCTGGCGGTGGTCAGGCTGTCGTTGCCATCGGGGGTCAGCGGCTCGGCGTAATCGACATCGAGACTGTAGCTGAGCACGGTGCCATCGGGCGCGCCGGTGCCGAACTGCGCCGTCATCACCCGCAGGAAATAGGTGCCGTCGGCCGGGATCAGGTAGGTGAAGTTTTCGCTGTTGCCCGACGACGGGCTGGAGGCCACCACCTGCCCGGCACTGTTGAACAGCGCCAGGTTCAGGTCGCGCGGGTCGTCGCGGGTGTCGCGGGCGTCGTCCAGCAGGGCCTGCGCGGTCATGTTGACGGTCATGAACCCGGCGGTGGCGTCCAGCTGATGCCAGTCGACCTCGCGCCCGAGGATCTGGTGGCTGCCCTCGGCCAGCAGCGTGGCCGTGGTCATGGTGTTGTTGTTGTCGGCCGGCACCTCTTGCGGCAGGTCCAGGTTCAGCGTGTAGTTCAGCGCCGTGCCCGCGGGCGGGTTGGCCCCGAACTGCGCGGTCGAGATGAACAGGTAATAGGTGCCCGCGGTGGGCAGCATCTGGGAAATCGTTTCGGCGCCGTTGTCGGTAAAATTCGCGGCGATCGGCGCGTTGCTGGCATTGCGCAGCACAAGGTTGTAGTTCTGCGTCGGATCGTCCGGCGTCATCGTCACTTCGAAATAGCCGGCCTGCACGTCGAACTGGTACCAGTCCTGGCCTTCCCCGGTGATCGTGTAACTGCCCGAGTCGATCGTCGCTGCGGTTGTCACGCTGTCGTTCGGTTCGAACGCCGCGGAAAGCGGGGGCTGCAGTGCGGTGCCGTCGTCGAAAAGAGTATCCATGAGAAAACGGCCCCGGAGTGGTCTGGTGGATGGAAAAGATGCCTTCCGGCATGACATTTATGACAGGTTTTTGCCTGCCTGGCTTTCGTCAGAGCAATCCTGGGTTGGGAAAACGTTACGATTGAGGCCAAGGTGCGGCTTGTAAGCGACAGTCTGTTTCCCTGCCGGCGACAGCGCTGCGGCCTAACCGGGCGTGGTGCAAGGAAAAACCCCGCCGCGCCGCAGCGGCGCACGGGGCCGGGACAAGCGCCGACAAAAAAGGCAACTTTTTTGGCAAACCGTCGCCAGACCTGTCAGGCGCGGGGCGGCGGCGGAAAACACCCGCCCCGCCCGGTGACTCGGCTTTGTCAACCCCGGCCTGCGCGCGGTCCCGGGGGCGGAAACCGGCCGGTCCGGTCGGCGAGGGTGCTTGACTTCCCCGCGGCCGGGTCGGGATAAGCGGGGCCGGATCGGGCCGCAGGGCAGAACGGGAGAACCGGTATGAAAATCGCAATGATCGGCACGGGCTATGTCGGGCTTGTCTCGGGGGTCTGCTTTTCCGATTTCGGCCACGAGGTGGTCTGCGTCGACAAGGACCCGGCCAAGATCGCCCTGCTGACCCGCGGCGAGGTGCCGATCTATGAGCCGGGGCTCGATCAGATGATGGCGCGGAACGTGGCCGCCGGGCGGCTGTCCTTCACCGGCGATCTGCCGGCGGCGCTGGCCGGCGCGCAGGCGGTGTTCATCGCGGTCGGCACCCCGACCCGGCGCGGTGACGGCCATGCCGACCTGACATATGTCATGGCCGCGGCCGAGGACATCGCCCGCACCGCGCAGGGCCCGGTGGTCATCGTGACCAAGTCGACCGTGCCGGTGGGCACCAACCGGCAGGTGGCCCGGGTGGTCGCGGCCGCCAACCCGGGGCTGGATTTCGACGTGGCCTCGAACCCCGAATTCCTGCGCGAAGGCGCCGCGATCGACGATTTCATGCGCCCCGACCGGGTCATCGTCGGGGTCGAAAGCGCCCGTGCGGCGCAGGTCATGGAAGAGATCTATCGCCCGCTTTACCTGCGCGATTTCCCGATCGTCACCACCGACCTGGAAAGCGCCGAGATGATCAAATACGCCGCCAACGCGTTCCTTGCGACCAAGATCACCTTCATCAACGAAATCGCGGCGCTGTGCGAAAAGGTCGGCGCCGATGTCAAACAGGTGTCGCGGGGGATGGGGCTGGACGGGCGGATCGGCAAGACCTTCCTGCATGCCGGGCCGGGCTATGGCGGGTCGTGCTTTCCCAAGGACACCCGCGCGCTGTCGCGGATCGGGCAGGATCACGGCGTGCCGATGCGCATCACCGAGGCGGTGATCGACATCAACGAAGAGATCAAGCGCCGCATGATCGGCAAGCTGCGCGACCTGTGCGGCGGGTCGTTCAACGGCGCCCGGGTGGCGGTACTGGGGGTGACGTTCAAGCCCAACACCGACGACATGCGCGAAGCCCCCAGCCTGACCATCGTTCCGGCGCTGGTCGGTGGCGGCGCGCAGGTCACGGTGACCGATCCACAGGGCCGCCGCGAGGGCGAGGCGCTGTTGCCCGGCGTCCGCTGGGAGGCCGACGCCTATGCCGCCGCCGCGGGCGCCGACCTGCTGGTCATCCTGACCGAATGGAACGAGTTCCGCGCGCTCGACCTGTCGCGGCTGGCGGGCATGATGGCGGTGCCGCGGCTGGCGGACCTGCGCAACATCTATTCCGCCGAAGCCGCCCGCGACGCCGGGTTCGTGGCCTATGACAGCATCGGCCGGGCTGGCTTCGAGGTCTGAACCAGACCCTGTTCCGGCTTACACCGCGATCATGTCATCGCTGATCTGTGCCAACTGGGTGTTGGCCAGCAGGACGGTGACGCCCTGGTCGGCAAAGCTGACGTCGGCGCCGGTCTGGGTCATGTGGCTGCGCGCGGCGGCGGCGTCGGCATAGCCGAAACCGTCGAAGACCAGCGTGTCCCAGGCTTCCAGGTCCAGCACCGTGTCCTGGCCCGCGTCGGTGGCGGCAAAGACGAAACGGTCGGCAAAGGCGCCGCCGCCCAGCGTGTCGTCGCCGGGGCCGCCGGTCAGCACGTCGTCGGGGCCCTGCGCGCGCATCCAGGTCTCGAGCGGGGCGCGCATATTCGACACGAACTCGGGGCTTTCGGAGAATCCCAGCACCACCTGCGCCCGGGTTGTGCCACCATCCAGCTGGCCCACCCAGTTGGCCAGGCCGCCGGCATCGGCGGCGCGGTTCAGCACGTTCTGGTAGAGCTGCTGGACGAACTGGGTGTTGGTCAGCGCGCCATAGGTGGCCTGGAACTCGGCCGAGTTGACAAAGCCCGAGATCGTGTTGACCAGCGGCGTGCCGCCCGCCAGCCGCCCGATCCAGTCGGTGAAGCCGCCCAGGTCGGGATCGCGGTCGAGCGTGGCGTGATAGGCGCGAAACACCTCGTCCGACCAGGCGGCGGGGTTGCGCGCGGCGGTGAAGGCCGTGGCCTCTGCCGCCGTGTTAGAGACGAATTCGGGGCTTTCCGAGAACCCCACGACCACCTGCGCGCGGGTCGCGCCGCCACCCAGCTGGCCGACCCAGCTGGCCAGCCCGCCGGCATCGGCGGCGCGGCCCAGCACGTTCTGGTACAGCAGTTCGACGAACTGGGTGTTGGTCAGCGCGCCATAGACGGCCTGGAATTCGGCCGAGTTGACGAACCCCCCGGCGGCGGCGCGGATGTCGATGTCGCCGGCGGCGATCCGCCCGGTCCAGTCCAGGTGGCCACCGGCATCGGGCGCGCGGTCGAGCGTGGCCTGGTAGAGCCGGTAGACCTGCGCCGCGGGGCCGGGCGCATAGGCCGCCAGGAAGCTGTCGCCATAAAGCACATCCGCCGCCGCCCCGCCCGACACCGTATCCGACCCGGAAAGCCCGATCAGCGTGTCGGCCTGCGCGGTCCCGGTCAGCGCGTCCGGCCCGGTTGTGCCGGTGCGGAGGACGCCGGCCGGGGGTTCGGTGCCGCCGCCGCCACCGCCGCCGGTTGGGGCAGCGGGCAGGTCCAGGAACAGGCCGTGCATGTTGTCGGCCACCCCGCCGATCAGCGTGCCGGACGCGTCGGCCAGCGTCATGAACGCATCGCCCGTCGGCAGCAGGCCCAGATCGCCCAGCAACTGATAACCGGTGGTGTTGGGATTGATCACCGCCGGTTCGCTTTCGAAGGTGCCGTCGGCATTGACCACCACGCCCTTGATATCGGTGTCGCCATAGGTCACCGCGTGGCTCCATGTCACCAGAACCCGGCCGCCGGACAGGCCCAGGATCTGATAGGGGATTTCGCCGGGTTGCTGGACGGTGTCGTTGGGCACGGCAATGGTGACGGTCGATTGCAGCTGTCCGGCGGCATCGAACCGGTCAAGCCGGATCGATTCATCGTTATCGGTGCCCAGCTGTCCGTTATAGCCATAGGCCACGGCAAAGCCGCCCCCTGACAGCGCCGTGACCCGCGGTGCCGAGACATAGCCGCCAGCGTTCTGGTCGGGCTGTGGATCGTGGCTCAGATCCACCGGGCCGGTGGCCCCCGCGACCGAACTGGGGGCGTTGGTCAGGGCCGCCCCGGTCAGGCGGATGTTGTAGCCGTAGAGATCCCCGGCAAATTCGATAAAGACGAAATCGCCCGAGGTCAGCTGCGCCGCTTCGACCGAAAAGACGTTGCCGGTCCAGATCCGCACCGGGTTGCCTGTGGGCTGGCCATCGTTGCCGATCAGCCGGGCCCAGGTGCCGTCTTCGTCATAGGCACCGTCGCCGCCGCGCAGGGCATAGACCAGAACCGCGCCGCCCGCGTCCCGGTCGACCAGGTTCAGGGTCTGAACTTCGCTGGCCAGCATCGAGTTTCGGTCGGCCGGGTCGAAGATGCTTTGGCGTTCGGACACCTGCACCGCGGGGCCTTCGGCGGTGCCGGCGGCGGTATAGCTGCGCAGGAAGGCGTCATAGAGATACACCGTGTCGCCGCTGCCCGCGACCTCGGCCCGGGTCATGGCGACCCAGCTGACGGCATAGCCCCCATCGGGCAGCGCGACGACCTCGGGCTTGGCATGCGACCCGACGCGGGTGTCGTTGACGATCGTGGCCTCGGTCGCGGCGGTGCCGTCGGCGTTCAGAACCCGCGTCCAGGTATCGAAGTCGATGCCGGGAATGCTGCCGTCGCCGGGATACTGGTATTCGGTCCAGACCAGCGCGATGCGCCCATCGCTGAGCACCGCCGAGGCCGGGCTGCTGCCAAGCCGGCCAAAGAAGCCATCGCCGCTGCCGAAGATGACATCGTTTTGCGGGGTAATTGCCATGTTGAAATATCCTTGTGCAAAATCCAGCCGGATCGGTCGGACCCGCTGCGCTGGCGCTCATAATTCCTTTAAACGCACGTTTGTAAATACAATTTTAGGTCACAGCCCCCGGCCTGCGGGGGCTTTGCACTGGCACCGGGATGGGGCAGGGGAAACGGCCCGGCAAGGCCAGAGGGTGCGCCGGTCAGCAAAAGCATCCCCCGCGCGCCGGGCCGGATGCGGGACCGGGCGCGCGGGGGGGGGGAACGCTTGCGGCAGGTTACAGCGTCAGCGCGCTTTCGACCTCGGCCAGGGTGGTGTTGAAGAAGGTGATCTCTACCCCGTAATCAGAGAAAACCACGTTGTTGCCCGACTGGGTCATCTGGGTCAGCGCATCGAGATCCGAGCCGTAGATGAAGCCGCTGAACTGCACCCGGTCCCAGGGTTCGAGATCGAGGACAACGGTCGCGCTGGTGCCGATGCTGTCACCCGGTTCGAAGACGAACGTGTCCGAGAACAGCCCGCCGGCGACAGTGTTGGTATCGCTGCCGCCGATGATCGTGTCGCCGCTGTCCTGCATCCGCATCCAGTCCTTCAGCCGCTCGGCCATGTTGGCCTTGAACTCGGTGCTTTCGGAAAAGCCCAGCACGACCTGCGCCCGGCTGGTGCCGCTGGCCAGACGCCCGGTCCAGTCCGACAGGCCACCGGCATCGGCGGCGCGGCCCAGTACGTTCTGGTACAGCAGTTCGACGAACTGGCCGTTGTCCAGCGGGCCATAGGTGGCCTGGAATTCGGCCGAGTTGACAAAGCCGGTCACGGCATTGACCAGCGGCGTGCCGGTCGACAGCCGCCCGACCCAGTCGGTAAAGCCGCCGATGTCGGGGTCGCGGTCCAGCGTGGCGCGGTAGGCGCGGAAGATCTCGTCCGACCAGCTGGCCGGATCGGCATCGCGGGCAAAGGCCGCAGCCTCGGCCGCGGTGTTGGCCTTGAACTCGGTGCTTTCGGAAAAGCCCAGCACCACCTGCGCCCGGCTGGTGCCGGTGTCGAGCCGTCCGGTCCAGTCGGCCAGACCGCCGGCGTCGGCGCTGCGGCCCAGCACGTTCTGATACAGAAGTTCGACGAACTGGGCGTTGTCGAGCGCGCCATAGGTGGCCTGGAATTCGGCCGAGTTGACAAAGCCCGCGACAGCCGAGGGCAGGTCGATCTCGGCCTGGGACAGGCGGCCGGTCCAGTCGTTCAGGCCGCCGATATCCGGGGCGCGGTCCAGTGTCGCCTGATAAATGCGATAGACCGTGGCGGCGGTGTCGGGCTGGTAGTTTGCCTGGAACCCGTCGCCCCACAGCAGGTCGTCGCCGCCCTGGCCCAGCAGGGTCTCGGCCTGGGTCCGCAGGCCCGAGATGTTGTCGGCATTGCCGGTGCCCAGCAACATGCCGGGATTGATCTGCGCCACCAGGTCGGCCAGGTCATGGCCGATGGCGCCGCCGGCGCCATTGCTCAGCAGCACCCGTTCCACGTTGGTCAGCAACTGGCCCATGACCGGGCCGGACAGCGTGCCGCGGTCATCGCTGTAGACCAGTTCGAGAAAGCTGTCGTCGTGGTTGTAGATCTGCATGTTGGCCAGGAACTGCGCCTCGGTGATGCCGCGGGTTTCCGGGCCGACGGGGGGAATGCCGAAATCGACCCAGTGCAGTTCGTAGATATCGGTGCCCGCGCCGCCGTCATAGCGCACCACCGTGCTGATGCCGCCATGCCCGAACTGGGAATTGCCGTCGTCGCCTTTGACATCGTAGAAGCCCTGGCCATCGGCTCCGACCCGGTTGCCGACAAAGCCGAGTTCATAGGTCCCCATGCCCACGGAGTTGTAGCCCGAGGCCATCACCCGGCCGGTGCCGAAATCGACCTCGACCATCTGGCCTTCGCCGCCTTGCAGCATCAGCAGGCCGCCATCGGCGCCCAGGTCGATGGTCAGCGGGGCCAGCGCGACCTCGTACAGGTCATAGGCGTTGACCAGCACGCTGTCGAACCCGGCCCCGGTTTCGATCAGGATCGCGTTGGCCTCTTCGGTGTTGAAGACCGGCACGGTGACGCCGTAGTCGGGATCGTCGGTGCCCACCACGTGCACGGTGGTGAAATGCACCGGGTTCACATCCTCGATCGGGCCGTCGATTTCCGCCAGCCTGTTGCCGTCGGCATCCACCAGCAGCGCGCCGGTGATTGCCACCCCGGTCAGGTCGCTGAGCTGGTTGAGCTGGCCCGACATGCCCAGCAGGTCGGCCTGGCGCAACATGCCCAGGATGTCGCCAAGGCTGCTGGTGGGGAAGGTGCCGTCGATCGTCAGCTGGTTGCCCACCGCGGTCAGGGACAGCTGGGTTGCGCCCAGCGACAGGTTGATCAGTTCGCTGTCGCCATCGACCAGGCGAAGCGTGTCGATGTCATAATCCGACAGCACCGCGATGGCCTCGGTCAGCGCCGGGTCGTTGGCGTTGAAATTGGCCACGGCGGGCAGCACCCGCAGCATGTCGTACAGCCCCTGGATCGAGGTCGGCAGCCCCCCCGACACGCTCAGCACCTGGGTGCCGCTGGTCAGGGTCATGGCCCCCGTGGTGAAGGTCAGGCGGCCGATCTCGGTGCCGCCGGCCACCACGCGCAGCGTGTCGAAGGCGCCCGAGGCAATGCCGTTTTCCAGCGCGGCCTGCAGCGCTTCGAGGTCCGAGACCTGGTCCAGCCCGCTGCCGGTCAGTTCAACCCCGTCGCTGGACAGGTTGCCCCAGATCACGCGGGTGGCCTGGATCGAGGTCGGATCGGCGTTTGTCGCCGCCTCCAGCGGGTGACCGCCGGCGATGATTGCATCCCAGGCGGCCTGGTGATCCAGTGTGAAGGTCTGCAGCGTCTGGTTGCCCAGGAAATCGTTCTGAAGGCTGTTGTCGCTTTGAAAGCTGGTGCTGAGAACAAGATTGGGGGCGGGCATAAGGATTTTCCCCTGGTCAAGCCGCACCAGAAGAAAACCCGGAACAGGCGCGGTAAAAAAGATACAATTTCAGCAGAAATACAATTCCCCGGATGGAAGGCCGGTACCCTGCTCCTCGGAAAATATAAATCGGGGAAATGTGCGGTATTGTCAAATCCTTTTTGCTCGCCCTGGTTGCCTTGTCGGCGCTGCCCGTCCCGGCGCGCGCGGCCGAATTTCGGCTGGAGTGGTCGAGCGGCAGCACCTGGCACCATCTGCCCCTGATGCAGGGTGCTCTGGACCAGTTCCTGGGGCCGGGGCGGGGCTCTGGCGGTTCCGGCGGCGGGCTGCACGACAGCCTGTCGTCGGGGCTGGGGGTGCGGGTGGTGCCCGGGGCCGCCTCCGAACTGGGGCTGGGCCTGCGCTGGCGCGGGGCACTGCCGGGGGCCGGGGGGCTGGACTGGCGGCTGGGGCTGCGGGCGGCCACCGGGCACGCTCGCTATCGCCTGCCCGAGGGCATCGGTGTGCTGCGCGACCCGATGCAGGTGCGGATCAGCCACTGGATGCTGACCCCCGAGGCCGGGGTCGTCGCCGACCTGGGCCCGCTTGGCCCGCTGCGGCTGGAGGCGGGGCTGTCGGCCGGGGTCGATCTGCTGGGGACGCAGGGCAGGTTCACCTCGGCGCTCATCGCGCTGGAGCGGGTCGACCGTTGGTCCGATCCCTTTGCCGCGGTCGAGCTGGGGCTGCGCGGCGGGTCAGGCGCCGCCCGCGATCCGCTGGGCACGTTGCGCCTGCGCCGGTCGGCGCGGTTCGGCACGCAGGTCACGCTGGGCCTGTCGCTGGCGCTGGGGCGGCGATGAAGGGTTGCCCCCCGCGGGCGGTCTGGTAGCAACGCAGGCAACGCGGACTGCAGGAGAACCGGGCAAGTGACGACCATTCTGGTAACTGGCGGGGCGGGCTATATCGGCAGCCACGCCTGCAAGGTCCTGGCCCGGGCGGGGTATACCCCCGTCACCTATGACAGCCTTGTCACCGGCTGGGAGGCGGCGGTGAAATTCGGCCCCTTCGAGCCGGGCGACCTGCGCGACCGGGCCCGGCTGGACGCGGTGTTCGCCCGCCACAAGCCCGCCGCGGTGATGCATTTCGCCGCCCTCAGCCAGGTGGGCGAGGCGATGGCCGAACCGGGCCGCTACTGGGCCAACAACGTGCTGGGCTCGCTCACGCTGTTCGAGGCGGCGGTCGCCGCGGGCTGCCGCAACGTGGTGTTTTCGTCGACCTGCGCCACCTATGGCGAACATGACGGCGTGACCCTGGACGAAGACACCCTGCAAGAGCCGCTGAACGCCTATGGCGCGTCGAAACGTGCGGTCGAGGACATCCTGCGCGATTTCGAGGCGGCGCACGGGCTGCGTCATGTGATCTTTCGCTATTTCAACGTTGCCGGCGCCGACCCCGAGGCCGAGGTCGGCGAATGGCATTTCCCCGAAACCCACCTGGTGCCGCTGATCCTGCAGGCGATCGACGGTCAGCGCGCCGGGCTGACCATCCACGGCACCGATTACGCCACCCCCGACGGCACCTGCATCCGCGACTATGTCCATGTCATGGACCTGGTCGAGGCCCATGTTCTGGGGCTGCGCTGGCTTGAGGCCGACAAGCCCAGCCGCGCCTTCAACCTGGGCACCGGCCGCGGCTTTTCCGTGCGCGAGGTGATCGACGCGGCGGGCGTGGTGACCAACCGCCCGGTGCCGGTCTGCGAAGGCCCGCGCCGCGCCGGCGACGCCACCCGGCTGGTGTCGGGCTCGGTGCGCGCGGGCGAGGAACTGGGCTGGTGCCCGGACCGGTCGACCATGGCCGACATGATCGGCGATGCCTGGCGCTGGCACAGGTCGGGCGGCTATGGCGGGGACCGCTGAGCGGCAATCGCCCTGAGCGCCGAACACCCGGATGTCCGGAAAGGAAGAGCGCTTGCGTACAGCGCATTTACCATAACAAACTTTATAGGACCCGTATCTTCGCCCCGGTGCGCGCTACCTTCAAGTGCGACTCCCATTAGAAAACAGAGAGTTATCCAATGGAGAGATTCTGCCATGGGTGCGGTTCCCCGCCCCATGGGTCGGGCCGTGTTGCGCCGTGGTCGCCCCATGGTTGCGCCATGCAGGCAGCGCCCGGCCCCGGTGCGATCCCCGGCCACAGCTAATCCAATCCGGAGCGGTGCGCGCCTGAGGCAACTCTGTTGAGTGACGTTTGGCACGGTCTGTTGACGATCAGGGTATGAACCAAAAATCCTGTACCGATGTAACGCTTGCAATTGTCATTGTAGATACCCGTTCATATAAGTGTCGAAAGTTACGACACGGAAAATGAAGAAGGGAAACGCACTACATGGAAGTTCCCGTGTTCCACATGGCCAGTTTTTCGCGGTCTGGAGAAACATTGCTTCAACGCTGCCTGAATGCGCACCCTGACATTGAGGTTGTCCACCAGATCAACGAACCCGATACCCCGGAAGACCTTGAGCTTTTCCGATTTCTTATAGATTTTGAAGGCCAGTCCCTGCCCGCCGACCACCCGCTTCTGGCGCATCGGACGATTGGCGAAAATACCGTTCTGCTGCTCAAGAACGCGGTCTGGACCCATGCCTACCCGCGCCAGGGTTTCACACTGGTCCGCAATCCGTTCTCGCTGGTGGCCAGCGCCCATCGCGTTGCCCCGGACCCCGACCAGGCAGACCGTCAGCGCAAGCAGCAGCGGCGTTGGGCCACGCGGATCGATCCGCTGATGGAGGTCATGTCTCAGGGCGACAAGACTCTGGACGGCTTCCTGGCGCTGTACAACCGCAAGATGCTGCAGGACCGTCACGATGGTCTGCCGTTCCTGCGCTACGAGGATTTCGTTCAGGACCCTGAGACCTGGCTGCGCAAGATCGTTGCCCATCTTGGTCTGGACTGGAGCGAACGGGTGATGTTCTCGCACGAGAACTATCTTGAGGGAGAGGTCGGCCATGGCGGCATCAAGCTGTGGCAGCCGATCAATGCCGGGTCGATGGACAAGTACAAATCCATCCCGCCCGAAGTGCTTTCCTATATCTACGCCATGGCCCACGAAAGCCTGCGCCAATATGGCTATCACTGGGATGGCCAGGACCTGACCCTGACCCCCGTGCCCGGAATGCTCTGACCGTTTTTGTTGCAAAAATATTAAAAGGCGCTGATGCCCGATATGCTCTTAAAGAAGAAATCTTTCGCTGGTTACCTGTCCGAAGAACCAGTCAAGCTTTTCCGGCAAATGACTGTCGATACCGTCAATTTCAGCAAACTCGACGAGGAAGCCCTGCCATTTTCCATCGCGCAGGTCGATCATGGACTGGTGAATTCCAGGTTCCACATGGCTGACCCCGAGGTCGGGGCCTACGTGCCGGACCAGCAGAACACGGTGTTCCGGAATGTCTTTGCCGTCGATGAAACCGAGGATGGCAACGTTTCTATTTCCGAAGACCAGATCGTCCGCCACGCGGGCTCTGCGCTGGTGATCGGCGGCCACCGCAACCACTGGCACTTCCTGATCAACTTCATGCCCCGGCTGATGCAGATCGAGATCTTTGCCAAGGACCTGCTGGAAAGTGTCGACACGATCGTCATCCACGGGGAGATCAGCGGCTTCCAGGAAGTCATCCTGAAAGAGCTGTTCCCCGAAGAAAAGCTTCTCAAGCTCAGCAAGAACGAGAAGACCTGGCACCAGTTCGACACCCTGTATTTCCCGTCCATGGTGTTCAACACGCATTACCACCTGGAGGCGCTGCAGAAGACCCGCGATTTCATCCTGTCGCTGCTGCCCCCGGCCGACATGTCGACCGACAGCAAGGGGATCTTCGTTGACCGCAAGTTCCCGACGCCGCGCCGCCGTCTGGCCAATGGCCGCGTCGTCCTGCCGATCCTGGAAAAGCGCAACATACAGCGTGTCTTCAGCGAGGATTATACTGCGCAGGAACAGATCATGCTGTTCCACAAGGCACCGGTGGTTGTCGGCCTGCACGGCGCGGGATTTGCCAACCTGCTGTTTTGCAAGCCGGGTGCGTCGGTGGTGATCATCGATTACAAGTGGCCGTCGGAAATGTATGGCCTGGCCTATGTGCTGGGGCTGAACCCGATCCAGTTGCTGGCCCGTCAGGTGGCGGACGCCAAGTACGAGGCCAAGAACCCCGGGTTCCAGCCGCGGCTGCGCGACTTTGCCCCCAATCACAAGCAGGTTGACGCCGCGCTGTGCACCGCCTGGATGCTACGCGAAAAATACACCGCCACCGATGGCTAGACCCAAGACCTATTTCGACGCCAAGACCGCCGAAGACCGGGAGCGCGGGCAGATTAGGCTCGACCCCCGCAAGGTCGAGGCCAAGGGCGCTTTCCGGGTTGGCTATTTCACATCCTTCACCGGCACGGTGAAGGTACGGGGGCCGGTTTTTGTCGGCAGGTACTGCGCTATTGGCGACGATTGCCGCCTGATTGCCGGCAGCCACGACACCCAGATGTTCAATCTGCAGATCCGTCTGCAGCGGGATATCGGCGCCATTGGCGGGCACCACAGGAAAGGCCCGATCCGGGTTGGTCACAATGTCTGGTTCGGCGACAGGGTGATGGTGATGTCCGGTGTGACCATCGGCAACGGCGCGATCTGTGCCGGCGGTGCGGTTGTCACCTCGGACGTTCCCGACTTTGCCGTTGTCGGCGGCCTGCCCGCGCGGTTCCTGCGCTGGCGGTTCACCGAAAGCGTCCGGCAGCAGCTGAACGATCTGGCCTGGTGGGATTGGCCGCGGGACCGGATCGAACGCAACAAGGCGTTTTTCGAGTATCGCCTGGAAGCCGATGAAGACATCGACCTGTCGACACTCGTGGTGGATTGAGCCCGGGTCCGCCGGGCGCCACGCAGGACGGGCGCGGGCCGTTCAAAGAGTGCTGACTGGAGTGGCGGCAGCACCGCAAAGCTGGCCATCCGGCGGGGGCGCCGCGTGGAGTCTATTCAGGCAATTCCGGATTGACCAAAATTCAGACGCTTCTGCGGATCCCGCCTCTAATTTCGGCAGATATCTGGGGCAAGCGAACCATCACGTATGGCCTTCCCGGACCAGATCCGCTACCGAAGCGCCAGAAAGTTTTTTCGTTATTAAGATTCTGAACGGAGTCCTTTTGTGACAGCATCTTCCTTCAGCGCAGGCCACAAAAGCGAAGCGGCGGCGCAGCGCACCTTGCAGACCGAAGCCACGGCATTGCAGTATCTGGCCGAGAACCTGCCGGCGGATTTCGTCCCCGCGATCGAACGGATCCTGGGCGTGACCGGCCGGGTGATCGTGTCTGGTATCGGCAAGTCCGGCCATATCGGCCGCAAGATCGCGGCGACGCTGGCCTCGACCGGGACGCCGTCCTATTTCGTGCATTGCGCCGAGGCCAGCCATGGCGATCTGGGGATGATCACGCCCGACGACATCTGCCTGCTGCTCTCGAACTCCGGCGAAACCTCTGAACTGCGCGACATCATCTATCACACCAAGCGCTTCTCGATCCCGATGATCGGGATCTCGTGCAACCCCGACAGCACGCTGATGAAGGCCGCAGACTATCGCCTGACCCTGCCCAAGCTGCCCGAGGCCTGCCCGATCGGCATGGCACCGACCACCTCGACGACGATGACGCTGGCGCTTGGCGACGCGCTGGCCGTGGCGTTGATGGAAGAACGCGGCTTCAAGGCCGAGGATTTCGGCGTCTACCACCCGGGCGGCAAACTTGGGGCGCAGATGAAGACGGTGGCCGAGATGATGCACACCGGCGACGCTCTGCCGGTGCTCGATCATACCGCCACCATGCGCGATGTGCTGCTGACGATGACCTCCAAGGGCTTCGGCATCGCCGTGCTGACACGTGACGGGGTGATGAGCGGCGTGATCACCGATGGCGACCTGCGGCGCAACATGGAACAGCTGATGGACCACACGCCCGCGGAAATCGCCAACCCGACCCCGGTGACGGTGGCACCCGATTGCCTGGCGCCGGCGGCGCTGGCGCTGGCCAACGAACGCAAGGTCAGCGCGCTGTTGGTCGTCGATGACAAGCAGGCCCCGGTTGGGGTATTGCACATCCACGATTTTCTTCGAGCGGGGGTCATGTGAAAACGGTTCTGTTCATCCCGGCGCGCTATGCGTCGACCCGGTACCCGGGCAAGCCGCTGGCCATGCTGCGCCAGCCCGACGGCAGCGTGAAGTCGCTGATCCAGATGAGCTGGGAAGCGGCCTGCACAATCCGTGGCGTTGACGCGGTCTACGTGGCCACCGACGACGACCGCATCGCCGAGGCCGCGCAGGCGTTTGGCGCCGAGGTGGTGATGACCTCGGATGCCTGCGAAAACGGCACCGCACGCTGCGCCGATGCCCTGACGCGGCTGGAGGCAACGCCCGAGCTGGTGCTGAACCTGCAGGGCGACGCGCCGCTGACCCCGCCGTGGTTCGTCGAGGCCCTGATCGAGGCAATGCAGGCCGACCCGTCGGTCGGCATGGCCACCCCGGTGCTGCGCTGCGATCGCCAGACCTATGAGAATTTTGTCGAGGACCGCCAGAACGGCCGCGTCGGCGGCACCACTGCGGTGTTCGACCAGCACATGAACGCGCTGTATTTTTCCAAGGAAGTGCTGCCCTATATCGACCCGGGCAAGTTGCCCGACCCGATCCCGGTGTTCCACCACGTCGGCGTCTATGGGTACCGCCCCGAGGCGCTGGCGGCCTATGTCGCCAGCCCGGTCTGCCAACTGGAACAGCTCGAAGGGCTGGAACAGCTGCGCTTCCTGCACAACGGCACCCCTGTGCGCTGCGTCGAGGTCGATGCCCGCGGCCGGCTGTTCTGGGAGCTCAACAATCCACAAGACGTCGCCCGCATCGAAGCGGCACTGGGGGGGGTGTCATGATGACAAAACTGCCCGGACAGGCCTGAAATCAGAAGAGGTTTACAAGATGACAAAACCCATCAAGCGCATCCTGGTTCGAGGCTGTCCTCGCTCTGGCAACACCATGCTATATGTCATGCTGTGCAGCTGCTTCGAAAACGTGGCGCAGGTGCGCGGCGAAAAGGTCCCGGTCGATGCCCTGGTCTCGAATTTCAAGAAGGTGGCCGTCGCCAAGTACCCGCGCCCGGTGACCCCGAAGATCCTTGGCGAACACTACGAGGCAGCCCGCGAATTCATCGACAACCCGCCGGAAGACGCGCTGATGATCTTCATCGTGCGTGATCCGCGCGATGCGCTGATGTCCAAGCATGGTTCCTTCGGCAGCGAGCCGTTCCTGAAATCCGCCGCTGGCTGGTTCGGGGTGATGGACGAGATCCAGAAAGTCCGCGACCGCGACAACGTGCTGGTGCTGCGCTTCGAGGACATCGTAGCCGATGCCGACAAGATCCAGCAGCAGATCGCCGAGGCCAGCGGCCTGACAATTGCCGGCAGCTTCTCGAATTTCAACGAGATGGTCGAAAAGTCCGACACCATGTCCCTGACCGACCACAATATCGGCGAACTCAATGGCCTGCGCCCGCTCGATCCGACCCGGGTCTATGCCTACAAGACCGAACCGGCCGAGAACGTCCAACCCATCGTGGAAAAGATTCTGTCGCACGACGGGGCAGACGCGTTTGTCAAAAGCTTCGGGTATGACCCCTTGCAATAAGGCGCCGACCCGGATCCGGCGCGATGACCGTTACTGCCTAGTGGAGGGCATATGATCGACACCAAAACCGTCACCGTTGGCGATATCGAAATCGGTGGGAAAGCGCCCTTCGCGCTGATCACCGGCCCGTGCCAGCTGGAAAGCCTGGACCATGCCCGGATGATGGCCGAGAAGATCGCCGAGGCCTGCGCGCCGACCGGCACGCGGTTCATCTTCAAGGCCAGCTACGACAAGGCCAATCGGTCGTCCATCACCACCCAGCGCGGTCTGGGCATGGACGAGGGTCTGAAGATCCTCGGCCAGATCAAGGCGGAATTCGGCGTGCCGGTTCTGACCGACGTGCATGACGCCAGCCAGTGCGCCCCGGCGGCCGAGGTCTGCGACGTGCTGCAGATCCCGGCCTTCCTGTGCCGCCAGACCGACCTGCTGCTGGCCGCCGGCGAGACCGGCGCCGCGCTCAACGTCAAGAAAGGCCAGTTCCTGGCGCCGTGGGACATGGGCAATGTCGCCGCCAAGATCGCCAGCACCGGCAACGAACGGATCCTGCTGTGCGACCGCGGCACGTCCTTTGGCTACAACACGCTGGTCAGCGATTTCCGCGGCCTGCCGACCATGGCGCGCACCGGCTATCCGGTGGTGTTCGACGCCACCCATTCGGTGCAGCAGCCCGGCGGCCAGGGCACGACTTCGGGCGGGCAGCGCGAATTCGCGCCGGTGCTGGCCCGCGCCGCCGTGGCGGTCGGCGTCTCGGCGCTGTTCATCGAGACCCACGAGGATCCCGACAACGCGCCGTCGGACGGCCCCAACATGATCCCGGTGCACCGCATGGCAGAGCTGATCGGCCAGTTGCGCGCGCTTGACGATCTGACGAAATCACAGGCCGAGATTACCTTCTGACGCCGCTCACTCCCGTTATCAAACAAGAGGATTGTACCGAATGGATCGCGATCAAACTGCAAAGATTGCAGAGCAGGTCAGCATCATGATGCAGCTGGACCGTACCCGACATCATGTTCCGACTGAAATCGACACGAAGGCCATGGCCAATGTACCGGCCTATATCGCGTCGGTCTTCGAAGAGGCCAATGCCGTCGGGTCGATGCTGTCGCCGACCGAAGCCTATAACCTGATCAACAAGCGCGTGTCGCAAATCCAGGCCCAGCTGTACCTGATGCGGGTCGAGATGGAGAACCGCTTTACCCGCGATCCGTCCAAGATCTACGAAGACCCTCTGGCAATCTCGGCCTACGGCGAGCGGATCGAAACCACGACGAAGCTTCCCAGGACGTTCAGCTTTGGCCCCGAAATCCTGGCCTACGGCTGGTACCCGCTGGAACAGTCGGGCGACGAGTCGCGCCGCTGGATGCGGCCGGGCGATCTTTCGGTGGCCTGCGTGCCGCACCTGGGCACCGTCGACCAGATCGTCGAAGTCGAGGGCTACCTGCTGGAAGCCGAGCAACTCGACTCGCTGGAAATCCGCATCGGCGACACGGTGGCAGAGATCGAACGCTCGGAAGGCAACCCCACGCATTTCGTGGCGCGCATGACGTTGTCGGCCGAAGCCATCCGCCCCGCAAGCTTCGTCTCGATCGAGTTCCGGCTGAACGCCTTCCGCCAGCCCAACGCGATGGACACCCGTCTGCTGGGGGCCAACATCGGTCATTTCACCATCCGCCCCGTGGTTGCCGACGCACCGGCCGACGCTGAAGCAGAAGCTGGGAAGGCAGACACATGAAAATCGCCGCACTCGTTGATTTCCCGTACTGGGAAGGCAATGTCGGCACCGCGATTCGTATCGAAAGCCTGTGTCAGTCGCTGGCCAAGGTCTGCGATCTGACGGTGGTCAGCAGCGTCACGCTGCATTCCGGTCACCAAAGCTTTGCCGAAGATGCCCCGTATCGCCTGATCGACCGTCAGACCCTGAAAGAAATTGACAAAAGACTGACCGGCATTGTCTATCCAAGGGTCCGCAAGGACCGCCTGTCAACGGTGCGTTCGGTTGCGGAATTCTGCCGTATGGAGAATTTCGACGCGGTTCTGACGCCCTATTTCAACCGCGACTGGATGGCCGAGCACATCCCCCCCGAAACCCTGCGGATCGTCGATACCATTGACTGTCAGTCGCAGCGGACCCGGTCGTTTGCGGCGCACGGGCTGACGCCGACCTTCCCGATGACGGCGGCGGCCGAGGGCAAGCAGCTGGACCGTTACGACATCGCCCTGGCGATTTCTGACGAAGACCACGACGAGTTTACCCAGATCACCCGTACCCCGGTCATCACCGCACCGTTCCGGTTGCCGGTGAACGATCTTTACCGCGTGCGGGCCAATGCCAACGAATTGCTGTTCATCGCCGCCAAAAGCGACGTGAATGACATGAGCCTGGCCTACCTGCTGCGCGACGTGCTGCCGCTGGTCGATCGCCCGGTGCGGCTGAACATCGTAGGCAACGTCACCGTCCCCGAGTACCGCCCGGCCAACACCGAGGTCATCTGTCACGAACGGATCGAGGACCTGAGAGAGATCTACACCAAGGTCGACCTGGCTCTGAACCCAACCTATGCCGGGGGCGGCGTGAAGACCAAGACACTGGAAGCGATTGCCCATGGCGTGCCGGTGATCTCTTCCGACGAAGGGGCCCGCGGGCTGCACCATCTGTTGCCCGAGCCCCTGATCGTCAATGACAAGGAGCAGTTCGCCTATGTCACGGGCCTGCTGCTGGACAACAACCGGCTTCGGGCGCGCCTTTCACAACAGATGATGGCCAATCTTGCTTCCGAAGCCAAGGAAGACTGGCTTGACCCCTTCCTGCACATGGCCCGCGCGGCCCGCGCAGCCAAGCTGGAGGCAGCAGCGGCACGATGAGCAAGACAACCACCAAGAAAGCCCGCTCGCGGCCCGAGATCAAGCGGATCGTCTTTTCGGGCGATTTCCTGCGGCCCTCGGTGGCACAGTTCCGCCCGACCCAGCACGAGAACATCCAGTGGCTTTATCGCCTGCTGGAGGTGCCCCTGCAGATGGCCACCGGCCTGCCGACGGAAATCGTGCACTGGGACAACAACTGGCTGAACATGTCGCGCATCGACCGCGCCACCGCCGGCGCGATCTATGCCTCGTTCTGGCAAGAACCCAACATCAACTCCTGGCCACACCTGTTCGAGGCCCAAGAACTGGCCCCGGTCGTCGAAGACATGTTTCTGCGGTTTTTCGAAGACAGCTTCGTCGTCGGTTTCGAACTGCCGCCCTATCTGGTGCATTTCCTGGACCGGAACGGAATCGACTTCGTCGACTGTTCATTGTCGCCGATCCGTTTCATGGACGACTTGTTGTTCGATGTCAGCGCCAGTACCCAGGACATGACCGACGCAATCCGCGGCTACGCGCTGCCCGAGGCGCTGATCCGGTTGCAGGCCGGGGTGGTCTCGTCGAACGTCGCCAAGCAGAACCCGCGCCCGCCACGGCCGAACTCGCTGCTGCTGATCCTGCAGACCCAGTTCGACAAGGTGGTGATCGAGAACGGCCGTTTTTCCACCGTTCTTGATCATCTCGACGCGGTCATGGACCTGACCCAGACCTATGATCACGTGATCATCAAGGAACACCCGCTGGAGCCGCAGAAAGACGTGCTGGAACGTCTGACGAAACTGATCCCCGACAACAGCGTGTCGACGGACAATTTCTATGTTCTGGTGTCGCATCCCAACGTGCAGGCGGTGGCCGCCCTGTCGTCGAGCTGCGTACTGGAGGCCCAGTATTTCGGCAAAGACGGACATTACCTGATTCCCGGCTTCTCGCACGACAGTTTCTCGGTCGGGATCGAGGGGTTCAACATCGGCGACGATGTCATCATGCCCGATTTCTGGCGCGATGTTCTGGCGTCTTCGAACTGCCCGGTGACCGAGAAGGACGGCTTGCGCCTTGGCGTGAAACCGAACCGCTTCCGCCAGCAGATCCGCAGCGCCTGGGGATACAACCAGATCGATACAGACATTCCGGTCCGCTGGGCCGGTCACTAACCCACGCGACCCCGGGCAGGACAGATTGCACTGAGCCGACGGCAAGGCTATCAGAAGCTCATTGCAGTTTGCTGGCCTGTGATGGGGTCACAAGTCAAAAAAGGAAACGACGTGAAAAAAGCATTTATCACCGGAATCACGGGCCAGGACGGGGCCTATCTCGCCAAACTGCTTTTGGAAAAAGGCTACGAAGTGCACGGCGGCGTGCGCCGGATCTCACAGCCGGAAACCACGCGGCTCGACCTGTTGGGGGTGACCGGCGACGTTCATCTGCACGAATTCGACCTGACCGAGCAGATGAACATCTACCGTGTCATCCGTGACGTGGAGATGGACGAGTTCTACAACCTCGCCGCCCAAAGCTTTGTCGGCGCGTCGTGGGAACTGCCGATCTACACCGCCGAGGTGGACGGCATGGCCGTGGTCAAGATTCTCGACACCCTGCGCACGGTGCGCCCCGACTGCCGCTTCTACCAGGCCTCGACCTCGGAGATGTTCGGCCTGGTGCAGGAAGTGCCGCAGAAGGAAACCACCCGGCTCTACCCGCGCTCGCCCTATGGCGTGGCCAAGGTCTATGGCCACTACATCACCATGAACTACCGCGAGAGCTTTGACATGCACGCAAGCTCGGGCATCCTGTTCAACCACGAGAGCCCGCTGCGCGGCAAGGAATTCGTGACCCGCAAGATCACCCTGGGTCTGGCGGCGCTGGCCCATGGCGGCACCGCGCCGGTGGAACTGGGCAACATGGACGCCAAACGCGACTGGGGCTTTGCCGGCGACTATGTCGAAGGCATGTACCGGATGCTGCAGCAGGACCAGGCCGACGACTACGTTCTGGCCACCAACGAGACCACGACGATCCGCGACTTCTTCACCTTTGCCGCCAGCGCGCTTGGCATGGACCTGGTCTGGGAAGGCGAGGGCGAAAGCGAAACCGCCACCGACACCAAGACCGGCAAGCAGGTGATGAAGGTCAACCCGCGGTTCTATCGTCCGGCCGAGGTCGAACTGCTGATCGGCGACCCCAGCAAGGCCCGCGAAAAGCTGGGCTGGGAACCCAAGGTCACCGTGCGGCAGCTGGCCGAGATGATGGCCAAGTCGGATTACGACGCGCTCGCCTGATCCGGTCCGCGCAATCAGGAGAGAACGATGTCGCACACACAGCGATTGCCAGAACCGGTCCGCGCCCTGCTGCGCCCGGTGGCACGCATGGTCCGCAAGGCAGCCGAGGCCAACAATCCCGACCCGTACAAGGGGGTCGTGGACGGGGTCAACAGCGAAGGCATGCTGCGCGGTTGGGTCTTCGACCGCCGCACCCGCAAGGGCTATGTTTCGGTCGGCCTGTTTCTGGGCGACACTCTCCTGGAAAGTGGAACAGCACAATACCAGCGCGACGACGTTGCCGCCGCGCTGGGAGCCGAACCGACCTGCGGTTTCCAGTTCATGCTGAGCGAGAAACTGGTGCGCAAGGTCGCGGAAAACGGCGGAATCCTGAAGGTCCGGACCATCGGGGACCAGAAATTCGAGATCGGCGAGGTCGAGCTGAAAATGGATACCCGAGAACCTTCGAACCCGGGGGATGCGACGATCGTCAAGCTGGCCCACGCGCTGCGCGACGATGTCCTGGAACTGCTGGACCTGCTGGACGACGTGCCCGACGATGCCGGCGCCCCCGCAGAGGTGATCCCCGCGCCGTTCGAGAAACACGCGCTGATGTTCACCACCGAACGGGTGATCCCCGACATCCCGCTCAGCGGTCAGCCGGCCTATCTCGATTACGTGCGCTACCGCTATCGGATGGACGAAAGCTACGAGGTGGCGCCGGGGCTCGAAAGCTCCGACCGGTTCATCTACTGGTACCTGACCGCCTATCGCGCCCATGAAAAGCGCCGGGTCCCGCTCAGCCGCGACCTGATCGCCTATCTCAACGAACCGATCGTGATGGGGGGCCAGACCTACTCCATGAGCCGCATCATGTGGTGGCGCATGGCCGGGCGGCCGGACCTTTTGTCCTCGACCAACCTCAACGACCGCGACAGCTATCTCAACACGCTGTTCTGGTGGGCGCACCAGGACTGCACCCACATGTATTTCGAAGATTGCCTGGTCCCCGACCGATTCGCCGATTTCCTGCGCGGCATCCACCCGTCGCGCCGGCTCGACGCCTACCCGCTGAGCTATTTCACCGAGCGCTATTTTCTCGACACCCCGTCGCTGCATGTCTTCGACCCGGGCTCGCCTGAGGGCCGCAAGGCGCTGGCGCTGTCGATGCTGGTCAAGGCCGTGCGCCGTCCCGACCTGCTGCGCTATATCCCGCACGGGATCCTGGGCAAGCTGCTGACCGCCGACAAGACCGGCGTGACCGAGCTTGAGCGCTTCGTGAACGCGCTGCTGGCCACCGGCATCATCGAACTGCCGGTCAAGACCGAGGACAAGGATACCGCCGAAGACGGTTCCGGCAACGCCAAAGACGCCAAGGCGAGTACCAAGGCGAGTACCAAGACGGGCGCCGGGAACGACGTCGTGGCCCTGGCTTCGGTCTCTGACACGGGTGCGGACGACGACGACAGCGCAGGGCAAGACGACGCCCTGCCCCATGTCGCGCTGAGCCGCGAACGCTATGCCCACGCGCTGCGCAAGAAGGATTTCGACCTTGCCAGCTATCGGTTCCTGACGATCTCGCCCAACGGCGACCGGTTCGAATCCGCGGCGATCCCGCGCCCCGATGCGGGCGAAGAGGTCGACGTGCAGCTGATCGGCCCGCTGGCCAAGGCATCGGGCCTGGGCCAGGCCACCCGCCTGTCGGCCGAGATCCTGCGCGAAACCGGCCTGTCGATCCGCGGTGTCGATTTCGACCTCGACAACCCCGCGCCGGAAGGCTTCAGCTCGGACACGATGATCGAGGATTACGGCCCGGCCAAGATCAACATCATCCACCTGAACGCGGAATCGATCCCGCTGGCCTTTGCCTATCAGCCCGACGTGTTCTCGGGGCGGTACAACATCGGCTATTTCTTCTGGGAACTGGACCAGCCGGCCTATTGCCACTACCTCGGCATGGAAATGCTGGACGAGATGTGGGTGTCGACGGAATACGGCGTCGAGATCTACACCAAGGACGAGCACGGCAAGCCGGTGATCAATGTCGGCATGTGTTACGAAGACACTCCCGGCATCACCCGCGAAGACGCCCGCGCCTTCGTCAACCGCCGCTTCCTGTTCAACGACAAGCACTATGTCTGCCTGGTGGCCTTCGACAGCTTCTCGTTCGTGCAGCGCAAGAATCCGGTCAGCGTGCTGGAAGCGTTCCAGAAGGCGTTCAAGGGCGTGCCCAACGCCCGCCTGGTGGTCAAGACCCAGAACCGCGACTCGGTGTTCGACGCGGTCCAGGTGCAGCTGTGGGACCGGGTCGACAGCATTGTCGCGTCCGATCCGCGCATCGTGGTGATGAACGAAACCCTCAGCTACCGCGACCTGCTGCGGCTCAAGGCCGGCTCGGATTGCTACATCACCCTGCACAAGTCCGAAGGCTGGGGCTTTGGCATGATCGAGGCGATGAACCTTGGTGTGCCGGTGGTCTGTACCGCCTATTCCGGCAACATGGATTTCTGCAGCGACGAAACCGCCTGGCTGGTGGAGTACGAGGAAAGCCTGCTCAAGCAGGGCGATTACATCTTCGTGCGCAAGGGGTCGAAATGGGCCGAACCCAGCGTCGAGCATGCAGCCAAGCAGCTGCGCGCCGCCTATGACAACCCCGAAGAGCGGCTGGCCCGCGCCAAGGCCGCGCAGGACTTCATCCACAAGGAATTCTCAAGCAAGGCCATCGCCAAGCGCTATGGCGGACGGCTGCGCGAAATTCTCGAAACACTCGGCAAGGCACCAGGCACGCCCGCGCCGCGCCGCACCGGGACAAAGGGATAACGGCTGATGACCGATGCGCGGCAAGACAAGCGCCTGATCATTCACCTGGGCTATCACAAGACCGGCAGCAGCTCGCTGCAGCACTGGCTGTTGCAGAACGCCGATGCGCTGTCGTCGCACCTGGCCTGCTACAACTTGGCCGACGGCAGTTCGAACCCGCTGAAATTCGCCGCCCAGGCGCTGGTCCTGGGCCGGATCGACGCCCCGACCTTCCGCAACCACGTGGAAAAATGGGCCGAGCTGTTCCGCAGCATCGAACACCCGGTGATCTGCGTCACCGACGAAGGCCTGCCGGGGCTGCCGCTGGGATCGCTGACCGATGAGTTCCGCGAGACCGGGATCTACCCCCGCGCGCCCGAGATCGTCGGCATCATGGCCGAGGTCTTTGCCGAATTCGATCCGGTCTTCGTGGTGTTCGAACGCGCGGCAGAGCCCTGGCTGAAGTCGATCCACAACCAGATGCACAAACAGGGCTGCGTCTCGGACGACTATGTCGAGTTCCTCGAGCGGTTCGAGCCCAACGTCGACTGGCCGGCGATGCGCGCAC
>NZ_JAYLLH010000025.1:0-62504 GCF_035818635.1 Mesobacterium hydrothermale | reverse complement strand
TCAGCATGACTCGCACGGCCAGCACCAAATGGGAATCCCAATTCGGACTCGTTTGTCGCGATCAATCCACTAGGGTCGCGCGCAACACCGATCACAGACCCGAGGCCAACATGCGCATTCTGCCCATTCTTCTGTCTCTTGCCCTTGCCAGCCCCGTTGCGGCCCAGCAGGTGCCCTGCGGCGGCGGGTTCAACGGTTTCGTGCGCGGACTGGTGGACGAAGCGGTGAGCAAGGGCCATGACCGCGCGACAGCACAGCGGTTTTTCGCGGGCGTGCAGCAAAGCGCGGCGGTGCTCAAGGCCGACCGGGCGCAGGGCATCTTTCAGTCCGGGTTCATCGAATTCTCGCGCAAGCTGATCAGCCAGAACCGGATCAACACCGGGCGCGCAAAGGCGCAGCAATGGAACAGTGTGTTCGACCGGATCGAACGTGAGTATGGCATCTCTCGCGGGGTGCTTCTGGCGTTCTGGGCCTTTGAGACCGACTACGGCGCGTTCCAGGGCAACTTCAACACGCTGAACGCGCTGGTGACGCTGTCGCACGATTGCCGCCGCCCGGAATTGTTCCGGCCGCAGATCTTTGCGGCGCTGACACTGTATGAACACGGCGACTTCGATCCGGCCACCACATCCGGGGCCTGGGCAGGGGAAATCGGCATGGTGCAGATGCTGCCCGAAGACATCCTGACCAATGGTGTCGACGGCGACGGCGACGGGCATGTGCTGCTGAAAACATCCGTGCCGGATGCGCTGATGTCTGGCGCCAAGATGCTGAGCCACCTGGGCTGGCGCCCCAACGAACCCTGGCTGCAAGAGGTGGTTCTGCCCGACGATCTGGACTGGTCGCAGACCGGGGTGCAGGCGGTGAAATCGGTGCGCGACTGGGACAGTCTGGGGGTCAAGCCACGATCCGGCCGGTTCCTGCGGTCCGATCTGTCCGGGTCGATCATCATCCCGCAGGGGCGCAAGGGGCCGGCGTTCCTGGCCTATCCGAATTTCAACGTGTATTTCGAATGGAACCAAAGCTTTACCTATGTCCTGACCGCGGGCTATTTCGCCACCCGGCTGGAAGGGGCGCAGGTCTACAGTGCCGGCAACCCCGAACCGGGCCTGTCCGGCCAGCAGATGAAACAGCTGCAACAGCGGCTGTCTGCGATGGGCTATGACGTTGGCGACATTGACGGCATTCTGGGGGCAAAAACCCGGGATGCGGTGCGCGACGTGCAGCAACGCCTTGGACTGCCCGCTGATGCCTGGCCGACGCCCGCGCTTCTGGCGCGGCTGTGAGGATGGCAGCCTTGCATCGGGGCGCATGATCTGGGCAAGGTCCGGGCACGACCAGACTGACACGAGGCGCCGATGACCGACCAATTCGCCAGCTACCCGAGCCTGCGGGGAAAGACCGTTTTCGTCACCGGCGGTGCCTCTGGGATCGGTGCGGAAATCGTGCGGGGCTTTGCCCAAAACGGGGCCAACGTCGGCTTTCTGGATTTCGACAAGGGCGCGGCGCGCGGCCTGATTCCCAGCCTTCCGGGCAATCACGCCTATTCCAGATGCGATCTGCGCGACATCGACGCGCTGCGCAAAGGCTTTGCCGATCTGAAAGAGGCGCTGGGCCCGGCGGATGTGCTGGTCAACAACGCCGCGCGCGACGACCGCCATGACTGGCAGACCGTGACTCCGGAGTATTGGGATGAACGTCAGGCCACCAACCTGCGCCACATGTTTTTCGCGATTCAGGCGGTGGCCCCGGACATGATTGCCAAGGGCTCTGGCGCGATCATCAACATGGGATCGAACAGCTGGCGCGAAGCGGTGGGCGGCATGCCCGCCTACACCACGGCAAAGGCGGCGGTGCACGGGCTGACGCGCGGCATGGCGCGCGATCTGGGCCGGTACCGCATCCGGGTCAACACCGTGGTCCCCGGCTGGATCATGACCCAGCGCCAGAAAGACCTGTGGGTGACACCGGAGTCGATCGAGAAACACCGCGCCCGCCAGTGCCTGCCAGACCTGATCGAACCAGTCTACGTGGCGCGGATGGTACTGTTTTTGGCATCGGACGATGCCAGCATGTGCACCGCCAACGAATACATGGTCGAGGCCGGCTCGATCTGAACCCGTGGCGGGTCAAGGCGGGGCGATCAGGGAACGGGCAGGCCGTTGCCACGGGGTTGATCTTAAATAAGCTTTTGTTCCAGAAATAGTCAGGCTGCCGTTTGCCGAACGGCATCCGCGCACCCACGCGGGAGGGAAGTCAGGCATGGACAACTACGTCAACACCGCGCGGTTCTATGGGTTCGACCTGAACTCCTGGGTGTCGCCATCGACCTTCGCGATCACCGATTTCGATCGCGATGGTCAGTGGGAACTGACCTATACGCTGTTTGATCGCGACGGATTGGGGGCAACCGCCCATCCGATCAGGATCCTGGAATTCCGCGACGCCTCGCCGCCCGAGGGCGTCGGATGGATCTTTGAACCCGATGGGTCACTGGTCGATATCACGGCAGAGATCTTCGCCAACGACCCAAACGGGATCCCCGAGATCAGCTTTGGCCGCCACATGGTGATCAAGGATGTGAACGGCGACGGCTACGATGACCTGATTGTTGCCAACCACGGCTTTGACCGTGATCCGTTTCCCGGCGGGCCCAACATCGTTGCGGTGTCGGACGGGCAGGGCGGGTTGGTTGACATGGCCGCGCAGTTCGAAACCGAGCCGGGGTTCACCCATTCGGTCGCGGTGGGCGATTTCAACGGGGACGGCAGGACCGATTTCTTCTTTGGTAACCTGAACGTCGACAACGCCTATTTCGGCACGCTGGACGGGGCCACCGCGGTGCGCAACAGCCTGCCGCTGGTGCCGGATGCGAACCGCTACACCCGCAGTTTCGCGTCGGATATCACTGGCGACGGCCTCGACGAACTGTTCCTGGGGGGGGGATGTCAACGTGCCCGACCGGATGGCGCAGTGGACCGGGACCGGTTGGTCGGTAACCGACCTGCCCACCACCGCGTCGCGCACCACCCTTGATTTCCGCGCCGGCGATCTGAATGGCGACGGACGGCCGGACCTGGTGGTGTTGTCGACCGGGTTGAACGGCTTTTATCAGGGCATCGCGGTCAACGTGCTGTTGCAGACCGCGGCAGGCGGGTTCACCGACGCCACCGCGACGTGGATCAACACGCAACTGGACAGCCTGCCGTCGGACAACTGGGCCGGTCTGATCAACCTTGCCGATCTGGACGGCGATGGCGATCTGGATATGACGATGGACATCGGCTATCCGACGCGCGACCGCGTGTTCTGGAACACCGGCAGCAGTTTCGAATTAAGCGATACCCCAACCGTCGACATCTGGGGCAACACCACAGCCGCCGCCTGGGGCCACGATCCGGACGTCGGCGCGCTGTTGGCCAAGGATCTGGATGGCGATGGCGTGGCCGAGGTGATCTCGCTCGAGCTTGGGATCGTGACGATCTATCACTACAGCACACCGGTCGAACTGGGCACCGCGGGCGCGGATACCATTCAGGGCGCAGCCTGGGCCGACGATATCATCCACGCCGGTGGCGGCAATGACGTGGTCAATGGCTGGAACGGGAATGACCTGCTGCGCGGCGACAGCGGTGACGATTTCCTGAACGGTTGGCGCAACGACGACACGCTTTATGGTGGCTCTGGCAATGATCTGATCTACGCCGGTGAAGGCCGGGATTTTGCTTTCGGAGAAGCGGGTAACGATACCATTGAATCGGTCGAAGCGTGGGAAATCTACGATCCGGTTCAACAGCCCTGGATGCGGCAAGAGGGCAGCGCCGGCGCGAACATGCTCTATGGCGGGGTCGGTGACGATGACGTGCGCGGCGGATTGGATGCCGACACCCTGATCGGTGGCGCCGGGCGGGACACGCTGTTCGGGGCCTATGGATTCGACACGCTTTATGGCGACGGTCTGGATTTCACCGCCAGCGCCGATGCCGACCGGGTGTTCCGGCTGTACCAGGCGACGCTGGACCGTGCGCCGGACGCGGGTGGCTATGGCGACTGGACGATCCGGCTGGCCTTTGGGCTGGCCGACCTGCCGCAGGTTGCCGCCGGTTTCGTGGCCAGCGCCGAATTCCAGTCGGTCTATGGCGCGCTGACGGACACCGATTTTGTCACGCTGCTTTACAACAACGTTCTGGACCGCGCGCCTGATGCGGGCGGGCTGGCCGATTGGGTTGGCAAGTTGCAAGGCGGGTTGAGCCGCGCGCAGGTTGTGGTGGGCTTTTCCGACAGCGGCGAATTCATATCCCGCACCGCAGCGGCGGCCGATGCCTTTGCCGCTGCCAGCATGGCCCAAACCTGGACCGACGATGTCTATCGCCTGTACCTGGCCACGCTGGGGCGCGAACCGGATGCCGGGGGCTTTGCCGACTGGGTCGACAAGATGACGAAAGGAACCGAATACCTGTCGGTGGCCGCGGGGTTCGTCAATTCGGCCGAGTTCCAGCAAAGCTATGGCAGCCTGGACAGTACGGGTTTCGTGACACTTCTGTACAACAACGTCCTGAACCGCGCGCCCGATGCGCAGGGGCTGGCCGGCTGGGTGGGGCAACTGGACGATGGCGGACTGACCCGGACAGAGGTGGTGCGCGGTTTCGCCCAAAGCTCCGAGTTTGCTGCCGCCACACAGGCACCTCTGACCACCTTCATGCGCGGGTTGGGACCCGATGACCTGATTCAGGGTGAATTCCTGTTCGTCGGTGAGGGAACCCAGCAAACCGGAACGGGCACGGTCTATGGCGGCGCGTATGCGGACCGGTTCGAGCTTAAGGGTGACGCCGCGGTGGTTGCCGATTTCGAGCCGTGGGACGTGATCGCAATTCAGCGTGGATCGACCTTTGACGATATCATGTATCCAAACGACATCCTGGCGCTGCTTCAGCAGGACGGCAACGACGTGACCCTGTCACCCCGCGCGATGTGGGATCCCGATGGGTTCCTGAGCCTGCCGGATATCCGTATCCTGAACACGCGGGTCGAGGATTTCACCGTCGACCATTTCGACTTTATCAGCCTGTTCTGATCCGGTACGTCGCTTGGCCAGGCCGGTTTCGGGGCCGGGCGGATGGTGCGATGAAACACAGCGTTTCGCGGGCACTTGGCGATTGAAATATCTTGTTTTCATTACATATCAACATCCGAATGTGAATCATCGCGACACCACCGCTACGACGGCGCGTGCCGTGGTCTTCAGGCACCCCCGCGCAAGCAAGATCAAAGGAATTCCCGGATGGCCAATTCAACCGCAAGCTACAGCGAAGCCGCGATTTCCGAATTGCTCTACCTGTTGGAAGAGGAAAAGCTGGCGGGGGATATCTATGACGCGTTCTTTGACCTGTGGGGTCTGGATATTTTCGCCAATATCGCCCGGTCCGAGGATTCGCACTTCAACGCATTGTTGCGGCAGGCGCAGGGTCAGGGTCTGGACCTGACGGCGATCCTTGCCCAACCGGCGGGCAGCTATACCGATGCCGCGTTGCAGGCGCTTTACGATACCTTGCTCGCGCAGGGCAGCCAGTCGGCAACCGCCGCTTTGTCGGTTGGTGTCCTGATCGAAGAAACCGACATCGTCGACTTGCAACGCGCGGCCGATCTGGTGCCGGGAACACCGCTGGCGGGCGTTTACGACAATCTGCTTGGCGGCTCAGAAAGCCACCTTGTTGCGTTCAATCAGGCGCTGGACGGGGCCTTGCCCGAGCAACTGGTGGGCGGCGGCGGCGATGACAGCCTGACCGGGACCGAAGGCGCAGACACGATTTTCGCCAGCGCCGGGGATGATACCGTGACCGGTGGCGTTTCCGACGCTGACAGGGGCGACCTGATTTCGGGCGGTACCGGCCAAGACCTGCTGACCGGCGGCGCCGGGGATGACACCGTGATTGGCGGCGCGGGCCAGGACACCGTCGACGGCGGCACCGGGATCGACATGCTGTTTGGCGACGGGCTGGATTACACCACCAGCGCGGCCGCCGACCAGGTGTTCCGCCTTTACCAGGCAACGCTGGACCGGCTGCCGGATGCCGGTGGCTATGCGGACTGGACGATCAAACTGTCCTATGGCATCGCCGACCTGACCCAGCTTGCGGGCGGGTTCGTGTCCAGCCCGGAATTTGAGTCGGTCTATATCGCCATCACCGATGCCGATTTCGTGACCTTGCTTTACAACAACGTCCTGGACCGCGCACCGGATGCGGGCGGGCTGGACGATTGGGTGGCCCGGCTGCAAGGCGGAACAACCCGTTCCGAGGTTGTCGTGGGGTTCGCCGAAAGCACAGAGTTCGTGGCCAGCACCGCCGCTGCCGCGGATGCCTTTGCCGCCGCAAGCATGGCGCAGACCTGGACCGATGATGTCTATCGTCTGTATCTGGCCACATTGTGCCGCGAAGCGGATGCCGGCGGCTTTACCGACTGGGTCGCGCAACTGACCAACGGGACGGACTACCTGTCCGTTGTCGGCGGCTTCGTCAACTCTGCCGAATTCCAGCAGACCTACGGCACGCTCGACAATTCCGATTTCGTGACCCTCCTGTACGACAACGTGTTGAACCGCGCGCCCGATGCGCAGGGGCTGGCGGGCTGGGTGGGCCAACTGGACACGGGCGGCCTGTCCCGGACCGAAGTTGTCCGGGGCTTTGCCCAAAGCACAGAGTTCGAAGCCGCGACCCAGACTGCGCTGACCGCGTTCATGCGCGGGCTGGGCACGGATGACGTGATCCGCACGCAAGCCCCAGAACCTGATCTGACGGCGCAGTCCGATACCGTGTATGGTGGCGCCTATGCCGACCGGTTCGAACTGGCCGGCGGCAGCGTGGTGATTGCCGATTTCGAAGACTGGGACGTGATCGCCACCACGCGGGGCAGCAACGCCACGGGCGCAATGGATGTGGCGGATTTCCTGGCGGTATTGCAACAGGATGGCGACGACGTGACGCTGTCGCTGGCGGAAACTTGGGATCCCTCTGGCGATCTCGGCCTGCCGGACATTCGCATTCTGAATGCGCAGGTGGCCGACTTCACCGTCGATCATTTCGATTTCATCGGGGCCTGACCCCGCCCATCCGGGCGGTGATCCGACCGCGCACATGTCCAATGCGCGCGGGCTTTGGCGTTTTTGGGGGGGGCCCGCATTGGCAAAGCTTGCCGTCGTTCCCCCGGGCGGGCAGGATCGGCGCGTGGCCTGCCTGGCTGCCCCGTGACCGGCAGACGCCGGATTGAACCAGCTTCGTGCCAAGCCGGAGATTGCCCATGACCCGCCGAAACATCGTTGCCATTCTGCGCGGCGTCACCCCGGACAGCGTGACACAGATCGCCTCTGTCCTGATCGCCGCCGGGATCACCAAGATCGAGGTGCCCCTGAATTCGCCGGACCCGCTGCTGTCGATCGCACAACTGGCGCAACAGTTCGGTGATGACGCGTTGATCGGTGCAGGCACTGTCCTGTCCGAACAAGAGGTGGCGCAGGTTGCGGCGGCCGGGGGACGCCTGATCGTTTCGCCAGACACCAACCCGGCGGTTGTCGCGGCAACCAAGGCGGCAGGCCTGCTGGCCTATCCCGGTGCAATGACGCCCAGCGAATGCTTTTCCGCGCTGCGGGCCGGCGCCGACGGTCTGAAGCTTTTCCCCGGGTCCCTGATCGGTCCGGACGGGTTGCGGGCCATCCGCGCGGTCTTGCCCGTGGGCACCGAAGTCCTGGCGGTAGGGGGCGCAGGGCCCGAGAATTTCGCCGCGTGGCGCGCCGCGGGTGCGGACGGTTTCGGGATCGGCACCGCCCTGTTCCGCCCTGGCGACACCGCCGCCACCGTGGCCGGGAACGCCGCCGCCGTGGTGCAGGCCTATGACGCGGCGTATGGGTGATCCGGCCGGGCTGGACGACGGCGTGCCCGCACTTGTGTCGATGCCGAAGCCCTGCGTGCAACGGGTCCTGCGGGAACGGAGTGTCGTCGCCCGGGCTTAGCCCTGATCTGCTACGGCCTCTCTCATCCATCGTTGGAGGTGCAGGATGGAATGTTCAGAATTCACCCCGCACCCAGGATCCACGACCAACGGGCCGGGGACGTAGCCGCGCGATTTCAGCCCGCGCTGGACGGATTCCACCAAATGGATGTCTTCTTCGACCGTGGTGGCGCGGTCCTGAAGGGCCATGCGACGGACGGTTTCGTTGTCTGATCCGCCGACCGAATACCAACCACGCCAGACCACGACGTGATCGGCATCAACAGCGCGCCAGTGATAGGTGTTCAGCAGATTCCCCGGATAGACCTGAAAGCTGAACATCGGCCAAAGGAACCAGGACGAATAGCGGTCATTGTTCGCGAACCCGCTGTCGATATCATAGGTCATCTGTGACAGGTCGTTGCATTCCGTGGTGTGGCGCAGACAGTAGCCCTGCGGCTGGATGTCATAGGTTTCAGGCCGGATCACGCCGGTGGAAAAGGTCGGGTGGTTGAGGCTGCAATGGTAGCATTCAGAGTAGTTCTCGACTGAAACCTTCCAGTTGCAGTTTTCCGGGATTTCCACCCATTCCAAAGGTTTCAGATCTTCCCAATTCGGAACGAAGGCGGCCAGTTCGCGGCGCACATCGGGGAACCATGCGTCCATCGACCGGGCGTCCGGGTCGAGGTTGACGAAGACGAAGTTCAGAAAGACCTCGGTCCGGACTTCAGTCAGGCTGATTTCTGATGCGTCGAACCCTGGGACGGACTTGGCGTTGGGCGCGGCGCGCAGGCCACCTGTCAGTTCATAGGTCCAGGCGTGATAGGGGCAAACCACGACGCGGGTGGTGCCAGAGCCCTGCACCAGTTGGTGGGCGCGATGCTGGCAAACGTTATAGAAGGTCCGGATCACCCCGTCGCGTCCCCTGATGCAGAACAGGCTTTCGTCATTCAGATCGAAGGCGACGTAGTCGCCGGGGTTTTCCAACTGGCTGGCATGGCAGGCGAATTGCCAGGTCCGCGCCAGAAGGCCGTTGCGCTCGGCTGCGAAGATGGCTGGATCGGTGTAATAGCGCGCGTCCAGAGAATGCACGGGCGTTGCGGTCATTCGGGGGTCTCCTCGTACATGCCCAACTGGTGGCGGCGGCGGTGAAAGGTCTCGACCCGCGCAACGATTTCATCGGACGCGCTGGCAATGACAAAGCTGAGAAGTGTTTCCAGCAGCGCGATCGTTGGCACCGAGGACGGAAAGAACTGCGGAGTGTCGACGGCGGTGACAAACCGATGCTGCGCGGCGCGGATCACCGGGCTGGCCGGGCTGTCAGAGATGCCGATCACGGTGACGCCCTGTTCGCGGGCGATGCGCACGGCCTCGACCACCTCGCGCCGGTAGGGGTGCTGGGTGATGGCGATCAGCACGTCGCGTTCGTCGGCCCATGCAAGGTCGTCTACGGGGGTCGATCCGGGACGGGGGATGGCGTGGAACTGCACCATGCCGGTCGAGGCAAGGTAGGTAAAGTTGCGCGCGTTGGCGTTGTTCACCCCGACGCCCAGGGTAAAGACCTGACGGGATCTCCAGATCGCCTGTGCCGCGTCCTGCAAGGCCTGCACGGGAATGCTGGCAAAGGTTTCTTCGATATTACGGATCGCGGCGCCGACCATGTCGGCGTAAAGTCCGCCAAGGTCGCCGGTCTTGGCGATGTCCTGCAACCAGCGCGCGCGGTCCTCCAACGGCACGGCCCCGCGCCGGATCGCCTCGCGAAACGGGGCGCGGAAGTCTTCATAGCCTTCGAACCCGGCCTGACGCGCCATGCGCACCACGGTGTTGGGTTTCACATTCGCCGCCTCGGCAATTTCACGCACGGTCGACACGCCGACCTCGGCCGGGTTCTCCAGCACATAGCGCGCCGCCTTCTGGGCTTCGGGGGTCAGGGCGTCCCATTCCTGGGACAGTCGGTCGAGGATTGCTTCGGTTCGCGGTATATCTGTTTCATTCATGATTGACGAAGGTACAAGTGTGCGCTTAGCCTGTCCATCGAAAAGTGCCCCCAGACAGGATGCCTCGCGATGTCACAAGCTGCGTTTCCCACACAGGCCCGGGTGGTCATCGTTGGTGGTGGTGTCATGGGCGTGGGGCTGGCCTATCACCTGGGGCACGAGGGCTGGGGGCCGGATACGGTGCTGCTGGAAAAGGCCGAACTGACAAGCGGCAGCACCTGGCATGCGGCGGGGCAGATCACGCATTCGACGTCGTCCTACAGTCTTGGAAAATGTGTCGACTACAACATCGGACTGTATTCCGGCGCGCTTGAAGCCGAGACCGGGCAGGCGGTGACCTGGCATGGCTGCGGATCGTTCCGGCTGGCCTATACGCCGGATGAGATGGACTGGCTGCGGCACACGCTGTCGGTCGGGCGGTCGCTTGGGTTCAACATCGCGCTGGTGGGGCCGGAAAAGGTGGCCGAACTGCACCCGTTCTACAATCTTGACGGTGTTCTTGGGGCGCTGCACACGCCCGATGATGGCCACGTCGACCCGACCAACGTGACCATGGCGCTGGCTGCCGGTGCGCGTCAGAAGGGCGTGCGCATCTTTCGTCACACCCGGGCCACGAACATCACACAGCTGCCTTCGGGTGAATGGCTGGTCGAAACTGAAAAGGGCGCGATCATCTGCGAACATGTGGTCAACGCGGGCGGCACCTATGCCCGGCAGATGGGCGAATGGTCGGGTCTGCAACTGCCCATGACGTCGATGACGCACCACTATTTCGTCACCGAACCCGTGCCCGAATTTGCCAATCTGGATCGCGAATTGCCGGTGATCCGCGATGACCGCAAGGTGTCCGGCTATATCCGGATGGAGCAGAAGCGCGGGCTGACCGGGATCTATGAAAAGGAGAACTCGAATTCGGTCTGGCATGATGAATGCCCGTGGGACTACGAGAACTGGCTGTTCGATGCAGACTACGACCGGGTGATGCCATGGCTTGAGGAATCGTTGAACCGGATGCCGATTTTCGCCGATCTGGGCATCACGCGCGAAGTGCATGGTGCGATCAGCCACCCGCCGGATGGTAACCCGCTGATCGGGCCTGCACCGGGTGTGCGCAACTACTGGTGCTGCTGTGGCACCCAGATCGGCATTGGCTGGGGGCCGGGCCTGACCCGCGAACTGGCGCGCTGGATGGTGCATGGTGCGGCAGGCATTTCCATGCGCGACTATGACCCGCGCCGGTTCGGCAGCTACGCCACCAAGGAGTGGCAGATCATCAAGGCACATGAGGATTACAAGCTACGCCATGAAATCCCCTTCCCGCATTTCAACCGTCTGGCCGGGCGGCCCGTCAAGCCGTCGCCGCTGTATGACCGGCTGAAAGACAAGGGCGCGGTCTACGAAGAGGTCTATGGCCACGAGCGCCCGCGCTTTTTTGCCAAGGGGATCGACCAGCGCGACCATTACGGTTTCGGGCGGACGCCGGTGCACGACGTGGTTGGTGCCGAATGTCGCGCGGTACGCGAGGCGGTCGGAATCATGGACATCTCGGCCTTTACCAAGGTGCAAGTCGAAGGGTCGGGGGCCGCGGATCTGTTGGACCGGCTGACCGCCAACCGGCTGCCGCAAAAGGTGGGCGGGATCGGCCTGACGCATATACTGAACCGCGCCGGCACGATCGAGTTGGAAACCACGGTGGTGAAGCTGGGGGAGGGACGGTACTACCTCGTTTGTGCCGCGTTCTTCGAGCAGCGTCTGTTGGATCACCTGGCCGCGCATCGCACCGGCGAGGACGTGACGATCACCTGCCTGTCCACCGATTGGGCAGCCCTGGCGCTGAACGGGCCGCGCGCGCGCGATGTGTTGGCGGCCTGCACCGATGCGGACCTGTCCAATGCCGGGTTCCGCTGGCTCTCGGCCCGGGAAATTACCGTCGCCGGGGTGACGCTGTGGGCGTTGCGGCTGTCCTACGCAGGGGAACTGGGCTGGGAATTGCACATCCCGCGCGACGGCGCGCTGACTGTCTATGATGCGCTGATCGAGGCAGGGCAGGGGCTTGGCATCACCGACTACGGCAGCTTTGCCATGAACAGCCTGCGGATGGAAAAGGCGTTCAAGGGGGCAGGGGAACTGACCAACGAGGTCACTTTGGCCGAGGCGGACGTGCTGCGGCTGGCGCGCACCGACAAGGACTATCTGGGCAAGGCCAAGACCCTGAATCCTGAACGCCGCTGGGTCTGCGCCTATCTGGAGATCGACCCGGATGGGGGCCATGACGGCCACGGCGGCGAGCCGGTGCTGATCGACGGCACGGTCGTCGGATCCACCGCCTCGGTGGCTTATGGCCATACTGTGGGCAAGATCCTTGCCTTTGCCTATATCCGTCCCGAGGCGAACCTGCCGGGGCAGGAGGTCGAGGTCATCATCGCCGGGCAACCGCGGGCGGGCCGCATCCTTGGTGCGGCGGCTTTTGACCCTGAAAGCCAGCGGCCCCGCGCCGATACCGTGATGGAGCCCGCCCAATGACACTTCCCGACACCATGCGGGCCATGGTCACCATGGGTCACGGCGGACCAGAGCAGATGGTCTGGCGGACAGACTGGCCGCGCCCCGACCCCGGCCCGGGTGACGTGCTTGTCCGCGTCGGCGCCTGTGGTTTGAACAACACCGACATCAACACCCGTACCGGCTGGTATTCCCCTGCGGTCGTCACCGCCACCTCTGGCAGCGGCCATGACGCGGCTGGCGCCGAAGAGCCAAGCTGGGGCGGCGCGCCCATCGCCTTTCCGCGCATCCAGGGCGCCGATGCCTGCGGTTGCATCGTGGCGGTGGGGGACGGCGTCGACCCGGCCCGGATCGGGCAGCGTGTCATCACCGACAATTGGCTGCGCGATCCGACCGACCCGTCGAACAAGGACGCCGCGGGCTATTTCGGCAGCGAATGCGACGGTGGTTTTGCCGAGTATACCGTGATGCGGGCTGTCAACGCCCTGGCCGTCGACAGCCCGCTTTCGGATGCCGAACTGGCGACGTTCTCCTGTTCGTATTCCGCCGCCGAGGGCATGCTTTGCCGGGCCAACGTGACCGCGGCTGATACAGTGCTGGTGCCGGGTGCCTCTGGCGGGGTCGGCGGGGCGTTGGTGCAACTGGCGAAGCGGCGGGGCGCGCGCGTGATTGCGCTGGCGTCTGACAGCAAGCACGCCGAGGTGGCACAGCTGGGACCCGACCGCATTCTGTCGCGTGCGCCCGACGATCTGCGCGGCGCGCTGGGGTCCGAGAAGATCAGCGTGGTCGCCGATGTGGTCGGCGGGCCTTATTGGCCTCAGCTGATCGACGTGCTTGAAAGGGGCGGGCGGTACACCTGCGCCGGTGCGATTGCCGGCCCGCTGGTCACGCTTGACCTGCGCACTTTGTATCTGCGCGACCTGACCTTTACCGGGTCGACCGTGATTGACGCGCAGGTTATGCCCAACCTCATCCGCTATATTGAAGCGGGCGAGATCAAGCCGCTGCTGGCCGCCACTTATCCGCTGGAGCAATTGCATGCGGCCCAGGCCGCCTTTGCCGAGAAACGCCATGCCGGCAATATCGTGGTGATCCCGTGACTGATGCTGACATTGCCTTTGCCCGCGCCTATCACGCGGCAACTTTGCTGATCGCGGCGAACCCGCAACTGATGGGTTTTGCCGGCTGGCCATTGGCGATGCCTTCACCGAAACCGCCGCGCCCGATCCCGGCAGCGGCGCTGTTGCGCGGATGGGCCGATGGCACGACCGACGTCACTTTGGCCCTGCGCAACAGCGTTCAGGACCTTGCCGACTACGCCGACTGGCGGCAGACCTACACAGAGGAGGAAGTCGGCGCCGACTTTCTGAACCGGTATGGCTGGTTCGAGCTTGTCGGACCGGAGGGACACTTCAGGTCTGACGCGGTGCGGGCCTATATCGCCTGGTGGGGCGAGAACCTTTACTACCCGTGGCACCTGCACGAGGCAGAGGAGCTGTATTACATCCTGGCGGGCCACGCCCTGTTCGAGGCCGAGGGCCAGGTGAGCACGGTGCTGCGCGCGGGCGACATCCGGATCCATGCCTCGAACCAGCCCCATGCCATGACGACCACCGACAGCCCGGTGCTGGCGCTGGTGCTGTGGCGCGGTGCCGGCCTGCAAGGCGCCCCGAGGATGGGAACGACATGACACCGATGGTAGGCCGCGTCACCGCGCAGCAGATCCGCAAGATCCGACTTTGGCATGTGCCTTTGACAAGTCACACCGCCTACTACATGGCCGAGGGCAAGACCTGTGACACGGTGGAAACCGTGGTGATCGCAGTCGAGACAGACACCGGCGTAACCGGCTGGGGCGAAGTCTGCCCGATCCCGCAGTACCTTGCAGCCTATGCCCGCGGCGTAGCACCCGCATTGGCGGAACTGGCGTCGGTGATCCTGGGGGCGGACCCGGTGGGGGTGGGGGCGCTGATGGCGCGGGCAGACGCGTATCTGCCCGGCCATGTCTATGCCAAGTCTGCCCTTGATATCGCGTTGTGGGATATCACCGGCAAAGTCGCCGGGCTGCCCCTGCACGCGTTGTTGGGCGGGCGGCGGCAGGAAAGCCTGCCGCTCTATCACTCGATCACCTGCGTCGCGCCGGACGAGATGGCCCGCATCGCGCGCGAGGCCCAGGGCCAGGGGATCTCCCAGTTTCAGGCAAAGCTCGGCGCGTCGGGCGATTGGCAGACCGATGTGGAACGTCTGGTGAAGGTGCGCGAGGCCGTCGGCCCTGGCCCGCTGGTCTATGGCGACTGGAACTGTGGCGCGACCTCGCTTGACGCGAGCCGCGTGGGCCGCGCCGTGGCGCATCTGGACGTGATGCTTGAACAGCCCTGCGCGACGCTTGACGACTGCGCCCGTGTCCGTGCGGCGACGGGTCTGCCGATGAAGATCGACGAACTGGCGCACGATACGGGCTCGCTGCTCGACGCACACCGACTTGGGGTCATGGATGCAGTTGCGCTGAAACTGTCCAAGTTCGGAGGTCTGTCGGCCACGCGGCGCGCGCGCGATCTGTGCCTGCACCTGGGCGCGAAGATGTGTATCGAGGACACCTGGGGCAGTGACATCACCACCGCTGCCCTGCTGCATCTGGGGGCCGCAACAGAGCCCGGACGGGTGCTGAATGTCTGCGACCTTTCGGGCTATGTCAGCCCGCGTCTTGCCGCCGACGCGCCCACGCGCGCGGAAGGCCGCATTGCCCCGCCTGACGCCCCGGGGCTGGGCGTCACTGTCGATGCCGAAGCTCTTGGCCCCCCTGACCTGATACTGGAGTGAACATGAACCGCATTCAAAGCATGGCCGACTGGGTGGATCGCGCCCGCGCGGTGCTGCCCGCCGCCGGGTTCGGCAATTTCGACGCCTCCATGGTGATCGCGCGGGGTCAGGGGGCGTCTGTCTGGGACGAGGACGGTACCCGGTACGTCGATTACCTTATCGGGTCTGGTCCGATGTTGCTGGGCCACGGCCACCCCGAAGTGATGGAGGCGGTGCTGGAGCAACTGCCGCTTGGCATGACCTTCTTTGCCAACAATACGAAAGGCATCGAACTGGCCGAAGCGATCGTCGCGGCTGTGCCCTGCTGCGAACAGGTGCGCTTTGTCACTTCGGGTGGCGAGGCGGACATGTACGCGCTCCGGCTGGCCCGCGCCTATACCGGCAAGCCGAAGATCCTGAAGTTCGAGGGCGGGTATCACGGGATGAGTGCCGAGGCACAGATGAGCCTTGCGCCGTCAAGGCCGGTCAATTTCCCGACGCCCGTGCCGGACAGTGCGGGCATCCCGCAGGGCGTGGCGGACCAGATGCTGATCGCGCCGTTCAATGACCTGGACGCGGTGGCGGGACTGCTGGCGGAACATGGCGACATCGCGGCGATCATCGTCGAACCGTTGCAGCGGATCATTCCCGCAAAACCCGGGTTTCTGCAAGGATTGCGCGATTTGTGTGACCGGTACGAGGTGCTGTTGATCTTCGACGAGATCGTGACCGGCTTTCGTCTGGCCTATGGTGGTGCACAAGAGCGCTTTGGCGTGACGCCCGATATCGTGACGTTGGGCAAGATCATCGGCGGCGGGTTTCCCCTGGCGGCACTGGGGGCCAGCGCACAGATCATGGCGCATTTCGACAAGGCCGCCGTGGGGGCGGAAAACTGGTTGATGCAACTTGGAACGCTTTCCGGCAATCCGGTGGCTGCCGCTGCTGGGTTGAAGACGATGGAGGTGCTGCGCCGGCCCGGTCAGTACGACACCCTGCGCGCCACTGGTCAGCGGTTGATGGATATAATGACGGACGCCCTGAGTGCGCACGGAATTCTGCACCGTGTGACCGGCGATCCCACCCTGTTCGACATATATTTCACCGCGGGCGATCCGGTCGACTACCGCAGCGCCAGACATGACGACCCCCGGCGTAACGAGGTCTGGAACGCCGCGTTGCGCAGTCATGGCGTATTCAAGAGCCCGGGCAAGGTCTATCCGTCGCTGGCGCTGACCGAAGCGGATCTTGCCCAGACCGCCGAGGCGGTGCGCCAGGCCGCCCGCGCGGTGGCCCGGCTTTAGGTGCGCGGCACCCGCGCCATGCGGTCCAGGATATCGACGCCAAGCCCGTTCCAGAAATGCAGCAGGTCGATGAAGATCCAGTTTTCGGCCAGCTTGTCGCCGTCGCGACGATAGATGTCGATCACCCGCATCTCTCCGCGTTTGTCCGACGCGGGCATGCCCATGAAACCGCCGGTATGCAGCGCAGTGAAGTTTGGCCAGCCAAAGAACCCGCCATAGGCCCCTTCGGCAAGGCGCGCGATATGGCGGGTCTTGGATCGTTCCTTGAACGCGGCGCGGAAGGGGGCGGAATGCTGTTTGGCGTATCGTTTGATCGTATAGGTCGCGCCGATCCCGGCAGGTCCCCACCAGATCATGTCGTCATGCCACGTGCGGGCCAGCTCTTCCTCCAGCGGCAAGCCAAGCTGCCATGTGCCCAGATCGCCGATCATTGCGTTGATCGCGGCAAGCGTGGCGCGGCCCTGTTCCTCGGGGGCGTCGTCAAACAGCAAGCCGTCATGGGTCATCGGCCCGGGCTGCACAAGATGCGCGGCGGTTTGCGGCGGAAACGGCTGGAGCCCGGCCTGCATCATCAGATGCGGAATATCGAAGTACATTGCGGTTTCCGTGATGCGCCCGTCAGCCACCCGATTGAATTCGCAATAGCGCAGAAACGCCATCTTGCCGGTGGGGGCGATCCCCAGCCAGGGCTGATCGAACAGCCCCATCAGGTGGCCCATCGACACCACCCAGACACCCTGAAAGCCGTCGATCTCGTTCCGGCCGGCAAAGAAAATGTCCTGTCGCCGCTGCATTCGGGTCAAAGACTGGCGCAGCGGCTGCCAGAAGCTTTCTGCAATCGCCTGTGGGCCGGTGCAGGCGCCAAAGGGATGAAAGCCGCGCCACAGCGCGTCCGGGGAAAGTGTATCGGCCAGAACGTCCGTGATTCGGTCCACCGGAGCGCCGTCGAGCGCGGCGTACAAATCCTGGACCACCTGCTTTTCTGTCTGAAATCCCATGACATTTCCCCATTTTGCAAGCGCATGCAAAAAATCCTTGCCGAAATGATGTGGCCGTGTCTACCCTTTTGCAAGCGCATGCAGAATGCGGATCACGATCAGGGGGCGACCGGATGGCCGAAATCCAGCTGCGCAACGTGTCCAAGCGTTGGGGAACGTTCGTGGGGGTCGACAATTTCGACCTGACGATCGCCGATCGCGAATTTCTGGTGCTGCTGGGCCCCTCGGGGTGCGGCAAGACCACGACGATGCGCATGATCGCCGGGCTGGAAGACCCGACAGAGGGCCAGATCACCATTGGTGGCAAGGTGGTCAATGACCTGGAACCCAAGGACCGCGACGTGGCGATGGTGTTCCAGAGCTACGCGCTGTACCCGAACATGAACGTCTACGAAAACATCCGCTTTCCGCTTAAGGTGCGAGGGGTTGACCCCACCACCCATGACGACAAGGTGCGCCGCGCAAGCGCGATGGTGGAACTGGACGAATTCCTGGACCGCAAGCCCGCCGAACTGTCGGGCGGCCAACGGCAACGCGTTGCGCTGGCCCGCGCCATCGTGCGCGAACCGAACGTTTTCCTGATGGATGAACCGCTGTCCAATCTGGATGCCAAGCTGCGGGTCAGCACCCGCGCGCAGATCAAGAACCTCAGCCATGAACTGGCCGTGACAACCATCTACGTCACCCATGATCAGATCGAGGCGATGACCCTCGCCGACCGTGTGGTGGTGATGCAAAAGGGCGTGGTCCAGCAGGTCGGCAGTCCGACCGAGATTTACGACCGTCCCGCCAATACCTTTGTCGCCAGCTTTATCGGAAGCCCGGCGATGAACCTGATCGACGGCGAAATGACGGGTGGCAGCTTTTCCGCACCGCACACCCGGATCGACGGGCTGGCCGCCGCGGATGGGGCCGTGACGCTGGGTTTTCGCGCCGAAGACGCGCAGGTCGCCGAGGGCGGTCAGATCACCGCGCCGATCTATACGCTTGAGTTGCTGGGCGACGCCACCATGGTGACCGTCCGCATTCGCGGCGCGCTGGTCAGCGTGAAGGCGGACAAATCGTTTCGGGCACAGATCGGCGAAACCGTTTCGATCCGGATTCCGACGGACCATTGCCACCTGTTCGATGCCGCAACAGGGGCGCGTATCGGGGACTGAACTCTGCCCCCTTCCGAGGGCTCAGCCCTCGCCAACCTTGGGCTGTGACTGCAGGACAGCCCCTACCAACCGGGAGAAAAGAATGTTGTTGAAGAAGATCCTGATGGCCAGTGCCATCTCGCTTGCCGCCACCAGCGCCTGGGCGGGCTGTGCGTTTGAAAATACCGTGCCGGTGAAATCTCTGACCGCCGGTTTCGAGGCGTGGAAGGCCGTCACCACCGCAATGGCGGAATGTGGCAACGTCGAAGCCAACCTGGATCAGGATTTCCGTCTGAAGCAACCCGAGGCCTTTGCCGCCAACCCGGCGCTTTACCAGATCGGCGGGGTCGCCAATTCGACCCTGATCCCGCTGCTGGAGGCCGGAACGATCCGCCCGCTGGATGACCTGATTGCCAAGTATGGTCAGCAGTTGCGCCCGAACCAACTGATCAAGATCGACGGCAAGGTGATGGCCGTGGCGATGATGGTGAACAACCAGCACCTGATGTACCGCGAGGACATCCTGAACGATCTCGGGATTGCCGTTCCCACCACCTATGCCGAGATGATCGACGCCGCCACCAAGATCAAAGCAGCCGGTGTGGTCGACTACCCCATTGGTGGCACCTTCATGACCGGCTGGAACCTGGGCGAGGAATTCGTGAACACGTTCCTGGGTGAGGGCGGCACCTTCTTCACCGATGGCAACATGCCCAACATCAACAATGCCCAGGGCATGGCGACGCTGGAAACCATGAAGGCGCTGACCGAATTCATGGACCCGGAATATCTGGTGTCGGATTCGACCTATGTTCAGCAGCAGTTCCAGCAGGGCAAGATTGCCATGGCGAACCTTTGGGCCAGCCGCGCGGGCGCCATGGACGACGCCGCCGAAAGCCAGGTTGTGGGCAAGGTCAAGATGGCCGCCGCCCCGATGGGGTCGGTCGCGCCTGCCAGTTCCATCTGGTGGGACGGTATCGTGATCGCGTCGAACATCACCGACGAAGAGGCCGAGGCCGCCTTCCGCGTCGCGATGGAAGGCATCGACACCGAGATGGTGCAGGCCAACAACGATTCCGCCGTCTGGTTGATCGAAGGGTATCAGCCCGGGGCGCTGGCCGCCGGTGCCGCCGCGACCGCATTGGCCGGGGCCAGGCCCTATCCGGCGTCCGGCGCCATGGGCATCATGCACACCGCGCTGGGCGATGGCATTGCCGACTATCTGACCGGTGCCAAGGATGCCGCAACCACGCTGGCCGATATCGAAGCCGCCTATCTGACCGCGGCCAAGGAAGCCGGCCTTGTAAAGTAAGCGCTCCGCCGGAGGCGGCCCACGGGCTGTCTCCGGTCACCTGTCAACACCTGCCCCGGGAGAGTGAGACATGAAGTTCCGCACCTTTGCCGCCTTCGTCGCGCCCTCTGTCTTAATGATGCTGCTGTTTATTGCGGCACCGCTGGTCAGCGTGTTCTGGCAAAGCTTTCACGTCACCCAGCCGGTCTATGAACAGGTCGAGGTCGAAACCTGCACTCCGGGCTTTCTGACACAGACATGCGTGACAGAAATCAAGACCCAGCCCGTGCTGGACGAAAACGGCGAGATCCGCACCACAACCCGTTGGGTGGGCTTGCAAAGCTATCGCAACGTGATCGAACCCGACCGTGCCTGGGCCGCGATCAAATCCGGGTCGTGGAAGGCGCTGAACGTCATCGACTTCTGGAAAGCGCTGCGGTTCACGCTGATGTTCACATTGGTCACGCTGCCGCTGGTTATTGGCACCGGGTTGGCGATTGCACTGGTGATCGAAAACGCGGCCAAGGCAATCCGGGGGCCGGTGATCTTCATCTCGCTTTTGCCGTTCATCATCACGCCGGTGATCGGTGCGCTGTCGATCAACTGGTTGTTTCGCGGTGATGGCATCCTGACGGCGGGGCTGGAATGGTGGACGGGCCGCGACATCGCCATGTTCGCGCAGGCCTGGACCATTGAACTCATCATGATGTTCTACCGGGTCTGGCACGTCGCGCCGTTTGCCGGGATCATCTTCTATGCAGGTCTGCAAACGGTAAACCGCGACAGTCTGGAAAGCGCGCTGATCGACGGGGCGTCGCGCTTCGACCGGTTGCGCTATATCATTGTCCCGCACCTGATGCCGCTGATCGTCTTCGTCGCAATGATCCACCTGATGGACACCTATCGCGTGTTCGAAGAGATCGTTGGCTTCCGCAGCCAGGGACACGTCATTTCCCTGCAATGGCTGACCTATGATTTCCTGACACCGAACGAGGCCGGGACGCGGTCGATTTCTCGCGCGTCTGCCTCGGCCATGCTGACCATGATCGGCATCGCCATCCTGCTGGTGCCGCTGTTGCGCCGCACCTGGCGCGATCACAAGGGGGTGCGCTGATGTCCGCCAAAGCCTTTCGTCAACCGCTGTCCTTGCGGATCGCTTCGGGCGGGTTCCTGGCGCTGTGGTGCCTGATCGCCGCATTCCCGATCGTGTGGATCACGGTGATGAGCTTCAAGGCACCGATCGATGCCTTCGACAGCAATCCGCTAAACGTGATCTTTGGCCCCGAAACACGAGCGACTGGTCAGGGCTGGTCAGTGCTCGACATCGTGCTGGCCATCGCGATTGTGTGGATCACGGCGCGCATCGCCACGCGCATCTTGCCCGGTCTGGTCAAGACACACAGCCCGCGTGGCTGGGTTCCGCTAGGCTGGGTGATCGGCGCTCTGGTGCTGGGGATTGGCTTTGTCGTGGCGTTCTTTGGCGTGCTGCCGGTTGTGGGCGACGCGCTGAACCCGGTGTTGGGTCCGCTGGGCCGCGACATCATCGGTGCCACGACAGAACATTATCGCACCGTCTGGATCGACAGGGGGTTTGCCCAGAATTTCCAGAACTCGTTGATCGTGACGGTGGGCGTTGTCACAATCTCGCTCAGTGTCGGAACGCTGGCGGGCTATGGCCTGGCGCGGTCAGGTTCGGCGCTGGCCTTCTGGATCCTGATCATCGCGTTGATCTTTCGCGCCTTGCCGCATTCGGTTTTGGTGGCGGGCTATTTGCCGGTCTTTATCTCGTCGAACGAATGGCTTGCCCCGATCCTGGGCGACAACGCGCCGACCCTGTATGGCAAACCCTGGGCGGTGATCGCTGTTCTTGTGGCGATCAACCAGCCGTTCACCATCTGGATGCTGCGCAGCTTTTTCCAGAATATCCCCAGTGAACTGGACGAAGCCGCCCGAGTCGACGGCTGTTCCCATTTCCAGGCCTTTCGCCGGGTCATCATGCCGGTGATGTGGCCGGGGGTCATCACCACGGGGCTGTTCAGTTTCCTTCTGGCCTATAACGATTTCCTCGTGACCTCGTTGCTGCTGGATGCCTCGAACCAGACCATGGTTCCCGCCATCGCCGGCATGTTCAACCGCGAAACCACCACCACCGATCAGGTCGTAGCCGTGGCCGCCGCCGTGTCGATCACCGCGCCGCTCTTTCTGCTGGTCATGGTGTTCCAAAAGCAGATCGTCAGCGGCCTGACAGCGGGAGCGGTCAAAGGATGAAAGGGGCAAGACCGGAACAGTCTGTCCTGTCACGCGACACGGACCTGGGCAAGACCGACGACACCCGCGCCGTGATCGAAGGCATGGTTGACGGGCTGAACGATCACCGCATCGACGATATCGGCCAGTTCTTTGCCGATGGGTTCCGCTGGATGGGCAACCAGGGCTGCGGCACCAAGACCGGACTGAAGGAATTTCAGGACAACTGGCAGCGCCCTTTTCAGGCCGCGTTTTCCGACAAGGTCTGCATTGACGAGGCACGGCTGTTCATGGGCGAATGGGCCGCCGCCTTTGGCCGGCAAGAGGCGACGCATTCCGGCACGTTCATGGGCCTGGCCCCGACCGGCAAGCGTGTCACGATCCGGTATATGGATTTCTGGAAGGTCGAGGATGGCAAGATCACCGACAACTGGGTGATGGTCGACTTTCCGCACGTTCTGGCCCAACTCGGCGTTGACGTGTTCAACGGCGAAGGATGGGAAGCATTTGACCGGGGGGACCGTGTGCCCCCCCGGCCCGAGGAGGAGAAGTAAGGCAATGGCGATCGAGTTTCTGAAGCGTTCCAAATCTGACAGCGAAAAGGCCGAGGAGGACGCCAAGGTCCGGTCCGTGGTCGAGGCGACGCTGGCCGATATCGGATCGCGCGGCGATGCTGCGGTCCGCGACCTGTCGGCCAAGTTCGACGGATACACCCCCGAGGCGTTCCGCCTGACCGCCTCTGAAATCGAAGCGGCGATGCAAAAGGTCAGCACCCGCGACATGGAGGACATCAAGTTCGCCCAACAGCAGATCCGCACCTTTGCAGAGGCGCAGCGCGCCAGCATGACCGATATCGAGGTCGAAACCCTGCCCGGCGTGATCTTGGGCCATCGCAATATCCCGGTGCAGTCGGTGGGCTGCTATGTGCCCGGCGGAAAATTCCCTATGGTGGCCAGTGCGCATATGTCGGTGCTCACGGCCTCTGTCGCGGGGGTGCCGCGCATCGTCGCCAGTGCGCCGCCGGTCAAGGGGGCGCCGCACCCGGCCATCGTGGCGGCCATGTATCTGGGCGGGGCGCATGAAATCCTGTGCCTTGGCGGTATTCAGGCAGTGGGGGCGATGGCGCTTGGAACCGAAACCATCGACCCGGTGCATATGCTGGTCGGACCCGGCAACGCCTTCGTCGCCGAGGCCAAGCGCCAGCTTTACGGACGCGTCGGTATCGACCTGTTTGCCGGGCCGACAGAAACCATGGTCATCGCCGACGAGACGGTCGATGCCGAGCTGTGCGCGACGGACCTTCTGGGGCAGGCCGAACACGGGTATAACTCGCCCGCTTGCCTGATCACCAATTCCCGCAAGCTGGCAGACGCGACAATGGCCGAGATCGACCGCCTGCTGGCAATCCTGCCCACCGCCGAAACCGCCTCTGTCAGTTGGCGCGACTATGGGGATGTGGTTCTGTGCGACACGCACGACGAAATGCTGCAAGTGGCCAATGACATGGCCTATGAGCATGTTCAGGTAATGACCGATCGCGATGATTGGTATCTGGACAACATGCACAGCTATGGCGCGCTGTTTCTGGGTCCGCGGACCAATGTCGCCAATGGCGACAAGGTGATCGGCACCAACCACACCTTGCCCACCAAAAGGGCCGGGCGCTATACCGGCGGACTGTGGGTCGGCAAGTTCCTGAAAACTCATTCCTATCAAAAGATCACAACCGATGCGGCTGCCGTGCTGGTGGGCGAATACGGGTCGCGGCTGTGCATGCTGGAAGGCTTCGTGGGTCATGCCGAACAATGCAATATCCGCGTGCGCCGCTATGGCGGCAAGAACATCGCCTATGGCACGGCCGCAGAATAACAGGATCGGTTGCTTGGCGGGAAGCCGCTTCCCACGGAAAGGACAGCAGACGTGACCACGGACACGCACACCCGAAACAAGGCCACCCTTGCGCCGCTGCGCGCCGCGATGGCGGATTTCGACGGACCGGGCGTGCGGTCTGCCCTGCGGGAACTGATCGCGCCTGAGGCGGTTTTGCACATGGCCCACCCGCTGGGCGACAGCATTGGGCCAGATGCGTATTATGACACCTGTTATGCGCCCTTGCTGGATGCCATGCCCGATCTGGAACGCCGCGACTGGATCGTGATGGCCGGGCCGGACGAACATGGCGCCGACTGGGTCGGCTGCGGCGGCCACTACTTTGGCACCTTTGTCGGGCCGTGGCTGGATATTCCGCCCACCGGGCACCTGACCCACATGCGCTTTCACGAATTTTATCGCGTCGTCGACGGTCAGGTGATCGAGATCCAGGCGCTTTGGGACATCCCGGAGGTGATGATGCAAGCCGGGGCTTGGCCCATGGCGCCGTCGCTGGGACGCGAGTTCTGTGTTCCCGGGCCGATGACCCAGGACGGGCTGGTCGCCGGGCCCTGGGATGCAACGCGCGCGGGCGCCGCGCAGAAACACATCATCGACATGCTGGAGCACATGAAACGTCACCCGTCTCAGGGTGGACCCGAGGTGATGGAGATGGAGCAGTTCTGGCACCCGCGTATGAACTGGTACGGTCCTGCGGGCATCGGCACCGGGCGTGGTATCGCGGGGTTCCGGAACTGGCACCAGATTCCGTTTCTGAACGGGATGCCGGATCGCGGAAAATACGTCGACGACATCACCTATCACTTCTTTGGAGACGGCGACTATGCGGCGGTCACCGGTTGGCCCGACATGATCCAGACCGTCACCCATGACGGCTGGCTGGGCATCGCCCCATCGGACAAGAAAATCACCATGCGGTCGCTGGATTTCTGGCGGTTGGAAAGTGGCCTGATCCGCGAGAACTGGGTGGTGGTGGACATTCTGGATGCTTTTCGCCAGCTTGGCGTCGATGTGCTGGCGCGGATGCGGGAATTCAACAAGGCCCGCGTGCCGGGGCGCATTCCCTTTCCGATCGGAGAGCGCTGATGATCCTGCCGCAAACACCCGGGTTTCGTCTGGATGGCAAGCGCGCGCTGGTCGCCGGGGCCTCGTCCGGCATCGGGATGGCCTGTGCTGTCGCGCTGGCCGAGGCGGGCGCCGCGGTGACGCTTGTCGCGCGGCGGGCCGATGCGCTGGCGGCGCTGGTGGACGCGCTGCGGGTCAAGGGCTGGCAAGCCAGCCCGCTGGCCTTGGACATCACCGATTTGTCGGCAACCGAGGCAGCGGTTGCCGACACTGGCCCGTTTGACGTGCTGATCAACTCTGCCGGGCTGGCGCGGCATGGCCCTGCGCTGGACACCGACCCGCAGGACTACGACGCGGTGACCGATCTGAACGTCAAGGCTGCCTATTTCCTGACCCGTGCTGTGGCACGCGGACTGATCGCTGCAGGTAAGCCCGGGTCGCTGATGAACATTTCGTCCCAGATGGCGCATGTCGGCGGGATCGACCGGGCGGTCTATTGCGCGACCAAACACGCGGTCGAAGGGTTCACGAAATCCATGGCGATCGAATGGGGCCCGAAGGGAATCCGTGTGAACACGATCTGTCCGACCTTCATCCGCACGCCGCTGGGGGAGCAGACCCTGGCCATTCCCGAACGCCGCAAATGGATCGAGGACAAGATCAAGCTGGGCCGCGTGGGCGAGGTCGAGGACGTGATGGGCGCGGCGGTGTTCCTGGCCTCTGACGCCAGCGCGCTGATCACCGGCACCTCGCTTTTGATCGACGGGGGTTGGACGGCGGATTGATGGCGGAAACCAAGGTGACATCGATGGACGTGGCGGTCCGCGCCGGCGTCAGCCAATCGGCGGTCAGCCGCGTGTTCACCCCCGGTGCATCGGCGTCGAAAAAGACTGTCGAAAAGGTGCGCAAGGCGGCAGCGGAACTGGGTTATCGTCCCAATATCCTGGCGCGCGCCATGGTGTCGGGCAAAAGCCGGATGATCGGCCTGGTCGTCGCTTACCTGGAAAACTACTTTTACCCCGAAGCGCTGGAAAAGCTGTCCAATGCGTTGCAGGCGCAGGGCTATCACGTGCTGGTTTTCATGGCGTCGCAAACCGCGGTCGGGATCGACGCGGTGGTCGAGGAAATCCTTGACTATCAGGTGGATGGTATCGTCTTCGCCTCGGTCGCCATGTCGTCCGACATTGCCGAACGTTGTGAACAGGCCGGGGTGCCGGTGGTCCTGTTCAACCGCTATGAGGACCGCGAAGGCGTGACCTCTGTCACCTCTGACAACGTGGCGGGCGGGCGCAAGGTGGCCGATTTCCTGTTGGCTGGCGGGCACAGCCGCATCGCCTATATCGCCGGGTGGGAGGGCGCCTCGACCCAGCGCGACCGCGAGGCGGGGTTTCTGGCGGGTCTGCGCGCGGCGGGCGCGGATCTCTTTGCCCGGGGGGTGGGGAATTTCAACCTGGATCAGGCGCGAAACGCCGCGCGGGGCATGTTCGACCGCCCCGACCGTCCCGATGCGGTTTTTGTGGCCAACGATCACATGGCCTTTGCCGTGATGGACGTGATCCGGTTCGAACTTGGCCTCAGCGTGCCGGGGGATGTGTCGGTTGTCGGGTATGACGATGTACCCCCTGCTGCCTGGCCCGCCTATGACCTGACCTCGGTCCGTCAGCGCGCCAACCGGATGGTCGAGGAAACCGTCAACGCGCTGTTGTCGCGGATCGAGGATCCGGACGCGGTCGCCGGCAAGATTGTCATCGACGGGCCACTGATCGTGCGTGGTTCGGCGCGCGGTGCCAACCCGCACCCGGGCAGCGAAGCGATAGCGCAAAAAGGACGAAACGAATGAAGGGCTTTGATCCGAAATTCAGCGATTTTCCCGACTATATCATTGGCATCACCAAGGAAATCTGGGAAGATCGCGGCATCGCCACCCTGCATGACTATTACGCGCCGGACATTGTCGTGCGCTCACCCGCCTCTGTGGTAACGGGCAATCAAGGGGTGATCGCGGCGACCATGGCGACCCTGGCCGAGTTCCCGGACCGGACCTTGTTCGGAGAGGATGTGATCTGGTCCGGGACGCCCGAAACGGGGATGCTGTCCAGCCACCGGCTGCATTCCACGGCCACCCATGTGCGACCCGGAGTCTATGGCGCGCCGACGGGGAAGAAGCTGCATTACCGCATCCTGGCCGACTGTCATGCGATCAACAACCAGATCAATGACGAATGGCTGATCCGCGATCAGGGCGCGATTGTTCGTCAACTTGGTATCGAGCCCCGCGATTATGCCCGTGACCTGATCGCCCGCGAAGGTGGGGCGGCCAACTGCGTGCGGCCTTACACCCCTGCAACCGAGGTGGCAGGGCCCTATTCCGGTACCGGGAATGACAACGCCTTCGGCCAGCGGCATGCCGACCTGCTGACTCGAATCATGCAGGCCGATTTTACCGCCATTCCGTCCGAATACGATCGCGCCGCGAACCTATGCTATCCCGGCGGGGTCGAAACCCTGAGCCACGACGGGGCCGATCAGTTCTGGATGGGGCTGCGCGCGGCGCTGCCCAATGCCACCTTCACCATCACCCACCAGATCGGCCGCGAAGACCCGATGATGCCGCCGCGTTCGGCCCTGCGCTGGACGCTGCACGGGCGGCACGAAGGATACGGTGCCTTCGGCAATCCGACCGGGGCCGAGATTTTTGTGCTGGGAATTTCCCATGCCGAATGGGGCGCTCTGATTGGCGGTCAGGTCAAGCTGCGCCGCGAATGGACACTGTTTGATGAAACCGCGGTCTGGAAACAGATCCTGCTGCATACGGGTGCCCTGTGATACCCGCGCCACCTGAAGCCGCACGCAGATGCCACCGCTTTCTGGCTGGCCTGCGCGCACGCCGTCTGAATCTGCACCCCCCCGGGCAAAAGGGTTGATCCAATCCCCCTTGCCCAAACAGGAGACACAGACAATGACACCGCAAGACATGAACTCCCGCATCGTGCGCTATGGCGATCTGCAACCGTGCAAGACCGCCTTCATCGACGCGCACACCCCCGGCTCTGACCAGAAGGAAAACTTTACCATCATCGGCGGCGGGGTGTCCGAATCCCCCGATCAGCACGTTCACATCACCATTCCGCACGGCTTCAACATCGGCGCTGCCGGGCAACCCCCCAAATGCCGCAACAGCTTGCACGATCACCGCACGGCAGAGGCGTTTTTCGTCCTGTCCGGGCGCTGGCGGTTTTTCTGGGGCCGCTGGGGCACCGCAGGAGAGGTGGTTCTGGAAGAAGGCGACATCTTCAATATTCCCACCGGCATCTTCCGCGGGTTCGAAAACATCGGCACTGATTACGGAATGATCATGGCCATCCTTGGTGGCGATGATGCCGGGGGCGGGGTCATGTGGGCCCCGCAAGTGATCGAGGACGCCGCAGATCACGGGCTTGTTCTGGGGGAAGATGGCAAGCTCTACGACACCAAGAAACAACAGCGCCTGCCCGACGGGGTGGCACCCATGCCGCTGATGAGCGATGCCGAACTTGCCAAACGGCCCGAGCCCACAACGGCCGAGGTATTGCCGAACCATGTCGCGCGCTACTGGGATATGGTCGCCCTGGCCGACAGGCGCCCCTGCAAGGTGATCGGCGAGACCGGACTGTTGAAGGACAAACCCGGCTTCGAGGTTGATTTCATGACCCGTGCCTCCGCGTCCGAGGCCAGACACAGCCATGACCGTCCTTCGGTGCTGATGCCGGTCAAGGGGCATTGGCGCGTGACGTGGGACGGCGGGCAGGCAACGCTTGCGCCTGGCGATACCATGTCTGTGCCGGAAAACCTTGCCCATTCCGCCGTCCCGTCCATGACCGGAGAGGCGGCGATGTATCACATCGTGGCAACAGACGATCCTGCGGGTTTGACATGGCAGGGATAGAGGCACGACCAGAGGATATTCAGGACGTCTATGACCGGCAGGCGGCAGTCTACGACGCGCAGCGATCGCGCGCCTTGTTCGAGGCGCGCTGGCTGGCCCGTTTCGCAGCGTGCCTGCCGGCCAACGGCCATGTGCTGGACCTTGGCTGCGGGGCCGGCGAGCCGATTGCCCGCTGGTTCCTGTCCGAAGGGTTTGCCCTGACCGGTCTGGATTTTTCGATCGCCATGCTGGACATCGCACGCAGCAGATGGCCCTCGGGCGACTGGCGGCAAGGCGACATGCGCGACTTTGCCCTGCCGGAAAGGTTCGACGGGATCGTTGCCTGGGACAGCTTCTTTCACCTGACCGGGCCCGAACAGCGCGATGTGATTGCGCGGATCGGGTCCCATCTCAAACCCGGCGGAAGCCTGTTGCTGACCGTTGGCCCCGCCGCCGGAGAGGTGCAAGGCACCGTCGGAGGAGAACCCGTCTACCACGCATCGCTGTCGCCCGCCGACTATGCCGCCTGTCTCGAAGACAATGGACTGATTCTGACGGGCTTTCTGTCTGAAGACCCGGAAACCGATCGCCACAGCGTCTTGATGGCCCGAAAACTCTAGGAGCTTTCCATGCCCGTTCCTACCACTCACGTCGGATCCCTGCCGCGCACACAGGACGTGGTCGATTTCATCTTTGCCCGTGAACGGGGCGAACCCTATGACCAGGCCGCTTTCGACGCCTGCATGACCCGCGCCGTATCCGACACGGTCGCCAGACAGGCCAAGGCGGGAGTCGATATCGTCAGCGATGGCGAGACTTCGAAGATCAGCTATGCCACCTACGTCAAGGACCGTTACACCGGCTTTGATGGCGACAGCCCGCGCAACGCCCCGGCCGATCTGAAGCTTTTTCCCAGCTTCCTGCAACGCATCGCGGCCAGCGGCGGCACCCCGCAATATGCGCGCCCCATGTGCGTGGGCGAAGTCCGGTCGAAAGGGCAAGGCGAACTGGAAAAGGACATTGCCAATCTCAGGGCGGCGATGACGGATCACGGCATCGCGCGTGGTTTCATGAACGCCGCATCGCCGGGGGTGATTTCCCTGTTCCTGCAAAACGATTTCTACAAGACGCGCGACGCCTATCTGGCGGCGCTGGCTGACGCGATGAAGGCGGAATACGAAACCATCGTGGCCAGCGGGCTGGACCTGCAACTGGACTGCCCCGACCTGGCCCTGTCGCGGCACATGCTGTTCACCGACCTATCGGACGAGGCATTCGTCAAGGTTGCAGCCAGTCATGTCGAGGCGCTGAACCACGCCTTGCAGGACACTCCGGAAGACCGGGTGCGAATCCACATCTGCTGGGGCAACTACGAAGGCCCACATGTCTGCGACATTCCCATGGCCAAGATGTTCGACACGCTGATGTCTGCAAAAGCACGCTATGTGCTTTTTGAAACATCGAACCCGCGCCATGGCCATGAATGGACGGTCTTCCGAGATCGCAAGGACGATATTCCAGAGGACAAGATCCTGGTGCCAGGCGTCGTCGACACCACGACGAATTTTGTCGAGCACCCTGAACTGGTGGCACAACGCATCGCGCGGTTCACCGATATCGTCGGGTCGGATCGCGTCATCGCGGGCAGCGATTGCGGCTTTGGCACCTTTGCCGGGTTTGGCGCGGTCGATCCGGAAATCGCCTATGCCAAGCTGGGCGCGCTGGCAGAGGGGGCATCGCTGGCCGGATGACGCTGCCGCTGATCTACCTGCCGGGCATGATGTGCGACGCCCGGCTGTTTGGCCCGCAGATCACTGCCTTGGGCGGTACGGCACCTTTGTCTGCGCAGGACAGCACGATGCAGGCTATGGCGGCGCAGTTGCTGCCGCAATTGCCCGACCGGTTCGCCCTGATCGGGCTTTCGATGGGCGGTATCCTGGCGATGGAACTAATCCGGCAGGCGCCCGGGCGGGTTGACCGCGTTGCCTTGCTCGACACCAACCCGCTGGCTGAAACCGAAGAGGTCAAGGCAAGGCGCGGCCCGCAGATCGACCGCGTCCGCGCGGGCAAACTGGCAGAGGTCATGCGCGACGAAATGAAGCCGCACTATATGGCCGACGGGCCAAACCGGGCGGCACTCCTTGATCTTTGCATGGATATGGCGCTGGGTCTGGGGCCGGATGTCTTCGTCAACCAGTCCTGTGCCTTGCGCGACCGGCCAGACCAATGCGACACCCTGCGCAGCTTCGGCGGCCCGGCGCTCGTGCTTTGCGGGCGCGAAGACAGGCTTTGCCCGCTCCACCGTCATACCCTGATGCAAGAACTTCTGCCCAATGCCACGCTAAGCGTGATCGACGGGGCAGGGCACCTGCCGACCCTTGAAAAACCGACCGAGACAACACAGGCCCTGTGCCACTGGCTGGAGAGACCATGAACGAAAGCTTGCTGACCCTGCTGCGCCGGGTCGATACACCCACCGTCTGCAACGCCATCGAGGTGGCCCAGGGCAAACGCGGCTTTGCCAACTTTACCCGTGGCACGATGCTGGCTTCGGCCCCGAAGGCCCCGGCCATGGTTGGCTTTGCACGCACTGCCCGCATCGCGGCGCTTGCGCCACCGACCGAGCCGTCCGACGTGATCAGGGCCCGCCGAATGAACTATTACCGCCACATGTCACAGGGGCCGCGCCCCGCTGTCGCTGTGGTCGAGGATATGGATTACCCCAACTGCATCGGCGCCTATTGGGGCGAGATCAACACAACCGTGCACAAGGGATTTGGCCTGTCAGGCGCGCTGACCAACGGCGTCATGCGCGATCTTGGCGACTTGCCCGATGGGTTTCCGGTGGTGGCGGGCGCGATCGGGCCCAGCCACGGTTTTGTCCATGTCCGCGAAATCGGGACGCAGGTCACGATCATGGGAATGCAGGTGCGCGACGGCGATCTGATCCATGCCGACCGGCACGGTGGCCTTGTGATCCCGCCCGACGTCATCCCCGATCTGGAAACGGCCATCGAAAAGCTGCTGCAAACGGAAAAGCTGATCCTTAAGCCTGCACGCACAAAAGGGTTCGACTTCGAAGCCTTCGAAGAAGCCTGGACCCGTTTCGAGGCCTCCCGAACCTGAACCCTGACTGCCGTCCTTTGCCGCCGCCGGAACCTTGTTGTTCGTTGTCGCGCAGTCGGGGGACCGCTTTGAACCCAGTGTGATGGATGGTGAACGCCGACGGAATGTCTGCTAAGCCTGTCTTGTTCCGAAGACTACAGCGGGTTTGGGCGTATGAAGCACAATGCGAGTTGCTATTGCGGGCATGTCAAGCTCGTTGCCGAGGGCGACCCGGCGATCCAGTGCCTTTGCCATTGCACAAGTTGTCGGCGATGGTCGGGGCAACCGGTCACCGCCTGCGTTTTGTGGCCGGAAGACCGGGTAAAGTTTCTGAGCGGAACAGAAAAGCTGCACCGTTTCTCAATAACGGGTCATGCGGAAGGCGGAAAATTCAGTTGCCAGGTTTGTGGTGGCGCTGTGTGTACGTTCCTTCCAAAGGCACGGATGTATGACATTTTCGGAGGTGTGCTGACAGATTTCAGTTTCTGGCCGACCATGCACATAAACTATGGCGAACGTGTGCTCTCGATGCAGGACGATTTGCCGAAGTTTCGCGATATGCCTGAAAGGGCCGGTGGAAGCGGTGAATTGTTGACCGGTTGATCCCAAGTCTGCGCTTACTCTGACACCCGCATGGGTGCATGGTGATCCCGGCAGGATTCGAACCTGCAACCTGCCCCTTAGGAGGGGGCTGCTCTATCCAGTTGAGCCACGGGACCCCGAGGCTGGTTTAGACAGCTTCGCGCCGACTGTCATCCTCAAGTGAATAATTTTTCCGCGTCATTCCCGCGTTGCAGACACTTGTGCGCACGTGAATGCTTGCGGTAACGTTCATGTACTCCCGGAAAAGAGGAACATGCCCGTGGCCCATGACGACACCCGCCCGCTGACCCTGCGTGATGTATCCGAAGCGTCCGGCGTTTCCGAGATGACGGTCAGCCGGGTCCTGCGCAATCGCGGGGACGTGTCGCCCGCCACGCGGGAAAAGGTGCTGGAAGCAGCCAAGGCGCTGGGCTACGTGCCGAACAAGATTGCGGGAGCGCTGGCCAGTCAGCGGGTCAACCTTGTCGCCGTGATCATCCCCAGTTTCCGCAACATGGTCTTCCCCGAGGTTCTGTCGGGCATCAGTTCCGTTCTGGAAGAAACCGACCTGCAGCCGGTTGTCGGGGTTACCGATTACCTGCCGGAGAAGGAAGAGAAAGTCCTTTACGAGATGCTGTCATGGCGTCCATCCGGCGTGATCATTGCCGGGCTGGAACACACCGACGCCTCGCGCGCGATGCTGAAGGCCAGTGGCATTCCGGTGGTTGAAATCATGGATGTCGACGGCACGCCGATCGATTCCATGGTCGGCATTTCGCACCGCCGCGCCGGGCGCGAGATGGCCAAGGCGATCCTCAAGGCCGGGTTCCAGAACATCGGTTTCATGGGCACCAAGATGCCGCTGGACCACCGTGCCCGGAAACGGTTCGAAGGTTTCACCGAGGCGCTGGCCAAGAACGGGGTCGAGATCATGGACCAGGAATTCTATTCAGGGGGCTCTGCCCTGGCCAAGGGCCGGGAAATGACGCGCGACATGCTGGACCGCACGCCAGAGCTGGATTTTCTGTATTACTCCAACGACATGATTGGCGCCGGCGGGTTGTTGTACCTGCTGGAAAAAGGCGTGAAAATTCCCGAAGAAATCGGTCTGGCCGGGTTCAACGGGGTCGAACTGCTGGACGGGTTGCCGCGCAAACTGGCGACGATGGATGCCTGCCGTACAGAAATCGGACGCAAGGCGGCTCAGATCATCGCCGCGCGGGTCGACAATCCCGATGCCGAGATCGAAAAGGAAATCGAGCTGACCCCCACCATCGCATATGGCGGCACGCTGCGGCGCAAGTAAGGTTACAGCCCGGTCATCCCCCGCAGCGTCGGCAACAGTGCCGCGGCTGCGATCCCCACGAAGGCGCCGATGATCAGGCGCATCAGGGGCGACCGCAACACCGGCGCAAGCAGGCCAAGCACGGCGCAAACGGCTGCGTAGAAACCAAAGGTGACAGGGTCCATCGCCAAAGCCTAGCACAGGTTGCGCGGCAAATCACACCTTCGCTCACCCAGCGGCGCGCGCGCCGCCGCGGCCCCGGGGCCTTCGGTCAGGCTCAGCGCACCATCCCGACGATTTCCAGCGTCCGGTCCATGATCGGCTGTGCAATCGCGCGGGCGCGGTCAGCGCCCTTGCGCAGGATCGCGTCGATCTCGTCCGGGGCCTGCATCAACCGGGCCATTTCGCCCGAGATCGGCGACAGCTTTTCCACCGCCAGATCAGACAGCTTCGGCTTGAACGCCGAGAACTGCTGCCCGCCGACCTCTGCCAGAACCTGGTCCACGCTCTGCCCCGACAGGGCGGCGTAGATATTGACCAGGTTGCGCGCTTCGGGGCGGCCTTCCAGGCCATCGACCTCGGACGGCAGCGCCTCGGGGTCGGTCTTGGCCTTGCGGATCTTCTGGGCAATGGCGTCGGCATCGTCGGTCATGTTGATCCGGCTGGCATCCGACGGGTCGGACTTCGACATCTTCTTGCTGCCGTCGCGCAGGGACATCACCCGCGTTGCCGCGCCTTCGATCACCGGTTCCGGCATCGGGAAGAAATCGACGCCGTAGTCGTGATTGAACTTGGCGGCGATATCCCGGGTCAGTTCGACGTGCTGTTTCTGATCCTCGCCCACGGGCACATGGGTGGCATGATACAGCAGAATGTCGGCCGCCATCAGCGACGGATAGGCAAACAGGCCCAGTGACGCGTTCTGGCTGTTCTTGCCCGCCTTGTCCTTCCACTGGGTCATACGCTGCATCCAGCCCATGCGGGCGACGCAGTTGAAGATCCAGCCAAGCTCGGCATGGGCGGAAATCTGGCTTTGGTTGAACAGGATCGACTTTTCCGGATCAAGGCCCGAGGCGATATAGCCCGCGGCCAGTTCCCGGGTCTGGCGGCGCAGCGCCTCCGGGTCCTGCCAGACGGTGATCGCGTGCAGGTCGACCATGCAATACACGGTCTCGATGCCCTGGTCCTGCATGTCGACAAAGCGCTTGATCGCGCCAAGATAGTTGCCAAGCGTCAACCCGCCCGAAGGCTGGATGCCGGAAAAGACGCGCGGTGTGAAACCTGCGTTGGCAGGAGGAGTTTGGACCCCCTCGGTCATGTCGGTATCTCCGTCTGGAATATTCGGTCCCGGTGGCTTACCCATGGGGCCAAGTCCCGTCAAGCAAAGGCCAAGACATGCGCAGCCCCGAAGCAGAAAGCCCCGTCAATCCGCTGCCCCCGGTGATCGTAGCGTTGTTCGTGATCGTTGTCGGGATCGAGGCCGCGTTTTCGCTGGGCGCGGCCGGGATCGTCGGCGGCCCGCAGGCGGTGGGCTGGCGGTTGGCTGCGGTGCAGAAATACGCCTTTTCTGCCGAAGTCTTCGACTGGATGATCCAGACCCGGCAGTGGCCGGCGGAACACCTGATCCGGTTTGTCACCTATCCGTTCGTGCACGGCTCGCTGACCCACGCGATCTTTGCCGGGGTGATGCTGTTGGCACTGGGCAAGATTGTGGCCGAGGTGCTGGGCCCGGTGCGCACACTGGTGGTGTTTGTCTTGTCGGCCATCGGCGGGGCGCTGGCCTATGGTGTGTTCGTCGACACCCGCGCGCCCTTGCTGGGGGCGTTTCCGCCGATCTACGGGCTGATCGGGGTGTTCACCTATATCCTTTGGCTGAGGCTGGGCCAGATGGGCGCGCATCAGGCCCGCGCGTTCAGCCTGATCGGCATGCTTCTGGGGATCCAGTTGGTGTTTGGACTGATGTCCACGCTGATGGGCGGGATGACCCCCAGTTTCGACTGGGTGGCTGATATCGGCGGCTTCGTCACCGGCTTTGCCCTTGGGATCGTGCTGATCCCGGGGGGCTGGGCGCGGATCGTGTCGCGCCTGCGCAACCGCGGCTAGGCGCGACGGCGGCGCAGCGCCTGGCGGAATTCCGACAGGCGGAAGGCGCCGGTCAGTTGCCCGGCGATGGCATAGACCGTGATGCCAAAGCCGATCAGCACCAACAGCGCGAGATACCGCAGACCGCCCATGCCGAAGACCGGGCCAAGCACCAGCATCGCACCCCAAAGCGCCGCGCCCATGATCCCCGAGGCGAGGCAGACCCGCCAGACACGGGTTCGGAACCGCCCGTCGAACCGCGCCACGGTGCCATAGCGGCGGCCGCCGACGGCCAACATGGCAACCATCGCCCAGCCCGCCAGCGTGGTGGCGATGGCCGAGGCGATCCAGCCGATCACCGGCGCCATGCCGATGGCAATCGCCGCGTTCAGGACCATGGCCCAGACCGCATAGCGGAACGGGGTTCGGGTGTCCTCTCGCGCGAAAAACAGTGGCTGCAAAACCTTTTGCAAGACAAAGGCCGGCAGGCCAAGTCCATAGATGGCAACCGCGACGGCGATGGCCGCGCTGTCATCCGACGTGGTCTGGCCGCGTTCGAACAGCACCGACACCAGCGGCAGCGGGATCACGACCAGCGCGACGGCGGCGGGGATGGTCAGCGCCAGCGACAGTTCCCCGGCTCGGGAAAAGGCATGGCGGGCGCCGTCGTCGTCTTGCGCCTTCAGACGACGCGACAAGTCGGGCAAAAGGACGATGCCCACGGCGATGCCAACCACACCCAGCGGCAGCTGATAGAGCCTGTCAGCCGCGTAGAGCCAGCCCACGGCCTTGTCGAAATGGCTGGCAACCTGTTGACCCACAAGAAGATTTACCTGCATCACGCCCCCGGCGAGCGCGGCGGGAACCGCGACGATCACCAGCCGTTTCATATCCGGCGTCCAGCGGGGACGGCCCGGGCGGATGCGCACCCCGGCGCGATCTGCGGCAACCCAGACCAAGGCGAGTTGCGCGACCCCTGCCAAGGGGACCGTCCAGATCAGCGCGGTGATGGTCGACCCGCCAAGCCAGGCCGCGACGGTCATGGCTAAGATCACGAAAATATTGAGAAAAACCGGTGCTGCTGCGGCCGCGGCGAAATGGCCGGTGGCGTTCAGCGCGCCGGAAAACATCGCGGCCAAAGAGATGAACAGGATATAGGGGAAAACGATGCGGCCGAAGCCGACGGTCAGGTCGAACCGGCTGTCGGCGGCAAAGCCGCCAGCGGTCGCCCAGACCAGCGCGGGCATGAAGATCAGCGCCAGACCGGTCAGGATCATCAGCACGAAGGCCAGCCCGTTCAGCGCGTCGCGGGCAAAGATCAGCGGGTCTTCGTCGCCTTCGTACTTCTTTGAAAACATTGGAACAAAGGCGGCGTTGAACGCGCCTTCGGCAAAGAAACGGCGGAACATGTTGGGCAGGCGGAAGGCGGCGACAAAGGCATCCATGACCGGGCCGGGGCCGATGAAGGCCAGGATCATGACCTCTCTGACGACGCCGAGAACCCGGCTCATCAGGGTCCAGAAGCCAACGGTGAGCACACCGGAGATGAGGCGGATGGGTTTCATGTGTCTGGCCTGCCGTTTTCCCCCGATTAGAGCAGAAACCGGGGCCGGGGAAGGGCAGTTGTACGGGCTTGCCGTACAAGGCGTACGGGCGGTCCGTACCAAAGCGGGCATTTCGCGGCGTTTTGCGCGGATTTTCCCGGGGCGCGGCGGGCACCGTACGATTGGCGGCGGGAACCGTACAAAACCGGGGGGGCGGGCGGATCGTGCCCGGCAGGGCCATGCAACGCGCGGCGGGGTAGGGACCTGGAAACCGCAGAACGCCAGTGTGGGCCGGGCAAGCGCCAGGGAGACCGGACATGAACGAATTCAACACCGCGCCACTGACCGAGGTCAGCACCGACTGGTTCCGGTCGCACCTGCGCGAGGCCCTTGACCGGGTGCAGATGCGTGGTGCGCGGTATCAGATCCTGCGGCACGGACAGCCGGTTGCGGGCGTCGTGCCGCTGCACGAGGCGCAGGCGCTGCTGACGGTGGCCAAGAACACCCACGCCTATCGCGAGTGGCTGGCCAAAAGCCGGCTGGACGCGGAACGGCGCTTGCGCGACGCGGTGCGAGAGGAGGGGATGCGACGCCCTTGAGAGGGGGCCGACATCCCGCGCGCGTTTTGCCGGTTCCCGGAGCGCGGTCGTCGTGCATCGGGAAGCCGGTTGCAGGACAGCAGCAGGCCAGTCACATCAGTCCTGCGCCCGTTCTGCACCTTTCTCGATCGCTTCGCGCAGGCGTTTTTCAAGCATCTTCTGCTTGCTTTCGGCGTGGAACTTCAGCCCGAACATGTCTTTGACATAGAAGGTGTCGACCACCTGTTCGCCATAGGTCGCGATCACCGCGCTGGCGATATAGACGTTGGCGCTGGCCAGCGTGCGGGTGAGATCATAGAGCAGGCCGGGACGATCACGGGTGTCGACCTCGATGATGGTGTAAATCTCTGACCCTTCGTTGTCGAAGGTGATCGAGGTCGGCACTTTGAAAGCGCGTTCGCGCTTCTTGATCTTGTCGCGCGACTTGATGGCCTCTCGGGCGATGACCTCGCCCATCAGGGTCTTGCGGATCATGTCCTTGAGCCGCGGAATGCGGCTGGTTTCATAGGGCGCGCCCTCGGCGTCCTGGATCCAGAAGGCGGCGGTTGCGTAGCCGTCCTTGGACGTAAAGGTGCGGGCATCGACGACGTTTGCGCCCACCAGTGCCAGAGCGCCCGCCAGCCGCGAAAAGATGCCGGGGTGATCGGCCAGCGCGAAACAGACGCGGGTGGCGTCGCGGTCTTCGTCGGGGTGAATGTCTATGCGGATCTCGTCATCGCCGATATCGCGCAGCAGGTTGGCAAAGATCACATGCGCGGTGACATGCAGACCCTGCCAATAGGGCGGGTAATGGCGGTTGGTTTCGACGCGCAGGTCCTTCGTCGGCCAGTCTTTCAGCTTTTCGCGCAGCAGGGCCTTGGCTTCGACCCCGCGGTTTTCGCGGTTGAGTGCCTCCATCCCGTCTTCGAGCGCGCGGCGGGTCTGGCGGTAAAGCGCGCGCAGAAGCACGGCCTTCCAGTTGTTCCAGGTGCCGGGGCCAACGCCGCGGATATCGCAGACCGTCAGCACGCACAGCAGATCCAGCCGTTCCTTGGTCTGCACGGCCTTGGCGAAGTCACGCACGGTGCGCGGGTCCGCAATATCGCGTTTCTGGGCCATGTCGGACATCAGCAGGTGATAGCGCACCAGCCATTCGACCGTGGCGCTTTCCTGTTTGTTCAAACCCAGGCGCGGCGCGATGGTGCGGGCGATCTTGGCACCGACGACCGAGTGGTCCTCGTCCCGGCCCTTGCCGATGTCATGCAGCAGCAGCGCGACATACAGCACCTTGCGGTTGACGCCGTGCTTGAGGATGGTCGAAGCGACGGGCAGTTCTTCGACCAGGTGGCCGTGTTCGATTTCCGACAGGTTCCAGATGCATTGGATCGTGTGTTCGTCCACGGTGTAGTGGTGGTACATGTTGAACTGCATCATCGCCACGACCGGTTCGAATTCGGGGATGAAGGCCGACAGCACCCCCAGTTCGTTCATCCGGCGCAGGGCGCGGTGCGGGTTGCCGTGTTTCAGCAGCAGGTCCAGGAAGATGCGCTGCGCCTCGCGGTTCTTGCGCATGTCGTTGTCGATCAGGTGCAGATTGGCCTTGACCAGCCGCATTGCGTCGGGGTGGAGCAGCATGCCGGTGCGCAGCCCTTCCTCGAAGAACCGCAAGAGGTTCAGCTTGTCGGACAGGAAGTCTTTTTCATTCGCGATCGCAAGGCGGTTGTGGACCACGGTATAGCCCGGCTTGACCTTGCGCTGGCGCTTGAAGAAGCGGGCGAGCAGGGGGGCGTCCTTGGCGTTTTCGGCCTCGAGCTTGGTCAGGAAGATGCGGGTCAGGTCACCGACAGCGGTGGTGTGGCGGAAATAGTCCTGCATGAACCATTCCACCGCGCGGCGGCCCTTCTGGTCAGCATAGCCCATGCGGTCCGCGACCTCGACCTGCATGTCGAAGGTCAGCTGTTCGGTCGGGCGCCCGGCCAGCAGGTGCAGGTGGCAGCGCACCGCCCAGAGGAAGCTTTCGGCCTGTTCGAAGGTGCGGTATTCCTCGGGGCGGAACACGCCCAGGCGGACCAGTTCGCCGGTGTCGCCGGTGCGGTAGATATACTTGGTGATCCAGAACAGCGATTGCAGGTCGCGCAGACCGCCCTTGCCTTCCTTCACGTTGGGTTCGACCATGTAGCGCTGGCCACCCTGCTTGCGGTGGCGTGTGCTGCGCTCTTCCAGCTTTGCGGCGACGAATTCCTTGGCGGTGTCGCTGAAAAGCTCGGTCCAGAGCCGGTTCTCCAGCTCTCCGGCCAGCGGTGCGTAGCCGGCGATAAAGCGGTTTTCCAGCATCGCGGTGCGGATGGTGTAGTCTTCGCGGCCGAGGCGCAGGCAGTCCTTTACCGTGCGCGAAGAATGCCCGACCTTCAGCTTCAGATCCCACAGCATGTAGAGCATGGATTCGATCACGCTCTCGGCCCAGGGGGTGATCTTGTACGGGGTCAGGAACAGCAGGTCGACGTCGGATTGCGGCGCCATTTCCCCGCGCCCATAGCCGCCCACCGCCATGACGGTGATCTTTTCGCCCTCGGTCGGGTTGTTGAGCGGGTGGAAATGGGTCGAGGCCGCTTCCCAAACCAGCGTCACGATGCAGTCAGTGATCCAGGAATAGGCACGGGTCGTGGGCCGGGCATCAAAGGGTTTGGCGGCGAACGCCTGCGCGACGACAGCGCGCCCGTCGTGCAGTGCCTTGGCCAGGATTTGCACCACGGCCTTGCGCTGGTCGCGGGCGTCGGCGTCAGAGCTCAGGGCGTCGAACACATTGGCGCGGACGGACGCGACATCGAAAATGGTCTCTGCCGGGGCGATCAGGTCGTCCGGCAGAGACAGACCGGTTTGCTCAGAAGCCGCCGAAGCGGGTTGGGGACGGGTCAAGGATTACCACCTGTTTGTTGCGAACGGTCGCGATGGCCAGAGCGCGTTCGTTCGTGCCATCGGGTCGCAGGCGGAATACACCGCCGGTGCCTTGAAAACCAGCGGTTTGCGTCAATGCCGCGGCGGTCAGGGCATCGCTGCGCCCCTGGCCGATCAGCGCGCCGACCGCGGCGACCCCGTCAAACGCCAGTCCGGCCAGCGGATGCGGCGTGTTGCCGAACTGGGCCTGGAAGCGGGACTGGAAATTGGCCAGCGCATTGCGGTCGGGCACGGTGAACCAGCCGCCCTCGACACCGCGGATGTTGAACCCGTCGGGGCGGGTATCCCAGCGCGACAGGCCGACATATTGGGTGCTGGCCGGGTCGATCCCCTGTTCCGGCATCAGTTGCAGCGCGACGCCAAGGCCCTGGTCCCAGTTGTCGGTCAGGAACACCGCCTGTGCACCGGCCTGCGAAATCATGCCGCGGACCTGCGAAATCGCTGAACTGAGGCTTTGCGCGTTCAGGTCATAGCCGGCAGAGCCGACGATCGACACGCCGTTGCGTGCGGCGGCGGCGGCGATGGCATCGCGGCCAAGCTGCCCACCGGTGGAGTTTTCGTACATGATCGCGCCGCTGCGCTTGCCTTGCCGGGCCGCGAAATTCACCAGGCGGTTGGCGCGGGTGTCGAACAGGTCGCCCAGAACGAACAGGTTGCCGCCGCCGATCTCGGGGTTGTTGGAAAAGCTCAGCACGTTGATGCCAGACGCCGCGACGGCCTGGCTCGCCGCGACGGCGTTTTGCTGGTAAAGCGGGCCGATGATGATCTTTGCACCGTCGGTGACCGCCTGGGTGGCGACGGCGGCGGCCTGCGTCGGGGTGCCGCCGGTGTCATAGACCTGAAGGTCGATCTGAACGCCTTGCAGGTCGGCCACCGCCATGCGGGCGGCGTTTTCCAGATCGCGCGGCAGCGACTGGGCGGACTGGTCGGATTTCGGCAGCAGCAGCGCGACGCGCACCGGCTTTTGGGTGTCGATGTTCGGCCCGCCTGCGGTGGGGCCCGAAGGCATCATCGACGGATCGCAGGCGGCAAGCCCGATGACAGAGACAACGGCAATGATCTTGGCCGCCGCCTTGCGGGCGGTGGACAGCAGGGTAAACATGAACAACGGGCTCCCTCGATTTTTCTGGCCACGGCGGGCGCCGGGCGGATAGGTGCGATAATAGCCAGCAATGGGAAGGGATCCAGAGATGAATCCGGCAAAGAGCAGACTTGAACCGGGGTTGTACCTGGTGGCGACGCCCATCGGAAATGCGCGCGATATCACGCTTCGGGCGCTGGATATCCTTGCGTCTGCGGATGTTCTGGCGGCCGAAGACACCCGCAGCCTGCGCCGGTTGATGGACATCCATGGCGTCGCGCTGGATGAGCGGCCGCTGGTGGCGTATCACGATCACAACGGCGAAAAGGCGCGGCCCCGGCTGATTGCGGCGCTGGAAGCCGGGCAATCGGTGGCCTATGCCTCCGAGGCCGGCACGCCGTTGATCGCCGATCCGGGGTTCGACCTGGCGCGCGCGGCGCTGGACGGCGGGCTGGCGGTGACCTCGGCCCCCGGGCCGACGGCGCTGGCCGCGGCGCTGAGCATTGCCGCGCTGCCCACCGACCGTGTGCTGTTCAACGGCTTCCTGCCCAACGCCAAGGCGGCGCGGCGCAAGGCGCTGGGCGAACTGGCGGCGGTGCCCGCGACGCTGGTGTTTTACGAATCGCCCAAGCGGCTGGGCGCGATGCTGGCCGACGCGGCCGAGGTTCTGGGGGGGGATCGGGCGGCGGCGGTCTGTCGCGAACTGACCAAGAAGTTCGAAGAATCGGTCCGGGGGACGTTGTCGGAACTGTCGGCGGTGTATGACGGCGCCCCGCCCAAGGGAGAGATCGTGGTGGTGATCGACCGCGCCGACGCAGGCGTGTCGGCGGTGGACGACCTTGAAGCCGCCCTGCGCGACGCGTTGCAGACCATGTCGGTGCGCGACGCCGCCGATGTGGTCTCCAGGGCCAGCGCCCTGCCGCGGCGGCAGGTCTACCAATTGGCGATGCGATTGGCGGCGGATCGGGCGTAGGCGTTAAGGATTTGTTAGGTGTTTGCTGTTTTGTTCGGTCACGAATGCTGGATTGGATGGTGGCCATGTCACGTGAACAACATTGCGCGCAAACCTATCAGGCGGGGCTGGCCGCCGAACGCAGCGTGGCGCGGCAATACCTGCGGCAGGGCTATGAATTCCGCGATCATCGCTGGCGCGGGAAAGGCGGGGAAATCGACATTGTCTTTGCCGATGGTGATACGGTGGTGTTCGTCGAGGTGAAGAAAAGCGCGACATTCGACCGGGCGGTGCAAAGCCTGTCCCGTCGCCAGATCGGGCGCATTCTGCAAACCGGCGCAGAATACATCGGCCATCTGCCGCGCGGCAGCCTGACTCCGGTGCGGTTTGATGTGGCACTGGTCGATGCCCGGGGTGCGGTGCAGGTGCTGGAAAACGCCTTGGCGGCGTAGTGGGGCCGTAGCTGCACAGACAGCATTTGTGGCGGGCACGCTGCGCGATATTGAACCCGGGTGTTGCTTGCGCCATGTAGATGGGGACGCAAGACCGGGGGGACCCCATGAAGATCGCCTTTCAGATGGACCCGATCGGTCCGATCAATATCGACGCCGACAGCACGTTCCGCATCGCCGAAGAAGCGCAGGGGCGGGGATATGAGCTGTTTTATTACACGCCAGATCACCTGGCCTTTGACGAGGGGCGGGTGACCGCGCGGGGGCATGCGCTGACGGTGCAGCGGGTCAAGGGCAATCATGCCACGCTTGGCCCGGAGCAGGTGGTGGACCTGTCGGCGTTCGACGTGGTCTGGCTGCGCCAGGACCCGCCGTTCGACATGCACTACATCACCACGACCCATATCCTTGAACGGCTGATGCCAGGCACGCTGGTGGTGAACGATCCGTTCTGGGTCCGCAACTATCCCGAGAAGCTGCTGGTGCTCAGCTTTCCCGACCTGACGCCGCCGACCACCATCGCGCGTGATCTGGCGACGATCCGGGCGTTCAAGGAAAAGCACGGTGATATCATCCTGAAGCCGCTTTACGGCAATGGCGGCGCGGGGGTGTTCCGGCTGGACGAAAACGACCGAAACCTCAGTTCCCTTTACGAGCTGTTCACCGGGTTTTCGCGCGAGCCGCTGATCGTGCAGAAATACCTGCCGGCGGTGACAAAGGGCGACAAGCGGGTGATCCTGGTCGATGGCGCACCCATCGGCGCGATCAACCGGGTGCCAGCCAAGGGCGAAACCCGGTCGAACATGCATGTGGGCGGCCGCCCCGAGAAGGTTGAGCTGACCGACCGGGACCGCGAGATTTGCGTCCGGATCGGGCCGCTTCTGCGCGAGAAGGGGCAGGTTTTCGTCGGCATCGACGTGATCGGCGACTGGCTGACCGAAATCAACGTGACCTCTCCCACCGGCATCCAGGAACTGGAACGGTTCGACGGCATCAACGCCGCCGCCGCGATCTGGGATGCCATCGTGGCGCGCCTGTCGTGAGCGTGATTCTCGGGCCGCTGAACCTTTGGCTCAGGTGGACCGAGAAGACGTATCTGCGCCGGGTGACCTCTGCACAGGCGATGCGGCGCAGCCTTGAAATCAAGTCGCGGCTGTTCTTCCGTGCGCCGTTCGGGGCGCGGTTCCGGCGTGACACCGTCGCGGGTGTGCCAGTGCTGCATGTGACCGCGGGAGAGGCGGCTGACCAGCCGCTGATCCTGTATTTTCACGGTGGGGCCTATGTCTTTGGCAGCCCCGACACCCATCGCGCGATGGTGGCGACCCTCGCGAATAAGACCGGGGTGGCGGCGGTTTTGCCGAAGTATCGCAAGGCGCCGGAACATCCGTTCCCGGCGGCCATCGACGACGCGCTGGCGGTTTACCGCGCGGTGATGGACCGGCCCGGCGGCGTGATCCTTGGGGGCGACAGTGCCGGGGGCGGTCTGGCGCTGTCGCTGCTGGCCGAGGTTCTGCGACAGGGTCTGACGCCGCCTTTGGGCAGCTTTGCACTGTCACCACTGACCGACATGACTTATTCCGGAGCCAGCATCGTCAAGAATGCCGAGGCAGAGGCGGTGTTGCCCGTCGAACGCATTGGCGACGCGTCCGAGTGGTATCTGAACGGGGCCGATCCGCGCGATCCGCGCGTGTCCCCGCTGTTCGCGCCGTTCACCGGGGCCCCGCCTGTCTGGATCTGCGTGGGGGATACAGAGATCCTGCTGGACGATTCGCGGCGGATGGCAGACCGGTTGCAGGATCAGGGTGTGGATGTAACGCTGACCATCGAACACGATCACCCCCATGTCTGGCCTCTGTTTCATACCTTCCTGCCGGAAGCACGTCGGACCCTGGACGCCGTCGCGGACTGGATCAACTCTCTGCCGAGGCGGTCAGGCGATAGCTGAGCGCCTCGGCCACATGCGGGCGGCGCAGGTCGGTGTCGCCGTCCAGATCTGCGATCGTGCGCGCCACACGCAGGATGCGGTGATAGCCGCGCGCCGACAGGCCGAAGCGGTCGGCGGCCTTCAACAGCAGGTCGCGGCCTGCGGCATCGGGGCGGGCGATGTCTTCCAGCAGTTGCCCCTCGGCATCGGCGTTGGTGCGGTTGTCCTGAGTCGCTTTGAAACGCGCCGATTGAACCCTGCGCGCGGCGGCGACCCGCGCCGCCACGGTGGCCGAGCTGTCGCCGCTGGCGGGCAGGTCGAGGTCGGAAAAGGACACCGGCGGCACCTCGACCCGCAGATCGAAACGGTCCATCAGCGGGCCGGAAATGCGTCCCAAGTAGTCCTCGGAACATTGCGGGGCGCGGGTGCAGGCGCGGGCCGGATCTGAAAGATATCCGCATTTGCAGGCGTTGGCGGCGGCGACCAGCAGGAACCGGCAGGGGTACTTGATATGGGCGTTGGCGCGGGCGACCATGACCTCGCCGGTTTCGATCGGCTGGCGCAGGGTTTCCAGCACGGTGCGGGGGAATTCCGGGAATTCGTCCATGAACAGCACGCCGTTGTGCGCGAGGCTGATTTCGCCCGGTTTGGCGCCGCGCCCACCACCGACGATGGCCGCCATGGAGGCGGTGTGATGCGGTTCGCGGAAGGGACGGGTGCGGGAAATGCCGCCTTCGTCCAGCAACCCGGCAAGCGAATGGATCATCGAGGTTTCCAGCGCCTCGACCGCCGACAGCGGCGGCAGGATGCCGGGCAGGCGGGCGGCGAGCATGGATTTCCCGGATCCGGGCGTGCCGACGAACATCAGGTGATGACGCCCGGCGGCGGCGATTTCGAGCGCGCGTTTGGCCCGTTCCTGCCCCTTCACGTCGCGCAGGTCGCGCGTCAGGGGCGGGGCTGTGACCTCGCCCGGTTCGCAGGGGGCAAGCGGCGCCTGTCCGGTGAAATGGCGCACGACATCCAGCAGGGAATTGGCGCCGATCACCTGCGTGCCGCCGACCCAGGCGGCCTCTGCCCCCGAGGCGCGGGGGCAGATCAGGCCGCGGTCTTCCTCGGCCGCGGCCATGGCGGCCGGCAAGGCGCCGATGACGGGCACAAGGCCCCCATCAAGCGAGAGTTCCCCCAGGGCCACGGTCTGGGCCACCGCGTCCTGCGGCACGACGTCGATCGCGGCCAGCAGAGCGAGCGCGATGGGCAGGTCGAAATGGCTGCCTTCCTTGGGCATATCGGCGGGAGAGAGGTTGATCGCGATGCGTTTCGACGGCAGCGCGATGGACAGTGCCGAAAGCGCCGCGCGCACCCGTTCGCGCGCTTCCGACACCGCCTTGTCGGGCAGGCCGACGATGGCAAAGGCGGGCAGGCCGGGCGTGACGGCGCACTGTACCTCGACCGGGCGCGCCTCGACCCCTTCGAATGCCACGGTGTAAGCGGTTGCGGACATGGCCCCATCCCTGTTTCCCCCGTGGGCAGCTTCGCTGGCAGGGTGTTTAAGAAGTGTTAACCACGCTTTGCGCAAAAGCCGCAAACATGCCCGATTGACTCCGTAATGCGGACAGAAAGGCAGGGCATTACTTAACCCGTAGCTGCAATACGCTTCCCTCGGCACCGGGTCTTTCACAGCCCCCACCCAGTACCCGGTGCCGAGGTACTTAAGCGGCAGTCTGCCGCGAAGCGTCCCGCACCGGGGCGCTTTTTGCGTTTGGGGCGGGTCGGTGGGGTTGCCCGAAAGAAACCCCATTCGCTCCGTACTGTTGCCGGAATGCGGGGGCATAGATGACCCTGTAGCTGCAATAGCTTCCCTTGGCGCCGCGCCGATATCAGCCCCCACCCAGTGCGTGGCGCCAAGGACCCAATCCCCCGACAGATTGACGTTGCGCGCGGCGCGGCTATTGTCCGGCAAAACGACGGGGGTTCCCACATGCGAGATTTTCATTTTCCGGGCCGGTCGCCGGTTCTGGCCACGAACGGCGTCTGCGCCACGTCGCACCCGCTGGCGGCAGGCGCGGCGATCGACATCCTGAAACAGGGCGGCAACGCGATGGACGCGGCGATTGCCGGGGCCGTTCTGCTGGGCCTGTGCGAGCCGCAGATGACCGGGATCGGCGGGGACTGCTTTGCGCTGGTGTCGCCGGCCGGCAGCGATCAGGTTCTGGCGATGAACGGGTCGGGCCGGGCACCCGCGGCGGCCAGCGCGGCGGCGCTGCGCGCGGCGGGCCATGCCACGGTGCCGCTGAACGGGCCCGAGGCGGTGACGATCCCTGGCGCAATGGACGCTTTCTGCCGGATGTCGGCAGAGTGGGGCAAGCTGGGGCTGGCCGACAGCCTGGCCCCCGCGATCCACTATTGCGACGAAGGCGTGCCGATCGCCCCGCGCGTGGCGTTCGACTGGGCCAATGACGCACCGGTGCTGCAAGGGGCGGCGCGCAAGTGGTTCCTGCTGGATGGCAAGGCGCCAAAGGTGGGCGACATGTTCCGTCTGACCGGGCAGGCCGAAGTGCTGCGCCGCGTCGCCAGAGACGGGCGTGACGCATTCTATACCGGCGAAGTGGCCGAGGACATGGTCGCGGCGCTGACGGCGCTGGGCGGCGTCCATACGCTGGAGGATTTCGCCGCGGCCGAAGCCACCCCGGGCGACCCGATTGCCGGGTTCTACAAGGGGCGCGAGCTGATGGAGCATCCGCCGAACGGGCAGGGCGCTACCGCGATCTTGCTGATGAACATCCTGGCGCAGTTCGACATCGCCGCCATGGATCCCTTTGGTGCCGAGCGCGCACATATCGAGGCGGAGGCGGCCAAGCTGGCCTATGACGCGCGCAACCGGTTCATCGCCGACGCGTCGGTGACCGATCGGCTGGAACATATGCTGGATATGGACACCGCCCGGGCGCTGGCGGCGCTGATCGACCCCAAGCGGGCGATGGCCGGGCCCGCCGCCCTGTCCGAGGCGGTGCACAAGGACACGATCTATATCACCGTGGTCGACCGCGACAGGATGGCGGTTTCGCTGATCTATTCGATCTTCCACGGGTTCGGATCGGGAATCGCGTCGGAAAAGTTCGGCATCCTGCTGCAAAACCGTGGTGCGGGCTTTACCCTGCAAGAGGGGCACCGCAACGAAATGGCGGGCGGCAAGCGCCCGATGCACACGATCATTCCTGCCATGCTGTGCGAAGGCGGCAAGGTGGTGATGCCCTATGGTGTGATGGGCGGGCAATACCAGCCCAACGGCCACGTGCGCGTGCTGTCGAACATCGCCGATTTCGGCATGGACCCACAGGATGCGCTGGACGCGCCGCGCAGCTTTGCCGATGCGGGCAAGCTGAAGGTCGAGCGCGGCTATTCCGAGGCGGTGCGGGCAGAACTGGCCGAGATGGGCCACGATGTGGTGGTGCCTGACACGCCGATCGGCGGTGCTCAGGCGATCCGCATTCACGACAGCGGTGTGCTGGAAGGCGCATCGGACCCACGCAAGGACGGCTGCGCCTTCGGGTACTGATCGGGCCGCGCTGGCACGATGCGTCGCACAAAAAAGAGCCCCGCGCTACGAATCGCGGGGCTCTTCCTGATTGACCGAGTGAGCGACTCGTCAAATCTGAAACGTCAGTTCATCTGGAACTGCAACTCGTAGCTGCCATCCTCGAACCGGCCGAAAAGGTCCGGCAGGTCGGGGTGCTCGACCGGCTGGCCCGAATAATCGGCGATGAGGTTTTGTTCCGAAACATAGGCGACGTAGTAATTCTTGTCGTTCTCGGCCAGCAGGTGGTAAAACGGCTGCTGCTTCTTCGGCCGGCTGTCTTCCGGGATCGCCTGGTACCATTCTTCGGTGTTGTTGAATTCGGCATCCACGTCGAACACGACCCCACGGAAGGGGTGCTTTCGGTGTCGAACGATCTGGCCCAAGTGATATTTGGCGCGAGAGGCGTGCATGGTCAGTCTTCCTTTTCCCCGCTTTCCTTCTGCATGATCAGACGCATTTTGTCCAACTTTTGACACATTTTTCCAAGGAAACAGTGTGTGAACCAGCCTGTTACAGTGCAGTTTTGGCGGATTCCAGCCAGTGTTTGCGTCCGGGGAACGATCGCGGCCGGGAATCAGGCAATAATGTGATTTCCCCCTTTGCGCCGATCCGCTACACTGCCACGCACCGAAAAACATAATAACCAAAGCGAGAGGCAGATGAGCAGATCTCTTCGCGCGTTGCTGATCATCCTGTTGGTGGCCTCTTGCGGGGGCGGCCGCAACTATTCGGCGCCGCGCAACCTGGACAATGCGTGTTCGATCCTGGAACAGCGCAAAGGGTATGCCCGGGCGTTCCGTGCGACGGAACGCAAATGGGGCGTGCCAATGCACGTGCAGATGGCCACCATCTATCAGGAAAGCAAATTCGTCGCCAATGCGCGCACGCCGCTGCGGTTCAAGCTGGGGGTGATCCCGGTCGGGCGGCAAAGCTCGGCCTATGGCTACAGCCAGGCGCTGGACGGCACCTGGGAGGAATACCAGCGCGCCACCGGCAAATGGAGCGCCAAGCGCGACAACATCCGCGACGCCACCGATTTCATGGGCTGGTACATGGCGCAATCGCGTGACCAGCTGGGCATTCCGCTGACCGATGCGCGCGGCCATTACCTTGCCTATCACGAAGGGCGCACGGGCTATCGCCGCGGGTCGCACAACAGCAAATCCTGGCTGCTGCGGGTGTCGCAAGAGGTGGCGGACCGCTCTGTCACCTACCAGGCGCAGCTGGCGAACTGCCGCGCGGCGCGCTGAGCCATGCGGTTCGCGTTTTCCCTGGCCAAGGCGGACCTGCCTCGGCTGGGGCTGATCGTGCTGCAGGCGGATGAAACCATCGAGGGCGATTTCCGCCGGATGATCCCGGCCACCACCGAATGGCTGGTGACGCGGGTGCCGTCGGGCGAGGAACTGACCGCTGACAGCATCCGCGCGATGGAGGCGCATCTGGGCGCCGCCGCCGGGCGTCTGCCCCGGGGCGGGGCGTTCGACGCGGTGGCCTATGCCTGCACCTCGGGCGCGGCGGGGATCGGGACCGCGCGGGTGGCGTCCATGGTGCGCGACGGCGTGAACGCGCGGGCGGTCAGCGATCCGGTGACGGCGCTTCTGGCGGCCTGCGGGGCGCTGGGGATCACCCGGCTGGGGCTGTTGTCGCCCTATGTCGCAGAGGTGTCGGACCGGCTGCGGCAGGTGCTGGCCGAAGCCGGGGTGGAGACCCCTGTCTTCGGGTCCTTCGAGGAAGAGATAGAGGCGCGGGTCGTGCGCATCGACGCGCCGTCGATCTGCAACGCGGCAGAAACCTTGGCGGCCCGGGGCGGGATCGACGCGCTGTTCTTGTCCTGCACCAACCTGCGCACGCTGGAGGTCATCGCCCCGCTGGAGGCGCGGCTGGGGCTGCCGGTTCTGTCCAGCAATCAGGTTCTGGCCTGGCACATGCTGCGGCTGGCGGGCGTGGCCGACGCGCCGGGGATTCCCGGGCGGTTGGCCCGGGTCGCCGGATAGCGCGCGTTTGGTTTGAAACACGCCCTGCGGGCACGGTGTGCGCGCCCCTAAATCTTGTGTCATCTGCGTGACAACCCCCCGGCAAACCCCTATAAAAGCGCAAAGAAAAGCAAGGGAATTCAGAATGTCCGAACAGGCAGGCAACCCCCAGGAATACGGTGCGGATTCGATCAAGGTTCTCAAGGGGTTGGAGGCCGTTCGCAAACGGCCCGGCATGTATATCGGCGACACCGACGACGGCTCTGGCCTGCACCACATGGTGTACGAGGTCGTCGATAACGGCATCGACGAGGCGCTGGCCGGGCACGCCGACTTTGTCAGCGTGAAAATCCATGCCGATTCCAGCGTGTCGGTGCGTGACAACGGGCGCGGGATTCCTGTCGATATGCACACTGAGGAAGGCGTGTCCGCGGCCGAGGTCATCATGACCCAACTGCACGCCGGCGGGAAATTCGACCAGAACAGCTACAAGGTGTCGGGCGGCCTGCACGGCGTCGGCGTGTCTGTGGTGAACGCACTGTCGGACTGGCTGGAATTGCGGGTCTGGCGCAACGGCAAGGAACATTTCGCCCGGTTTGAAAACGGCGAAACCACCGAGCACCTGCGCGTGGTCGGCGAGGCCGTGGGCGAAAAGGGCACCGAGGTGCGGTTCATGGCGTCCGCCAAGACCCAGCGACCGGACGGCACGTTTTCCAACCTCGAGTACAGTTTTGACACGCTGGAAAAGCGGCTGCGCGAACTGGCCTTCCTGAATTCCGGGGTGCGCATCATCCTGGAAGACGAACGCCCGGCGGAGCCGGTGCGCAAGGAGCTGTTTTTCGAAGGCGGCGTGCGCGAATTCGTCAAGTATCTGGACCGGTCCAAGGCCGCGGTGATGCCCGAACCGATCTACATGTCGGGCGAACGCGACGGGATCGGCGTGGAAATCGCGATGTGGTGGAACGACAGCTATCACGAAACGGTGCTGCCCTTTACCAACAACATCCCGCAGCGCGATGGCGGCACGCACCTTGCGGGGTTCCGCGGGGCGCTGACCCGAACGATCAACAGCTATGCCCAGACCTCGGGGATCGCGAAGAAGGAAAAGGTGAACTTTACCGGCGACGATGCCCGCGAAGGGCTGACCTGCGTGCTGTCGGTCAAGGTGCCGGACCCGAAGTTTTCCAGCCAGACCAAGGACAAGCTTGTCAGTTCCGAGGTGCGCCCGGCGGTCGAAGGGCTGATGAATGAAAAGCTGGGCGAATGGTTCGAGGAAAACCCGACCCAGGCCAAGCAGATCGTCGGCAAGATCGTCGAGGCCGCGCTGGCCCGCGAAGCCGCCCGCAAGGCGCGCGAACTGACCCGCCGCAAGACCGCTCTGGACGTCAGTTTCAACGCCGCCAAGCTGAAGGACTGTTCCGAAAAGGACCCGTCCAAGACCGAACTGTTCCTGGTCGAGGGGGATTCGGCCGGCGGCTCGGCGCAGACGGGGCGGGACCGGGGCACGCAGGCGGTGCTGCCACTGCGCGGGAAAATCCTGAACGTGGAACGGGCGCGGTTCGACCGGATGCTGGGCAGCCAGGAAATTGGCAACCTTGTCATGGCGCTGGGCACCGGCATTGGCCGGGACGAATTCAACATCGCCAAGCTGCGCTATCACAAGATCATCATCATGACCGATGCGGACGTGGACGGCGCGCACATCCGGACGCTGCTGCTGACGTTCTTCTATCGCCAGATGCCCGAACTGATCGAGGGCGGTTTTTTGTATATTGCGCAGCCGCCGCTGTTCAAGGTCAGCCGCGGCAAGTCCGAGGTCTATCTGAAAGACCAGGCGGCGCTGGATGACTACCTGATCCAGCAAGGGATCGAGGGCGCGCGCCTGATCCAGGGCAACGGCGAGGCGATCATAGGTCAGGACCTTGTGCGCGTGGTCGACGAGGCGCGGCAACTGAAGCGCGTGCTGGATGCCTTCCCGACGCATTACCCGCGTCACATCCTGGAGCAGGCGGCGATTGCCGGGGCCTTCGTGCCCGGCGCGGTCGATGCCAACCTGCAAGGCGTGGCCGATACGGTGGCCAAGCGGCTGGACCTGATCGCTCGTGAATACGAACGCGGCTGGACCGGCCGGATCACGCAGGACCGTGGCATCCGGCTGGCACGAATCCTGCGCGGGGTCGAAGAGGTGCGGACGCTGGACGGCCCGATGCTGCGGTCGGGCGAGGCGCGCAGGACGGGCAGTTTCACCCAGTCTTTGCGGGCGGTCTATGAACAGCCGGCCACGCTGGAACGCAAGGACCGGCGGCAGTTGATCCATGGCCCCCTGGATCTGCTGGCCGCGATCCTGGAAGAGGGCGAAAAGGGCCTTGCCCTTCAGCGCTACAAGGGGTTGGGCGAAATGAACCCCGGCCAGCTGTGGGAAACCACGCTGGACCCGGATGCGCGGACGCTGTTGCAGGTGCGGATCGACGACGTGGCCGAAGCCGATGACCTGTTCACCAAGCTGATGGGCGACGTGGTCGAGCCGCGCCGCGAATTCATTCAGCAGAACGCCCTGAGCGTCGAGAACCTGGATTTCTGACGCCGCGAAATTCTGCCCAACCGGTTGGCTCCCCTGAACTTTCGTGCATGATCGCGCGCAACTCAGGGGAGGGACGGATATGGCGGTGACATGGCGCAGGGACGGGATGGTCGGGTTTGTCGAACTGGACAGCCCGCCGGTAAATGCCATCGGTCAGGCGATGCGGCAGGGCTTGCTGGATGCGGTCGACCGGGCCGAGGCGGAAGGCGTATCGCGGGTCATCCTGTCGGGCGCCGGGCGCGGTTTTGCCGCTGGCGCCGACGCCAAGGAATTCGATTTCCCGCCAGAGCCGCCGCATCTGCCTGACGTTCTGAACCGGATCGAATCCAGCGCGGTGCCGTGGATTGCCGCGATCCACGGGCCGGCATTGGGGGGCGGGGCGGAAATTGCCCTGGCTTGCCGCTATCGCATCGCGCGGGCCGACGCGCAGATCGGTTTCCCCGAAGTGATCCTTGGCGTGGTGCCGGGGGCGGGCGGCACGCAGCGCCTGCCGCGTCTGGTCGGGATGGAGCAGGCGCTGGACCTGATCCCGAGCGGCAAGGCGCTGTCGGGACAGGCCGCGCGGGGCATCGGCTTGGTCGATATGGTCGCCGACGATCCGCAGGCGGCGGCGCTGGCCCTGGGCGATGACGTACTGGCCGCGGCGGTGCCGGTGGGCGCGCGCGACGTGACCCGGGCAGAGGCCGCCGCGTTCGACGCCGCGCGCAGGACTGCCGGGCGCAAGATGCGCGGGCAGGGCGCGCCGTTGCGGGCGATTGACCTGCTGGCGCTGGCGCAGGACGTGCCGCTGGCACAGGGCATGACGGTCGAGCGCGAGACCTTCCTGTCGTTGCGGCAGGGGGCAGAGGCCAGGGCGCTGCGCCACATCTTTTTCACCGAACGTGGCGCGCGGCAGCCGAAATCCATCGCCGCCAGCGGGCGCGCGGTGACCCGCGCGGCGGTGGTCGGTGGCGGCACGATGGGGTCGGGGATCGCCTATGCCCTGCTGAATGCCGGGATCGCGGTGACCCTGCTGGAAACGGATGCCGCCGCGGTGGCGCGGGCGCAGGCGAATGTCGACGGGCTGATCGCGACCAGCCTGAAGCGCGGCCTGATCGACGAGGCCGGGGCCGAAGCGCGGCGCGCACGGTTTGCCGCGACCACGGATTACGGCGCCGCACAGGGTGTCGATCTGGCCATCGAGGCGGTGTTCGAGGACATGGGCGTGAAACACGCGGTCTTTGCCCGGTTGCAGGCCGCCTGCGGGCCGGACACGGTGCTGGCGACCAACACGTCCTACCTTGACGTGAACCAGATCGCCGCCGGGCTGGACGACCCGTCGCGGCTGGTGGGCCTGCATTTCTTTGCGCCCGCCCATATCATGAAGCTGCTGGAAATCGTGCGCGGTGACGCCAGTTCGGACGAGGCGCTTGCGACGGGGTTCGGGCTGGCGAAGACGCTGCGCAAGATCCCGGTGCTGGCAGGGGTGTGCGACGGGTTCATCGGCAACCGCATCCTTGCCCGCTATCGCGAGGCGGCGGATACGTTGCTGATCGACGGGGCCACCCCGGCAGAGGTTGACGCGGCGATGACCGGGTTCGGCTATGCCATGGGGCCGTACGAGGCGCAGGACCTGTCGGGGCTGGATATCGCCCATGCCAACCGGCGGCGGCAGGACGCGACGCGCGACCCGAACCGGCGGTATGTTGCGATTGGCGACCGGCTGGTCGCCGAGGGGCGGCTGGGCAAGAAGACCGGCGCTGGCTGGTATCGCTATGACGACGGACGCAAGGCGGTTGACCCGGCGGTCGAGGCGCTGGTGCGGGACGAGTCCGCCAGGGCGGGGGTGACCCGGCGGGCATTTTCCGCCGAAGAGATCGCGCACAGGCTGGTACTGGCGATGATCAACGAGGCGGCAGGGATCCTGTGGGACGGCATCGCGCAGACGGCCAGCGACATCGACCTTGTCACCGTGCACGGCTATGGCTTTCCGCGCTGGCGTGGCGGGCTGATGTGCCATGCCGATCAGGTCGGGGTGGCGCAGGTGCTGGACGGGGTGCGCGCGTTGGAACGTGAAGACCCGCTGGTCTGGCGACCCGGTGATCTGCTGGTCGAGTGTGCCGCGCGGGGCATCGCGCTGCGCGACTGGACCAGGGGCTGAGCGCCTGCGGCAACGGGGCAGGCTGGCGATTCGGTGCGAATGCTGGCATGGTCCGCCGGATTTTCGGAGGATGCGATGCAATTCGCCTATGTCACGCTGCCGGGCCGGGGTTCCCTTGACCTGCTGTTGTCGGGGCTTGCCGCGCGCGGGCTGGCGCAGGGCTGGCGCCTGGCGGGCGCGGTGCAGGAAAACGTCGAACGTGCGGGGTCCGAGAAATGCGACATGGACCTGCGGGTGCTGCCCAACGGACCGGTGATGCGGATTTCTCAACGCCTTGGGTCCGGGGCGGCGGGCTGCACACTGGACCCGACCGCGCTGGAAACCGCCGTGGGCGAAGCCGGGCTGCGGCTGACGGCGGACAGCGACCTGCTGATCGTGAACAAGTTCGGGCGGCACGAATCCGAAGGCCGGGGGTTCCGAGAGGTGATCGCGCAGGCGTTGGAACTTGAGGTGCCGGTGCTGGTCGGGCTGAACCCGGGCTATGCCGAAGCGTTCGACTCCTTCTGCGGCGGCATGGCCGAACAGGTGGCCCCGACGGCCGCCGCGCTGGAAGCCTGGTGCCGCGCGGCCATCGACAACCGGCGACAGGCTGCCTGACCGCGCAGGGCTGCAAACCTGTCGGGGCAGGGTTGCAAAAGGTGCATTGAAACGGGCGGTTTAACCCTTGGCACTGACCGGCAGGGGTGCGACAAAGACGACACCCGCCTGTTCGCAAAGCAAGATCCCAGATGCCACGCCGCGATACACGCGTCGCCCCCCGGGGGCGGCCATGACCACCACGCCGAAACGTGACCTGCTGTCCGGGCTGCTGCTGCTGATCCTGACCGGGCTTGCGATCATGGGGCAATGGGGGCTGGGCGGTGACTGGGTCACCTATGCCAAGGCCGGTGTCACGCTGGCGCTGATCGTCGAGCTGTGCACGTGGGTGAAACGGACGCGGCTGGCCTTTGTCGGGCTGGCGCTGATCCTGACGGGGATGCTGCTGTTCACCGACGCGGACTGGGGCAAGACGGTTGTCGCCGGTCTTTCGACCGCCGCGTTCATTGCCGCGTTTTTCACCGCGATCACGGTGCTGAAATCGGTGGCGCAGGGCGATGCGTCGATCCAGAAGGCGGGCGCGGTTCTGGCCGCGCAGAAACCGGGGCGGCGCTATCTTGCGCTGACCGTCGGCGGGCAGGCGTTTTCGCTGCTGCTGAACTATGGTTCGCTGCAATTGCTGGGCACGCTGGCCGTGGCCAGCGCCAAGACCGAGCAGGACCCGGAAATCCGCGCGATCCGCACCCGGCGCATGCTCTTGGCGATCGACCGGGCGTTGCTGTCCACGTTGCCTTGGTCGCCCTTGTCCTTTGCCATGGCGATTTCGACATCGCTGATCGTGGGGGCGACATGGTCCAACGTGGCGTTGCCGGCGCTGGTGTCGGGGGTCATCCTGGCCGCGACCGGCTGGGCGCTGGACTCGATCCTCAAGCCGAAACTGTCCGGCGGCCGCCGCGCGGCGCCGCAAACTGCCCCCGGCGGGTGGGAGGCGATGCTGCCGCTGGGCATCCTGCTGGCGGTTCTGCTGGTCGGCGTGGTTGTCTTGCAGACGATCAGCGGGGTGCGGGTGATCGGCGTGGTCATGGTGCTGGTGCCGATGATGGCAGTGGGCTGGTTGCTGATCCAGAACGCGGGCCACAGGCCGGTGCAGGCGACGGCGGAAAAACTCGGCCGCTACATCTTTGGCGAAATCCAGGACTTCAGCGGAGAGATGATGCTGCTGATGATGGCGGGCTATATCGGCACGGTGGGGGGGCATGTGCTGGGCCCGGCGCTGCTGTCGCTGGGGCTGGACCTGGGCAGCGTGCCGCCGGTGCTGCTGCTGGTCTCGATGGTCTGGGTGGTGCCGCTGCTGGGGCAGCTGGGCATGAACCCGATCCTTGCAGTGTCACTGATTGCGCCGCTTCTGCCCAGTGCCGCGGCGATGGGGGTGCCCCCGGCGGCGGTGGTTCTGGCGCTGACCGCGGGCTGGACGCTGTGCGGCGCGACGTCGCCCGTGGCGGCGACGGTGCTGCTGGTCGGCCATTTTGCCGAGGTGTCGGCCTGGCGCGTCGGGCTGCGCTGGAACGGGCTTTACGCGATTGTCTGCGCGGTGCTGCTGTCGATCTGGGTCGCAGCCTACGCGCTTTGGGTCTGAGACCGGATCGTCGCTGTCTGGGGAACGGTGGTGGCGTGGGGGGGACTCGAACCCCCGACCTAACGATTATGAGTCGTTCGCTCTAACCAACTGAGCTACCGCGCCGGACCGTGCGCGGGGAATAAGGAAGCCACGCGCGGGCGTCAAGCGGGTTTTTCACAAACTTCCCCGGTGTCCCGGCGCCAGTCCATGCAGGCGCGGTGCGGCGTCGCGTGCGGGGCCCGTCAGGCCGCCCAAAGCCGGACGCAGGCGGCCCGCGCCGCACGGGCATTGCGGCGTTTTCAGGCCGGATGCGGGCCCTGCCGGTGCGTGTCGGTGGTGGGTTGCCGCCGGGTTGACCGACGGGGCGTGCCCCTCTTTCTTGAAAGCGTGGGGCGCGCGTTGACCGTGGCGCGCGGCTTATTTCACGATGACTTCGTCCTTGACGAACATGTTGCCCCAGGCGCGGTCAACCAGTTCGGGGGACATCTTGTAGGGGATGCCCTCGAAATCGCAAACGGCGATCATCTGGTCGATCAGGAACACCGGCTGGTAGTTGGCGAAGATGTTGTTGATTGTCGGGTATTTGTTCTTCAGCAGATGGACCAGGCTCGCCTCGTCCAGTTGCAGCTTTTTCTTGCGTGCCACCATGGCAAAGATCTTCAGGAAGGTTTCCTGGCTCGGCCCGTCGATCTTGATCTTGAAGAAGATCCGGCGCAACGCGGCCTGGTCGAAGATTTCATTCGGGTGAAAGTTGGTCGAGAAGATCACCAGCGTGTCGAACGGGACTTCGAATTTCTCGCCCGATTGCAGCGCAAGGATGTCGCGGCCTTCTTCCAGCGGAACGATCCAGCGGTTGACCAGCGCCTGCGGAGGCTCGGCCTGGCGGCCAAGGTCGTCGACAATGAAGATCCCGCCGATGGATTTCAGCTGCAACGGCGCCTGATATGTCCGCGCGGTGGGGTTATAGACCAGGTCCAGCATCTTCAGCGACAGTTCCCCGCCGGTCACGACCGTCGGCCGTGTGCACAGAACATAGCGGGTATCGAACCGGGTGCGGATGCGCAACTGGCTGGCGGTGTCGGGGTCGTCTTCGACCGCAGTGTGCACGATCGGGTCATAGACGGTGATGACCTGGCCACTGTATTCGATGGCGCGCGGGACATAGATGTTGTCGCCCATGGCATCGCGGATCCCGTTCGAGATCGACGATTTCCCGTTGCCCGGCGGGCCATACATAAGGATCGACCGGCCTGCGCTGACTGCCGGGCCAAGGTTCGACAGAAGGTCATCGGGCAGAATCAGATGCCCCATCGCGTTGGTCAGCTGTTCGCGGGTGATCTGGATGTTGCGGATCGACTGGCGCTTGACCTGCTGGGCATAAACGTCCAGGGGCACCGGCATCGCGCCGAAATATTCCGACTGCGACAGCGCGTCCAGCGCCCGCGCCTTGCCACCGTCGGTAAGCTGATAGGACATCTCGCTGCTGCTGGCGGCGCTCATCGTGCCCATCGCTTCCAGCAGCCCCTGCGACCGCGCCAGGTCGATCAGTTCCTGCGACACCGGGACCGGCAGGCAGATCGCCTTGGACAGCTCGCGCACGGTGTTGGTGTTCTTGCGGAAGATGGTCTTGAGCACGATGTCCCGCATCATCACGATGGGGAGCTGCATGTCCTCCAGCGTGCGCGGTGCCGGGGGGGCCATCACTGTCGAGGTCTGCATATTCATGGGGGTACTGCCTGCCTACTCGTCCTGTTTGCGCGACAGGAAACACCACGATTGCGGCGGAAGATGGGCCAAGCGCGGACGCTTCGGGGGAAATGCCAAAGCGTCGCGGCGCAGTTTTAGGCACTTTTCCTTCCCGTGGGGGAAGGTTATCAAGGCCGCGATGATGCGCATGTTCCCCCGCCTTGGCACCTTGTTGCTTGTGCTGGTTCTGGCTTTGACAAGCCAGGAACTGGCCGTTGCGCGCGGGGCGTCGGCCGGGGTGGAACAGATCACGATCTGCTCTGCGCAGGGCCTTGTGGCAATCGAACTGGATGCCGATGGCAACCCGACCGGTCCGGCCCATATCTGCCCCGACGGGGTGGCCGCTCTGTTTGCGGGCGCGGATCAGCCGATCACCCTGCAAACGGTCGCCCTGCGCTGGGCCCCGGTTGTTCGCGGCGACGCGGCGCAGGTTCCCCAAAGCGCAGAGGTCAGTGCCGCCACGGCGCGGGGGCCGCCGGTGCCTGTCTGAATTTCCAAGACGTTTCAGACATATCACCGAACAAGGATCCAAAAAGATGACCTTCAAGACCGTTCTGGCTGCCGTCGCGGCCACCGCTTTCGCCATGCCCGCCTTCGCCGATATCGTGATTGGCGATCCCTATGCCCGTGCCTCGACCGCAATGTCGAAATCCGGCGCCGCCTTCATGGCGATCGAAAACACCGGGGCCGAAGATGACCGCCTGATCGACGCGCAATCAGATGTTGCCGCCAAGGTCGAACTGCACACCCACCAGTCCGACGCCAACGGCGTGATGAAGATGGTGCATGTCGAAGAAGGCTTTGTCATCCCGGCGGGCGAAACCCACATGCTGGCGCGTGGCGGCGATCACGTGATGTTCCTGGGTCTGAACAAGACCCTGAACCAGGGCGATATCGTCACCGTGACACTGACCTTTGAAAAGGCTGGCGATATCGTCGTCGAGGTGCCGGTCGATCTGGACCGCAAGCCGATGCACGGCAAGATGGGCGGCAACATGGGCCACAACCATGGCAACATGGGTCAAAGCAACTGACGCACCCCGTCCAGCTGGGCCGTGACCCATGCGGGCACGGTCTGGCTGGCAAGACCGACGCGGTGATCATCGAATGCCGCCGAAGTTTCGCTGTCTGTCATGTTGATTTCCAGCGTTCTGGCCCCGGCATAGGCGGCCTCTGTCACGAACCCGGCGGCGGGATAGACCTGCCCCGAGGTGCCGATCGCCACGAACAGGTCACAGCTGTGCAGGTGATCGGCGATCTCTTCCATCCGATAGGGGATTTCCCCGAACCACACGATATCGGGCCGGGTCGCCCGTGCGCCGCAGGCCCGGCAGGGATCGGCCGGCGTCATCACCAGCGGAGCCGGTGACCGGTGGCCGCAGTTGGCACACAGCGCACGAGACAGCTCGCCATGCATGTGGATCGCGGTGCCGCCAGCCTTTTCGTGCAACCAGTCGACGTTCTGGGTGACGATCACCACCTCGCCCGGCCAATCCGCCTGAAGCCAGGCCAGCGCGAAATGCGCCGGGTTGGGTTCAGCCTGCGCCGCCTGCGCGCGGCGGGTGTTATAGAAGCTGTGGACAAGGTCGGGGTCACGGGCAAACGCCTCTGGCGTGGCAACGTCCTCGATCCGGTGCCGGTCCCAAAGCCCGCCGTTGTCCCGAAAGGTCCCAAGCCCGCTTTCGGCCGAGATTCCGGCCCCTGTGAGGATGACGATCTTACTGGCTACCATGGCACTCTGACGGACAACTGGTTACAACGGCACAAGCCAAAAGGAGCCTGCGTATGACCCATCGTATCCTGTTTGTCTGTCTGGGCAATATCTGTCGTTCACCAAGCGCCGAAGCTGTAGTGCGAAAGCTTGCCCAAGACCGCGGCGTGGCGCTGGAGCTTGACAGCGCGGGCACCGGCGACTGGCATGTCGGCAACCCGCCCTATGGCCCGATGCAAGAGGCCGCGGCCAAGCGCGGCTATGACCTGTCGACGCTGCGCGCGCGACAGGTCAGCGTGGCGGATTTCGGGAAATTCGACCTGATCCTTGCAATGGACGGCCAAAACCTGTCCGATCTGCGCCGGATGGCGCCGCCAAACGGGGCCGAACTGCGCCTGATGACGGATTACGCCCCGCACACCGGCGCGGACCACGTGCCGGACCCGTATTACACCCGGGATTTCGACGGGGCGCTGGATCTGATCGAAACAGCCGCGAACGGCCTGCTGGATCAGCTGGGGTTGTAGATCGCCTTGGCGACGAACCACGTCACCGGCAGCCCCACGACAAAGCCCGCGATGGCGGCCCACAGGATCGGTTGAAGCGTGTCCATCCCCATGGTCAGAACCGCGATCACCGCGCTGCCGGCCAGCGTTGTACCGATCAGCGAATAAAGAATACTGGCAAGGCGAAGCATATCAACCTCCAACGTCTCGTTGCCTTTTACGCGCTCAGGGATAGCGACAGTGCCGAGTCGGGTCTTTGCGCCAGATCAGGTTTTCGTGATGTTGCGAACTGGCGATGATGTCCACTTTTCAGCGGTCCCCTCCATCATCGCCAGCCGCGCCGCGCGCCATGGCGCGCACTGTTCCGGAACTGCGGCGCATCCACTAGTGGATTGATCGCGACAAACGAGTCCGAATTGGGATTCCCATTTGGTGCTGGCCGTGCGAGTCATGCTGATG